>NZ_JAHZMK010000024.1:15682-358627 GCF_020387775.1 Photorhabdus antumapuensis
GAAAGATGAAGGGTATAAAATAATCCGGTGCCAGATATGAATTAATTTACCAAACAAGATTTGGCGGTATAATTGCTTCTTATTTACACTTAATCGATGGGAAGATATCGTAAAAAAGCTGAAAGACGCATTTATCATGATAAATTGCTTCCTTTATCCAGACTGGAAATGCTAATTTAATGAGCCGTTATCCAGCATAATGTCCAAGCAACAATAGATAACAGGAAAAAATGTGAAATATTTTCTGATTTTATTACTGGTATTGGTGATCTTTGTCATCTCAATGACTCTTGGATCAAATAACGATCAGAACGTTACATTTAACTATCTGATTGCTAAAGGGAATTACTCTGTATCTACACTTTTGGCTGTATTGTTTGCTGGCGGTTTCGTGTTAGGTTGGGTTCTCTGTGGATTATTTTATCTTCGTGCTCGTTTGTCATTAGGCAGAGCTGAACGCAAGATTAAGCGACTTGAAGCGCAACTGGAGCAACCTGTTGAACCTTCGGTTACTCATTCATCGCTTGCACTTAGCAAGGAATAAACTCCTATGTTAGAGCTGTTGTTTCTGTTGCTTCCTGTGGCCGCTGCTTATGGCTGGTATATGGGGCGCAGAAGTGCTCAACAGGATAAGCAACAAAATGCTGATCGCTTATCACGAGAATATGTTGCCGGGGTTAACTTTCTCCTTTCTAACCAGCAAGATAAAGCCGTGGATCTGTTTCTTGAAATGCTTAAAGAGGACAGTTCTGCTTTTGAAGCGCATTTGACTTTGGGGAATCTATTCCGTTCCAGGGGAGAAGTAGAACGGGCTATCCGTATTCATCAATCTCTTATGGAAAGTGCTGCTCTGACATTTGATCAGCGTTTGCTTGCCACGCAACAATTGGGCCGCGATTATATGTCTGCGGGTTTGTATGATCGGGCTGAAAATATGTTTGCTCAATTGGTGAATGAAAAAGATTTTCGGCAAAATGCGTTTCAATCATTGCTGACTATTTATCAATCAACCAGTGATTGGAAAAAAGCCATTGATATCGCAGAGAAACTGGTCAAATCTGGCAAACATGATTTACGGGAAAAAATTGCGCATTTTTATTGTGAACTCGCTTTACAGGAGATGAGCGGTGATGATCTTGACGAGGCTATCGGTTATCTCAATAAAGCGGTTCAGGCAGATAAAAACTGCGCCAGAGTTTCTATCATGTTGGGGCGCCTGTTTATGGCCCGGCAAGAGTACAACAAAGCGGCGGATGCTTTAAAATCTGTTCTTGAGCAGGATAAACAGTTGGTGAGTGAGGTGTTGTCTATTCTCCAGGAGTGTTACCAGCATCTGAATAAGATTGATGAATGGGAAGATTTCCTGAGACGTTGTGTCGAGGAGGATTGTGGGGCAGCGGCCGAACTTTTGCTGGCTGATATTGTCGAGCAGCAAGAAGGGCATGAAATTGCGCAAATTTACATTAACCATCGATTAGAGCGTCATCCAACCATGCGCCTGTTTTATCGCCTGATGGATTACCATTTGGCTGAGGCAGAAGAGGGGCGGGCAAAAGAAAGCATTATCTTGCTACGGGACATGGTTGGTGAACAAATTCGTACCAAACCTAATTATCGCTGCCATAAGTGCGGCTTTACTTCTCATTCACTTTATTGGCACTGCCCATCATGTCGTTCGTGGGATTCAATTAAACCGATCCGTGGATTAGATGGTCAGTGACAGTGTCACCATAATATTGCTTTGTTAGTTAAAAAGGTTAAAAAATGACATCTCATACCTTAACATCGTTTGGTAGACAGATTAGCTCGCCTGTCATTGTTGCTTTAGATTACGACAACCAAGATGCGGCGCTGGCTTTTGCCGACAAAATTGATCCACAGGATTGCCGTCTGAAAGTAGGTAAAGAGATGTTTACCCTGCATGGTCCGCAGTTTGTTAAATTGCTGCATCAACGGGGTTTTGAAGTATTTCTGGATTTGAAATTCCATGATATTCCTAATACCACCGCCAGAGCGGTAGCCGCTGCTGCTGAGATGGGGGTTTGGATGGTAAACGTACATGCTAGTGGTGGTGCCAGAATGATGACCGCGGCGAAAGAGGCGTTGCTACCTTATGGTCATGATGCTCCGTTGTTAATTGCTGTCACGGTATTAACCAGCATGGAACAATCGGATCTACAAGGTATTGGTATTGATATGACACCAGTGCAACAGGCTGAAAGGTTGGCAAAACTGACTCAGGCATGTGGGCTGGATGGTGTGGTTTGTTCCGCGCATGAAGCTCAGCAACTGAAAAAGGTTTGTGGTCAGAATTTTCAATTAGTGACTCCGGGAATTCGTCCGACGGGCAGTGATGCGGGCGATCAGCGCCGTATCATGACGCCAGAACAGGCGGTATTGGCTGGTGTTGATTATATGGTTATTGGGCGTCCGATTACCCGTGCCGCCGATCCTGCGGCCACATTGCGTCAAATTAATCAATCTATTGCGGGAGTGATTAATGCAAGATAATAATTCGCGGTTGGTCTATTCCACAGACATAGGGCGTATTCAGGAAGAAGTGGTTAAACCTCAGCGTCCAAAAGGAGATGGCATTGTTCGTATTCAGCGTCAAACCAGTGGCCGTAAAGGAAAAGGGGTTTGCGTGATTACCGGGATTGATGCTGATGATCAGACACTAGTTGAGCTGGCGGCTGAATTGAAGAAAAAATGTGGCTGTGGTGGTTCAGTCAAAGAGGGTGAGATCGAAATTCAGGGCGATAAAAGAGATTTATTGAAACAGTTACTTGAAGCTAAAGGTATGACAGTTAAATTAGCGGGTGGTTGATAGAAGGGCGGATATTCGCCCTTCATTTATACCCTTCATCTTTCAAGCTGCCGCTTTGTTGGCTACTTTCACTCACCCCAGTCACATAGTTATCTATGCTCCTGGGGATTCGTTCACTTGCCGCCGCGCTGCAACTCGAAATCTATTAGGTATATTTCATTCCTGAGTCTAATTATTGGTAGCGTTTTAATATATTTATTAATAATATTCCTAAGCATTTAAATTAAAAAAATTCACAATAAAGAGGCAAGGTATATTATTATAAATATTCTATGGGAATAATTTGTTGATATTATTTTTTTCCTCTTAAAAATAAATTTCAATTTTTTAATTGAAATAATAAACAAGAAACGGTAATGTGAAATTTAATATTATTTCTTCATTTCTCTGATAAGATCATTATTTAAGGTTGTTCTCATGTATAAATGAGCAGTTTTGATGATAAAGGCGATGAGTATTATAATTACTTTTTAAATCATAGAGATAATAATTTAAATCCATTTTTTTAGTAAAGAGGTTGACTATGGAGAATGATCGTTCTACCATGAAAAACATGGAAGGTGAGCAAGCGCCCAACATCAGGGAAAACATGTTGGATGTTGTTGAGGAATTGATTTACACAAGGGGGATTGCAGCGACAGGTATCGATCTGATAACGCGCACGACAGGTTCTTCACGTAAGACAATTTATCGTTATTTCGGTACGAAAGAGGGGTTGGTAGAAGAGGTTCTTCGTCGGCGAGATGAGCGCTGGATGCGGTGGTTTACCTCGTCATTAGCCGAATATAAAACACCTAAAGAGAAATTGCTGAATATTTTTCTGGTATTACAAAGATGGTTCGCAAGTGATGATTTTAGAGGATGTGCATTTATCAATACATCCGGTGAACGCCCTAATCCTGATGATCCTGTAAGAGTCATTGCTAGGGAACATAAAGAGAAAGTTTTTACTTACGTGCTTTCTATTTGTGAAGAAATATCGCCAGATTCATCAGCGGATTTAGCCAGAAAATTTTTAATTCTGATAGAAGGCGCTATTACAACGGCTCATGTAATGAATGATAGAAATTATGCTTTAGAAGCAATGAATATTGCTAAGGCATTGCTGAATAAATACGATGTGAGTTAATGGAAAATTTAATATTAGGAGACAACATGTCTGATACAAAAGAAATTCGCCAGCCGGTACCGCCATTTACCCGCGAAACCGCTATTCAAAAAGTCCGTTTAGCGGAAGATGGATGGAATAGCCGTGACCCTGAAAAGGTTTCGTTGGCCTATTCATTGGATACCCATTGGCGTAATCGTGCTGAATTCGTGCATAGCCGTAAAGAGGCTCAGGGTTTATTAACCAGA
Source organism: Photorhabdus antumapuensis (assembly GCF_020387775.1). Classification (NCBI taxonomy): domain Bacteria; kingdom Pseudomonadati; phylum Pseudomonadota; class Gammaproteobacteria; order Enterobacterales; family Morganellaceae; genus Photorhabdus; species Photorhabdus antumapuensis. The sequence continues at coordinate 19,866 of NZ_JAHZMK010000024.1, forward strand.
AAATGGGCGAAAGAGCATGAATATCGCTTAATTAAAGAACTTTGGGCGTTTACTGAGAATAGAATAGCGGTTCGTTACGCTTATGAATGGCATGACGATTCCGGTAACTGGTTTCGCTCGTATGGTAATGAGAATTGGGAGTTTAACGAAGATGGCTTGATGTACAACCGCTATGCTTGCATTAATGATCTTCCGATAAAAGAATCTGAACGCAAATTTCATTGGCCTTTAGGCCGCCGTCCTGATGATCACCCTGGATTATCTGAATTGGGATTGTAATTTAATCGCAGTATAAAGCCGTAGGTTTGGCTGCCACTCTTTTCTGGTGACGGCCGGGACGCTGCCGATGTGCGGTACTCCCTGCCGTCAGATTCTGATTAACAGAAGAATCCAGAAGGTTCGTCCCCTGAATTTATCGTTTGAGGCAGGACAGATTTCGGTTAATGCAGTTCGTGACCTGATGAAGTTCGTCAGCGGGAATATCATCAGTTACATTCTGTGCAATATGAGCGAAGTCGGCGGCGACATCCGCTACTTCATCAATGATGGTGTTCATTCTGGCCGGCATGATGCCTGCATCTTTGGCAACCTTAAGCAACATGGTGCGGGTGATATCCGTTCCGTGGCCGGTCACCGAGGTTTGATGTTGTCCGCCGGGGCCGTCCGCAAAGGTCAGATCATAGGCGGGGGAAACGACCCACTCATTGCTTTCATTCAAAATGAAGGAGAAATTTTTCACATGATCATCGCGATTATGCATCAACACGTTGAACACCATACGCCGGGCCTGGATTTCTCGCTCAACAACAGAGCGTGTGATGGAGCCAGTCGCCCGTAAGATATTTATGTAATCCATACAGGGTAATCGGAAGTCGGCATGTAGGGCACCGGCCATACTCAGTACTGGCACTCGCATTCCATTCTCACGATCAAACCGCCGGACACCGAAGGCAGCGAGTTCTCCTTCAAGGCGGAAATAGCGACTTGTGGGGAAATCAATGCCCGCCATTCTGGCGGTACAGGCATACGCTGCTTCAAGGGCACAGACCCAAGGATTTTCCTCTGCTGCGGGGAATTTGACCAACCAAGGCTCACTCCCTGGGAACGCAGTCGTTTTCATCTGGCCGGTGGATGGATTATATTCTACCTGTGCTTTTGGTCTGGCTCCGTGAGGCGAGCCGCCAAGTAGGAAAAGTTCACGCAGTGCCTCCGAGTCCTGACCAGTTACTTCCTGACGGATCTGCTGAGCCAGCCCGGTCAAATTCAGAATACTATATTTGTCTTCCTGGTCGTCTGGTAAAGGCAGGGCAGGTTGGTAAGTCAGAGCTCCCATCGTGTTATCGCTGAGCAATGCCAGGCGTTCCAGAACGGAAATCCGACCAGGATCGACATGATTACGGCGAAGGAACCGGTCCATAAGCAGCCGTCCCCACCCATCTGGCAGGGAATCTGCGATGAAGCCGGGGAGCCAGTCCTGAAAGTATTCAAAATTCGCGTAAGTATCAGCGGAAAGTGGTAGTTGCAGAGGCGAGAATTCGATACCGCTATCAAGAGCTTTGTCGGTGTACTCAAATAAATAGCGGCCATGCCCGGTACTTTCGGCCAGATGACCCAATACCCACTGTTCTCCACGACCGTTGTAGATCACTTGTAGTTGGCCAAGTGATCGGTACTGAAAGTTTCGCGTCGTCATTTTTTTGAGTCTCCTGATTGATGAGCGCGGCCATTGCCGGAGGGCTTCCGGGATGAACGTTGGGTTCGCCGGGCGCGCTGGCGAACCGGCGCTTTCATGGCTTCGAGTTGAGCAATGCTGGCCGGTTGTAGCATAAACAGGGACTTAATTTCGTTCTCCAGCCGCAGAGCAAAGGCGACCTTCATAAAATTCTCAAGCGTGCCCCGCCCGCTGCCTTCAAGTTTTTTGAGCGCCGAGACGGAAATACCGCTCCTGAGTGCTAGCTCTGTCTGGAGCATGTTACGCCGTAGCCGATGTTCCCGGAGGCGATGCCCAAGTTCTGCCAGCAACTCCGATTCGGTATAAAGCATTAGAGCCACAAACACATCTCCTAAGTTTGAATTTGGTAGTTAAGAGACTTTATTATACCTCTTATTTTACCAAAACCTGATATGAAAGAAGAAAACTTTAAGAGCTTTATATAAGTCTCATAAAGGTATTTAAGATACTTTAGAGTTTTATATGAACTCTTTATAAAAGAAATGCTAGTGAATGCCTGACTTGTAATAAGTTATCTACATCAAGGCGACCCGACTACCGGGAGAGGATCTGATATATTGCGGCGAAATGTTTCCTCATGTTGTGTTGGCATGGTTAGATCTCCTATGGAATGTGTACAGCAATATTTAATTTTCAACGAATAGTTTGAAATAAATAAGGCGAGAAAAAATTCCTCGCCTCAATTTGGTGTTTCAAGTAATACAAAGAGACCTTTTAATTATCCAGAACTTTTAATTATCCATAAATAGGAAAGGGGCTATACCAACGATTTTTTCTGTTATGAAATTATGATGCAGATTGACTGCAATAACAGAATAAATTATTGCTCCGTCTGGCGTGAGTGTCACCGATCGTTTTGAACGTGAAAGAATCACCGTTGGTTGTAGTTTGGGTTCATAACCACCGCCAAGGCCGGTATCATGTACTGATTTCATGTTCATTCTATTCAATTCTTCACGACAGGCAACAAAGGTTATTTCATCATATTTTGCCATCCGTTTGTCGGTTCTCAGTAGAGTAAAAATATCGGACAATTTTTTACGATTTCCAGCTTCTGGGCTAACCAATAGTGCATCATATTTATAGATATTTGTACTGTCTGCTCTATTTTTCCATATTGCCGCCTTCACCTCCTCCTCAGGCATTTTTTCATAATATTTGATACCGTAATTTCTCACCTTGCCATGATTGGTTGTATTGGCTTCTACTCCAGTGGCTAGCCGATAATTTTCAATATCATCGGCAGCCATATTCTGAATATCGTTCACGGTAAACGTTTTATCACCTATTTTTACACTGGCCGCACCTGCTTTATTGCCTGATTCTATCGTTGCATAAGGTTGTATCGTAAAGCCACTATTACCCAATGTGACATCAAAAGGCGAATTTAATGGATTATCCGGTGCTTCTAATAATGTCTGATCGTGGGGACCAAGAAATTGAATCGTTTTTCCCGTGGGGACTTGCGTCGCTGCACTATCAGAGAAAAAATATCCATGTGAACTCAGCATCAATTTATTCGCAGGTTCATTAGGTACTGTCCATAATTCGAATGCACCCCCAAGCTCAATTTTTTGCGGTTCAAATTGAGGATATTCTTTTTGTAAAAGCCCAATTCTGGATTGTGCTTTTGTCTTTCTAAAATCACCTGTTCCAATGTCTTCTTCCGGTTTTTTATTAGTTTTTCGCCATTCCCTTACTCTATTTCGATAATCGGTAGCTGATTCTCCGGGCATTTTTTCAGGTTTTCCATCACCTACACCCATGACATTACGGTGTGATTCATTGGTGCTTATTCTCGTGCTTGTTAATGGGATTTGACTATCGCCTTTACCATAATAAGGTTGAATAATATACTCGCTTTCACCTTTGAATATAGCATATTCCGCTCTGAATCTATTTTCTGTCAATAAAGCCGAATTATTTTCCAATAAATAGTTAGAATCACTGAAATCAAATAATGTATTTTTATCGTTGGAGAAATATTTTGTTCCCACAATACGTGACTCTTCCAGCAAAGAAAAACCGCCACTGACTTTTTGATCAATCATTTTATTATCGATAGAAGTAAACCATGTTGGGTAACGATTATAATAGATATGTAGCATCTCATGATATAAAGCGACAGCAGGTTCACGGGAACGCCAGGGCTCCTCGGTCAGTTTCTCTTCTGTGCCAATCAGGTGATTCTCTGGATCAAAGGCGATACTGCTACCGGCGCTATTACGGGCATAAAATTGACCATTTTTTTCGCGTACAATGGCATCCATCGTCGGTGGTTGGATATTTAAACCCTGTTTTTCAAGTTCCTGAATAACGATATTTCCGGAAGGAATTTCACTTATTTCATCTAGTACGTGAGTGACTTGATTAATAAATAGATCATTACCGGTTATTGTGATCCCGACAGGAGGAATATCTACACGATTACCCTCTATCGATGTGTATTGTATTGTTTTTTGGATATTACCCGAAGAATATTTTGGCATAGGTGTGCCAGGTATTTCTTCAATGGCTAGAGCGATTTTATTAATCTCTGGTGCATTAGGTAATTGATTTTCAATGGGATAGATTTCCCGCAATAAATAAGGTAGTTCGGTTTTGATAGCATTAATTTTTTCAGCCGAAATACTGAGATTATTCTGTAATGGCAAGGTGACTTCACGTATCCAGGCTTGTTGGATATTGACTACCTTTGTGTTGCGTAGGGCTTCTTTATTTCCAAGTTTTAGCGATTTTTCAAAGAAATGGGTTAATGTGTCAGTAATATCTGATAGTTTATCGATATCATACTTTTCATAATTTTTGAATGCGGTATTGATATGAATAAATGCATCCAATATTTTATCGTTATTAATATTACTGCGTGCTGCTTCAAGTTCCTGAACTATTTTTTTACTTTGTTCCAGGATAAGAAGTTTATTGGATATATCGGTATGAGTGATCCAATGTCCATTTTTATCTAATTTCACCGCAGGCCAGTAACTAAATTGTTCTGGATAAGCCGGGTTGGCTACGCGCCAGGTGTGGTTTGCTTCATCCCATTTGACTTGATAATTCGCACCAGATTCCTTTATATAGTAGTTCTGTTTAATTGCTGTTTCCGCATTAGTGGGGCGTATTGAATAAATCCCTTTATATACTCCCTCATTTGCATGAGGTACCATTCCGTCGAGTGAAATATTGCTGACTTTCCATTCATATTTAAGTTTACCAAGTCCTCTGGTACTTTTGCTAAAAATATCAGCGAAACTTTTCTCAAGTTTAATGCTATTTTTTATTGCACCTACTGCGCTTACGACGCCTCGGTAAGTTAAGGTCAGCGTTGATCTAATAGGTAAAGGTTCAATTAAATCGATTAATCCGCCGAGCAAAATACTAGAAGATTGGCGCAAGGTGATGATGCCATGCTCTGGTAATGTTCTGATAACTGCTGTAATTAAAGCTCTCCCAGTCAGACCGGCTTGTCTGAGGCGCAATGTGGTTTGTGTGACTTTTGCAGCCATTGATTCAGTTAATGACATACCCAGGGTAGCAACAACTAACAGCACATTCGCTGTATCAAAGACAATTGAGCCAATATCCTCTCCAGTTAATTCATATTCACTATCGGTTGTTGCTTTATAGATAACATTATAGAAAGGAATAAGAATAGTTGCTGCTATATGCCACCCAGAAGTAATATCCAGTGCTTGTTTACTTTTTATTGCAATATCATTTAAACCTTGCTGTATTATCGTTGCGGTAATAGAAAGTAAGTTCTCTTCTTTATAAAAATTAAATTTAGGTGAACCTGTGAAGCTAATTCCTGAATTCATTCCTGAAGTTATACCGTAATAATCATTCCAAAATGCGTCGTAAGAATATTTATATCTGTTTGTTTCTGAGAAGCCACTCAAGGTTTTGGCCCGCTCAGAGCCAATTGGAAACAGCCTTTTCCCAGTATTGACTATTTGATTTTCCATAAATATTCCGATGCCTATCATAATTTTTCGCTCAATTAAAAATAGTGCATTAGGTCTGGACATAGCACGTAAGGTGGGCTGGCTATCAACTTGTTGTTGGGAATATTTTCTTGCTTTCACTCCTCCTTGTATTGTTGAGACAACCAACCAATTACCCTGATACATTTTTATCATGGCGACATTTCCCATGCCCTGTTCGACTGAATAGAGAAAAGCTTCTTCTGGTGGATTAATAATCTCTTCGGCAGTTAATTGAGCAACCGGAGATGAAAGTATTAATTTACTAAGTGAAATGGATTCATAATGACTGTATTTGTTTTTATAAACATTAAATTGTTCATTAAAATTATATTGTGAATCAAATTTATCTCTCTTTTTGAAATCGATAAAAGAAAAGTATCCTGCTGGCTCTACGTTACTTTTATTGAAAGGATTAAGTTTTTGCTTGTCATTTTCAAATAATTTTATTGTTTCTAATGTGGAATAGTTAAATGCTTGCTCCACATTGGCATGCTCTTTTCTCATTTGATAAATGATTGCTGCTGTTAAAATAATACAGCCTTCCATTTCAATATGTTTTGATTCTTGAGAAAGAACATGATCAGTATCATAGTGAATATTATGTTTTTTAAATAATAATTCAGCCTGATTTTGGGAAAAAAGGATATCGCGATAATCACCATGACCTTGAGTCATTTTTTCGACTTTAGGGACAATCTGATATAATAGAGCACCTAATGAAGATAAGACTAATAAATGATACTTAGCAGCTTGTAGAGTTTGTAGTTCAAGAATATCTTTCTGGTTATATTCGGTACGATGTTGTTTTTTTAGTGCTACCTCTTCTTTGGCTAGTAGAGCTAATAGTATATCATCGCCAATACTGATACTTTGGTTTGTTTCTGGATGAATAATCGGAATGCCTGGATTAATATTATTAGCGGAAATTAAATTATTTACCTTTTCAATACCTTTTTTATAGGATTTGAAAAGATCTTCTTTATCTTTGATTCGTTGATTATAATCTGATTTTTCTTTATCACTTAACGCTATATTGCCATCTGACATAAAAGTTAGCAATGCATCAGAATAGACCTCATCATCGATCTCTTCGGTAGAAAATGCCTGACGATATATTTTCAGTAAAGGTTCTTCCGCGTTGATACCCAGTTCCTGCCATATATCGATTTTAGTTTGATCTGAATCTATTTTATCTTTATTTATGCTTGCTAATTTTTCATGAATTTCTATTTTTGATATTAAAATATTGATTGCTGTATCGATATCAGGACTATCATAATTCTTTATGAAAAAGAGGTTGAATATATTGTTAATGTTATTCAGCAAATCAGAATATTTTATTTCGGAATATTCATTGAAAACGGCATTCACAGCTTGTTTTAAAGTCTGTTGTAATTTAGTTGAGTATTTATTATAAGAAAATAAATTTTCTATGATATATAGACTTACTTCTTTAATATCGGAGGTTATCCAGGTTGGATAGTCTTGATTGCCTTTTAACAGGGAAATAAAAATATTATCACTGTTTTTATCATCTTTTTCCTTATATTTCCAATATTCTCCATTGACCACGGTATATTCATTTTCTTCTGATTGATAGGCATCGTTTTTATTTACGATATCATATTCAAAATGTGACATATAATCCTCCAAGTTGATTAAATTTATTATTTAGCTATATAGCTACCGCATCCATCTGATTTATAGAAATGACTGTTCATATAAAAACATTATTTTTTGATTTTAGCGTCACAATCGTAAGGCAGGGTAATTATAGTTGATCTCAGTTAATATCAAATATCAATTAATAACATTGTAAAATTATTAATTAGTATAACTATATATAAATATTTATTTATAGTTTTTTATAATATGGTTAAATATAACACAATGTATCCATTGAGGAGTGAGCTGAAAGGTCTCTGTGGCTAATACGGGATGTTTATTACAGGCACTCTATAGCGAGTAGTAAACAGTAAAATAGTCAATGTTTGTAAAGAAGTGGAAAGGAAAATGTTATCACTGTGTGTGGGATATTGCTAATTAAACGTTTTGATTGGAATGCAGCTGTATATTAGAGGGATATCGGTCATTTCTTGAGAAACCAGAACAATTCGGGGCTAAAATGTTATTTTTTGATCATTAATATTAAAAAAATCCCTAACAATATTTGCCAGAGATTTTTTTATAAAATACTATTTTTATGTTTGATTAATGGAGATTTATTCTTTTTTACTGGGTCTTAATACTATTAGGGGGACCGGATAATCAGTCGATCAATTTTCTTGTTATTGAACTCCTTATATTCCTTGCGAAGGGATAATAAGAAATCTGGATCTTGCGCGGTATAGTACAAATATCGTGCTGATAGGGTAAATGAATCTGCATTTTCCAGCGCTTTTCTGGCGCCAGTGGCACGACGTTGTTTCTCTGTTCGATCCTGTTCATTTGCCGGTGGCATAAGGATATTGAGCAAATCGGTTAAATCGTGTGAGCCAGGGGTGGAGAGAACACCAATATATTTATGATCTTGAGTCTGCAATACGCCATGTGAGAGCTCATGAATCGCGATATGTGCAACGTGTTCACGCCCTAATAGCGGATCTTCATAGACCCTATTCAGCGCATCGGTATATACATTGAGATAAGTACTCTTATCGCCTTTTGACCGTTTTTTATACTCATCAACATTCAAATCGGCAACGGTACTGGATGAACCTGATTTATCCTTTTGATAATGAATATTTTTTGTGGTTTTCAATTTATCTAGTCCATGCATAACGCTGTCAATACGTTTCTTCCATTGTGGTAGTTGATCAGCTTCCTGATGACCACCGAAAAATATCCTGTAGATTTCAAGAGCACTTTCACTATTTTTGCTCTCTTTCAAAAAGTTACTGGCTATTTTGAGTTGTTTAATGGCTCTTTTTTTACCTTCTTTGAAAGTCGCTTGAGCTCTATCGTGCGCATTGGTGCCCGATTCATCCTGATAACGGATCGGGTTATTCTTGACCATGCGGTACAAGTTCAAGCCATCGACTGTTCCGGCGGGATCGGCACTTAGCCATCTTCCCATCCACGGCTGATAGTAACGATATTGGTAATAATACAACCCGGTTTTGTCTTGCTCTTTACCTGAATACCTGACGGTTTTATAACTGGCTTCAATCTGGTTTTTGGCTGTCCATATTGCTGTGCCTCCGTATGGATAATACTCTTCCTGGCTGATGATTTTACCTTTGGCATCCAGTTCAAACATGCTGTTGCCAATTAGATTGTCGTAACTGTAGCGTATTTGATCTCTGTTGATATCATTGGACTTCATTGCTTCCCAGTGTAGTACCCGAACTTGTGCCCGGCCGGCTTTCCCAATAGTAATAACTTGTAGGCTTTCGGTGATCTCGGAGCCTGATTTTGTTTCCCGTAGTTCTAGTCCGGGTAGATAAACAACCCGTTGCTGCTGTGTACTATGACTCGTCTGCTGTTCGCTCACTTTCAGCACCCGCGTTGCATCTGTGTTGTAGCGGTACCATTCCTTATCTGTTGCGTTATTACTATTATTATTACTATTGCTACGGCTGATCGTAGTGACCTGTTGCAGTTCACCTCGCGGATTCCAATGCAAGTTTTGTCCCGTTCGTAGCGACATCTGATGTCCACCGGCATCAAACTGTAAATCGACATCATCTGGCGTTACTCCGGGCTTACTCAGTATGGCCCGGTTGCTGCGGTGAGATACGATGATTTCCGTCGTATAAATATTACTCGTTGCCGGGGCGTTATGTTTGATTTGCGTCAAGTTGTTACCTCGGTCATAACGGTAGGTACGAATGTATTTGGTATAGGTATTGTCATCAGAGGGAAGGGGGACGATAGGGTTGGGTAGCCGGCTGTTTTGCTGACCTATGTTAGCCATCTCACGGCCGGTGGATTCGCTAAGTTGATACAGAGAATCATAGGCATAGGTGTTTTGGGCGGATATTTTCTGATTGCGCCAGAAATGGGTTTCTTCTGCATTGTTGCGAATACTCACCACATTACCTACCGGGTCATATACATAGTGTAAAGACTGTAATAATTTCTCATTAAGGAGATATCTTTTGGCACGTTGAGTGGAGATATTGGTTAATCTCTGGGTCTCGGGTTCATAAGAGTATTTGGTGGTTACGCCGTTACCATGCGTTTCGCGTAGTTTTTGGCCTGCGGCTCCATAGGAGAGGGCGTTAACGATTATCTGCTCTGTCTGCCTTTGGATCGTTAACCAACGACCTTGCAGTTGCCCGGCGACATTATACGCTAGACGTTGCATATTTCCTTTGGCATCGATTTGCATCAGGGGAGCACCGGTAGCATTAGTGGTATTTTTTGAGGTGTAAATCTCATTTTCTAGTTTGCTTTGCCAGACTGGCCTGTTATCACCGCTCCAGTCCGGTATTTGATCGTCTTTGAGCAGTTGTCGTGACCAGGACAATTTCGCTCCGGTCAGAGACAAGCTGTTATGTTGATTCATCCCTGCGGTGTCATAGTGACGTGTATACTGACCGGCCAGATTAAGATTTTTCTCTGCCGGGGAATTACTGGCCCAAATAAAACGTTCGATAACCTGTGGCGCTTCTTCATTAATGGATTGTTCACTGACTGATAGCAAGCGACCAGGCAATGAGCGATCTTCATACTGCCAGGTTTGCACTGTGCTTGTTGCATTCACGTTCAAAACCGGGCGAGCTGCAACATCTTTTAACGTCACCGTACACCCGGCATCGGCACTTATCGTGCGTAGTACCGTGCCTATCAGGTCGTATTGCCAGTGGAAATTGGGTTGTACGGTATTATCTGCTTGCATTAGATCGTATAAACGCGGATCGATACTTTGGACCCGATTTCCGTGTAAATCATATTGATGTCGGGTAATGAGTATGTCGGTATCTTCGTTAGCTTTAGCACGGTGGAAAGCGATCTCCCTCACGGCCAATCCTCGGTTATCTAATACATTGACGGTAGGTGTACCGGCATATACGGCCGGATCGAAGGTGGATGTCATTTTATTTATGCTCCTTGATTTGATGGTTGTCCTAATAGGTGAAAAGGTAAAATTTTTTGCGATTGCATCCCTTATATAAACCCCCTTATTTGCATGTTTTCAGCTAGAATAATCGAACGCTCTAATTTCCTCGTTAAAACCTGTCACTTGTTCAAAACTGAGAAGACCTAATTTATTCCTCGACCGAGCCCAAGAGGCTTAAGCTATTTTTCTTGCCAAAGATCATTAGCTCGACCAATTAGCATTGGTCCTTTTGATAAAAGGGCTTTACGATAAACTAACCAGCAATACTCTGCTAGATCATTAAGATGATGATTATTCCTTTGATTGTTAGGGCATTCGAACATGTTTACTCCCAGATTAACGATGTTGCGCTTATTATGTGAATCTACCATGGATTTCAAAGATAAATTATTATTGGGAATGGGAAAATAGGGTTCAGCATTGCTGCATCACAGATATTTTCCCTGATTTGGTGTGATTGTGGTTGAGTGGTGATGTTTTTGTATTTTAAACGGTTTTAATTATCTTTTCATAATTAACTTTCCCCACTCTTTGATGAAAGTTTTAATACTTGTTTATTAATGCTATTAATTCTAATTTCTATTTTGTTTCTTGTCCTTGCTAATGTATCTAAGGTTAATTTTTCTCCCTTTATTTTAGAGGAAAACCCGGAAAGGCTCATTGCATTATCGCCATAGTTTCTACGCATAAATGTGACTGCATCAGAATGGCTTTCATTGAGAACTTCACGGATACTATTGGTGAAATCTAATATATGTCTGGCTTTATCATTACTCAATCCTGCTAATGCTTTATGGTGCGATACGGCCAGTTCAGCAAGTTTATAGACAGGAATTTTTGCCGGGGATATTTTGCTTGCAATTTGTGATGTGATTAAACCACCGGCAGTCACTTTTAGATTGTCTTTATTACCAAGCTTCTTCTTTATTGCTTTTAAGATAGGGTTTTTATCGTAATTATTGATATCAAATATCATGTTTCTTGTTTTAGGATAAGGGTGTGCGATTTCCAATTTCTCATTTAATTTTTCAATCGCCGTATCATTAAGATAATTTAATCCTGTTCCGGCTAATGCACCAATACCCATGCCAGCCAGAGTGCCAATACCCGGTGCTATAGCACTTCCTATGGCCCCGCCAATAGCGCCGCCGGCTATACTGCCTCCTGTATTTAATAGGGTTTGTAATGCAGTCGTCCCTATATTTTTAGCCATATTACTTCCAGCAGATTCAGGGGAGTTCATTGATTTTAAGGTCCAGTCTAATTGTTTTAAGTGACCTTTAACCACAACCATCCATTTGTAATATTCGGAAATATTTTCTTTCCAAAATGTATATTCATTAGTTTGGTCTAAACTAACAGCATTATTTCTCCTCATATGATTTAAATCCAATCCCATACCTAATGATGTGCTGCCTATATTACTCTCATCATATTCAGTCTGTATTGAAGGTCTTTTAACGCTATTCTCTAAATGTTTAGTATTTTCACTGTATTTTTTGTTTGGCATATTACCCTCTTTTTATTGCTATACTTAATTTTGGCCAAAATAGTAAATTCAGCCCCAATCCAAATATATATATGTCCTCATCATCTTCGGTAGAATTCCCTAACTACATTGATTGTTTTTTTCTCTGTTTTTTGAATGTATATGATTGATTAAATAGAAATGCTAAACTTCAATTAATTTATCAGTATTTTCTTCAATAATTATAATACCTATACCATTTATCTTAATCACTGTACCCTGATTGTTTTTCCATGTTGAGATAATCCCCTTGATTTTGGGTAAATAACCTGAATGGCTAATGCCCGAAACATTAAGAATCATATTTTTATTTTCCTGATGTTCATTACTTTCCATGGTGAGTTTAGTTGTCAGCTTTACTTTATTAAGTGCAAGGCGGACATCTTCTGTGCCCCCTAAATCGGCACATAATTTATCAAATAAGGCTTGGTTTATTTGTGAATTATCCAGAGTTGATTTTTGATTCAAAGAAGTGGAAATTTGTCTAACTGGTTTTATGGCATCTTCAATATTTTGCAGTTTTACTGGTGCGGTAATGGAATATAATAAAGAAAGGCGAGGGCGATTACCGAGAGCTTGCCAAAAGTTACCTAGACTATTTAGATTTTCTTGTGGTGGAATAACTCTGGTATAGGCTCCAGGAATTTTAGGTAATTGGCGGTTGTTAATTAATGCGTTTAAAATAGCTGTCATGACTCGCGCAGCTTGATTATTGGGTTGACTGTCAGGGCTGGAACCATCTGTTGGTGGTTGGCTCGAATGCCAGTAAGTTATTAAATAGTTATAATTAATATTTACCCATCCTGGTAATAGTGAGCTGGTGGTAGGATGATAACTCCTCGGTTCGGCAGAACGTAGTTGTAGATCTTCGTGTATATCATAAAGAAATACACTGACCGTAGGCTTAGAAGGGATTGAATTAATTTCAGGTAGATCAAAACGGATATCAACTCCTTGATTAAAAATGTTGGGATGCTGAGATAAGATTTCATTTAATGCGTTATTAACTGCAATAATAGCATAATTAGGATCAATTATATTTGTCATATCGACTCCAATTTTATTAAATGTTTAAAAGAATAGTCGGCCAGTTTTATTCAATTCGAGAATAATAGCCCGTTCTATATGTTTATTTTCAACGCTATTATTATTATCATTTGCCGATAATATTGATGATAATAGAGCAATATTCTTGATATCTGCACCGGTTAGATCTGCCTGTTTAGCCAAATGTTCATAATCAAGCTCATCCGATAGATGAAGTTGTTCAGGCCAAATTGCCTGCCACATTTTTTTACGTAATATTTCATCGGGATAAGTAAAATGGGTAATAAAAGTAAAACGGCGGTTAAAAGCATTATCTAAATGACTGCGATTATTAGTGGCTAGAATCACTAATCCGGGATAATTTTCCAATCGTTGTAGCAGATAAGAAACTTCAATATTGGCATGTCTGTCTTGAGCATCTTTGGTTTCACTGCGTTTGCCAAATAAGGCATCAGCTTCATCGAAAAACAGCACGCCAGAATCGGCTTCGGCCAGATCGAAAATGCGGGAGATATTTTTTTCCGTTTCACCAATATATTTATTCACCACCGTAGAGAGATCGACTTTAATCAGATCAACACCAAGATGTCCGGCAATCACTTCTGCGGCCATCGTTTTTCCGGTACCAGATTCACCGTAAAATAGGGCGCTAATGCCGGTACCATAACCTATTTTTTCCTGAAAACCGGCGTTTAATACTTGGTTACGGTAATTAATAGCGGCAATAATTTCTCTTAATTGTTGAGTTAATCCCTCTGAAACGACTAAATCATTAAAACTGCGTTTGGGTGTTATCCGTTGAGCTAATTTACCAAAATTTTGTTGGGCACGCAGATTTAATGCCTTACGTAAATCGATTTCTTCTAATTGTCCTTCTGGTTGCCGTAATATTTGATATTGAGTTGCTTCTTTAATAATTAAAGGTAACGTTTCTGGAGTAAATGAAAAGCGCTGACATAACTGAGTAAGATTAATTCCCTGATCGGCATTATCTGGCAGATTTGCTGTCAGTATCGCTTTTTTCTCTGCCAACGTGGCTATAGGCATCTCAATTTGCACCATTGGTAGGTGTTGAACCCATATTAATGAATCGCCCGGCTCTATCAGACAAACCACTCTTAAATTTGGTTGATTTAACAGAGCGGATAATTCGCAGATCCCTATTTTCTTTTCCTCTGTAAGCAAAGAGAAATTGCGGATTAATAAACAGGAATCGTGTAGCCGGGCTTCTCGTATTGCATCGATTAACAGGCCAGATATTGTATCAGTGTTCTCTTCGTCCCGTAGGCAGGCTAAATCAAGAATTAAGGTACTGATACCATGAAATGCCATAATATTATTGACCGCTAATTCTCTGGCGCTGTCCTGTTTTCCTCTGAGTATAACTAGTGGGCGAATCTCATCGGTTTCATTTAATAATATCTTCTCAAGTGAATAATAAAGGGTTTGCGGATACCAAGTCTGTAAAGCAGAAGAATGCCAATAAGCACAAGTTATCAAAGGAGGTAAAATAACGCGTTGGCCGGATAAAAAATGCCAGACAGCACTGTGCGTTAAAAATTGCGTTTGAAGCCAAATAGATTCCTCGTGGTTATTGATCTGTAACAGATGGTGACTGATTAATGGTGTTTGTGGCAGAAAGCTATTTTGCAGTAATTGCCAATCACTTTGGCGTTGGCTAAATAATTCAATGGCTAAAGCAAAACTGGGCCACTGCTTTTTACTGTTACCGTGCAGAAAAGCAAATAATGCATGATAACGGCTGTCAAAATGGGGTAATAAGCCTAGCAGTAAAATATCACGCTCAAATTCAGTGAGTTCAAAACGCTCTATCAGCAATGATAATGAACCGGAAATAGACTTATTTTCTGCTGCCTCATGATTAATAATATCATTCTGTTTTAACCAATGGGGCATGCCTAATGGTTTTATCAAACGTTGCTCTATTTCATCTTCGGTCAGTAAAAAACTTTCTGGTAAGGAATCGTACCAATTTCCCTTTTGGTAATAGTAGCGTTGTAATAACAGATCAATACGCTCCAAATGAGGATAAATCCAATGTAATTCTGCTGCCATACAGTGGTTATTTGTTAGAGGAAAGTTCATATAAACCTTTTAAATATTTTGCCAGTTGATTAATACAGGGTGATCCAGCCAAGGCAATTTGGCGATATTTAATGGCCATGGCCAGTCAGCTAATAGTGCATCAAATGGTTGATGTTGAATTGTGATGTTGATTTCCTGTTCATCTATTCGTAATTCTCCCGGCCGTTGTAAAAACAATTGGCGAACATCATTGTGGCTTAATTTTTTCCAGGCAGGAAGTTGGGCGATAACCGCATCCAGCCATTGTTCTGTTATCAACTGTTTTTCTGGTTCAATGGGCATTGATTCGATATTTTCATCAGCCATGAATCCACATAAAATATGATTTAATCCTTTGTGTTCTATCGGAACTTTTTCGTTTCCCCAAATCAGATAATCAAGCAGATCAACGGCACTGAATTGAGCTTGACGATGGATAAATTTTTGCTTTTCGATTAAACCGAGTTGATTAAACAGAGCAGGTAATATCGGCCATAAAACTAATATTCCCGCATTATTTACCTGACGCAGAAGGGTTTGTTCAGGTAATAAAGTTGTTTCAGAGAGTGTGGTGTCGTCAGTTCGATGTTGGTTGTGGTTATTTTCTTCTGTTGTAATAGCGCGTTCTGATAGATATTGACATTCTTCAATCGATAGATATTTCTTACAGTGTTGTGAAACCGGTATTGTTTGCCAAAGTTGTTTTAGCCAGTCATTTAATGGAGTGTGGTGGGCTATAGCTTGGCGAAATAATGCGATAATAGATGCTATATTAATCGTACCATTATTAAGTTCAGTCGTGATACGTGAGATAATTTTTGCATCGGGTTTAGGAATTTCCTTTGTATTATGCTGTTGTATATATTTCAACGCATTTAATATCAGTTGGCAGGAGGAAACGAGTTCCTCCTGATGCTGCGGTGTGATTATTTTCTCCGATAATTTGCGATTAACAGTAATTAATAAAGCGGGTTCTTTGATAACCAAAAGCTTTTGCAGACTGTATTCGGATAAACAGCTTTTTGCTAGTAATAGTATCCATTTGTTTTGTACTCTGGTTAATTGGTTAATTAATTGTGTGATATTGATGTTATTAATTTCACTATTCTCTTTTGTCTCCGTTCGGTTTAATGTGGAATTTCCTTGATGTAAATAATAAATAAAGTTTTCAACATCTGTTTGATTATTTACCTGATATTGGCTTAATGCTTGACTTAATTTAGAATTAAGCCGAATAGGAAACAGTGAATTAAAATTATGTAAACTTATTTCACCAAGGTTCAGAGTGAGTTCCTCCAAATAGATATTTGGATTAATGGTATATGAATTAAAACAGGCATTGATCAACTTATTTATATTGAATTGATTAAGCAAGGAGCCATGCAATACTTTTTTAGCTACCTGTGTGTTATTAACTTCAATAGTAATGATTATCTGGTTTAACAGATTTATATTTGACCTCATATTAATATTCTCTTTTCTTAACTAATAAATATGGGGAAATTGGTTATTATAGTTAATAATCAAATGGGTTTGCTTCAACTATATTGTAGCTTATGTCTTCTGAAATAGAAGGTTTTTTTCCTAGCGTTAACATTTCTAAAATATTGTATGCTTGATCTCCTAAAGGAGCGCCATTATTTTGCCAACGTTTGTATATTTGGGCAAAGTTGTTGAAGTGTGATTCTGGTAACCAATGAATAACTAATGAGATATGAGCAGGTAGCTCAGCTAAAATCTCATATTTTACCCAAGATTCTAATTTGTAAAGATCGACTGTGCTATTCTCAAATAATCCTTGATTCAGTACTACACTAATTACAAATGAAAAGTGATCGGTTTTGATATATCTATTTCCGGAGAAGTACCATTGATGATTCGATGCATTACTTTCCTGTGGGAAATTATTTTCTTGACTTGTTATTTTTTCAACTAATATTTGTCTATTAATACGATCAAATTCTTTTACCTTCGCTATAATTTCATTATAATAATCGGCTGTCAGAGTGATTTCATCATTCTTTTCTATCATGGCTGGGAAGGAGTTTTGGTTGTTAATAGTAATCCATCGTTCATTTTCTGTTGCCTCTTTGGTGTGTCTTCTATTATCATAAACTAATTGATACTTCATATCTTCCAGCCATATTTTGCTGTTTTTCCAGTTCATAACATATTTTTCTTCCGCTATTTTATTCAATGTGTTTTTCAGATCCTTGCTGTTATCAGCGCTAAGGGTGAATCTGTCTTCTCTCACTTCTGTAATCATTAGATTATTCACTGTGATTGTCTCTTGGCCGAGGTAAAATTCTAGGTCAATTAATTGATGTTGCTGTAATTTGGTTTCTCCATTATCTTTCCACATGATTTCTAATTTATTATTTTCAATCACCTTAAAATTAGCTTGTTGATCTTCATTGAATTTATTATGTGGTTTTACCGGTAAGAGTTGCCGATGTTCAATGAGATAAAAAGGAAGGTTAGCCAAGTCTGGTTCTGGTTTAAAACACTCTCCGCCTAATCCCAGTCGGGCAGCAATACGCTTCTGGAGGGCAGACACTTTATCAATACGAATATTATTACGTTGATAGGCTAGGCTAGGTTGTTGAGCAAGATATTCGCGCTGAGTAGATAGAAAATCTTTATCTTGGGATTCTTTTAGCCCTGGTTGCTGTGAGTTTGTCTGTAGGAGAGGGATTGAACATTGAGCTCCAAAATATCGCAACAGATAATCTATAATTACCAACTCTCTGGCATAGCTTTTATCATTATTGTCGATTTGCGCCCCATTATTTATCTGATCAATTAAATTAGGTTTTATGTTTTGATGAATATTCTGACCTACACTATTTTCTTTAAAAGGCCATTGAGTTCCATATACAGTATTTCCTCGTTGTTTAAAAGCCAATAGTTTTGGTAATAAAGCGAGATCAGCACAGCTATTAGCCAGCATTTGTTCAAATGGCAACATAAACAGGTGTAATGGTATTTGTTGTTGGGTACTAGTTTGTAATCCATAGCAAGCAGGTAATTTATTACTTACTGGGTAGTAATCCAGAATCTTACGATGTTTACCCCAATTTAGCAATTCAGGTTGTGTATCAATCAATGGAACTGCAATAATCTTGTTTTCTATATCTTGTTTAGAAATCGTAACTTTAATCCCACCTTTGGCGGTAATAGTGAGTGGACTGTTTGGTGAGGTAATCAATTGTAAGGGATCATTGTCCCATAGTCTGGGGTAGTACCCTTGGGCGATTTCCCAAGACCAATTATCATTTAGTAGCTTAGAAATTTTTTCATCATGTTTATCTAACGTTAATTGGGTAATATTCTTGATTCCTTTGATCTCCAGTAATTGGTTAACCAGAGGGCTTAGATTTAATTTCTTAGATTTTGTGTAATCTTTGATTGAAGGTAACTTAGGTATCCAACCATGACGTAAATAAGGTCCATTAAAAATTTCTTCATTACTGTAACCCATTTCTTTCATCGCTTGGGTGGTATAACGTAGCGGCTTTTCAAGCACCATTTGTTCCGCTGTTATATAAACTTTAGCGAATATATCTGCGATATTTTTGACGTCATCATCAAGTTGAATATCAATCTTTAATGGCAAATCAACAGGCTGCAACCAGATAATCTGACTAACCGACTCTCCCAAATTACGATTATCTTTAAGAAATGCTTTTAATCTATCCTCAGCTAGTGTTTTATTATTCTCACTTTCCCGGCTAGGGATTAAATAAAGCCAATAGTTTCCCCTTAGTGTTAACTTTAATCTGTTTTGATCTTCAGTGAAACTATATTGCCGTTCTTGCTTGTCATACCAGTATGTGTAGCGTTGATTTTCAGGTTCACGAATAAGCTGTACATCGTTAAAGAGAAAATAACCATCGATTTTGTCGTTGCTATGCAAATCCAATAAAGCCCGGCGATAATCCTCTTCGGTGATGGGGCCACAAGTTAATATCTGTTGTGGGCCAAACTCGTTAGGGAAAATACCATTGCCGGGTGTCTGTTCCTTTTGTTCAGGAGTAAGAAGATCTTTCAATGGTAATGAATGGCGGTAAGCTAAATCAGATGCACCGTAACAACAGGCTTCTAATAAGGTGATGCCGGGATCATTTTCCCCCGCATCATTCCAATATTGACCGGATTGTTGTTCAATAACGGTTTTTGCCTGAGTAAGTAAGGTATCAAAGGTAATATCATCTTTAATAATGGGAAATAGTGTATCTCGATTATTCATTTGTTAACTCCTTCGTTTAGGGGTTTTTATTCCAGACTAAAATCAATACTTCATCATCGTTAGCTTCTATACTTTCACCTATGGAACCAGTGAGGCTGCTTTTTTTTAAAGTTAAGTTAGTGACTCGTTCAACTAAAGGTGATTGTTGAATCGTGGCTAATAGTGGGTAATAGTCAATGCGATTACCCGGTGTTACGCCAATAGCTGTATTTTCTCCCCACGGCATATAGATTCGACTCAGTTCCTGCTGTAATTGCTGGCGGCCATAATCGGGGTTAACTCTTGAAGCAAATACCAATTCATAGTTAATCGGGACATCAACGTATTTGGGATTCTTAATTTCAATGGTTGTCCAGGGACTGCTTAATTGATCTAACCATTCGACCATTTCAGTTAATCGGGCTTGGTTCAATTCTGGGCGTAGTGAATCATCGTTATCTTTATATCGGTTATCAGGGATAACGATTAATTGTCGTTTTTCTGGCGCGGGAATTTTGGTTAATTCATTGGTAGAAGGATATTTGATATCAAATATGCTGACAAACCGTTCTTTTAGTAAGGTGACAATATCGCTCCAATTCAATGCCCGGTTACGATGGGACAGCCGGGCAGGAACCCGTTTCAGGAATGTTTGCTCATCTTCTTTCGGGCCACCGTTCCAAGATGCCCAAGGTTGAGTTATCTCGCTTATGGCAACAGATGTATTGACGGGTTGTTTAATACTGCTGGCGGTCAATCCATTTAGCAAGTGATCCGATTCAATGGTTTCTGCGTTAATTAGAGTAGCGGTTATAGCGTTATACAACAGTCCTTTAATTCTTGGATAATTAGGCGGTTTTTCACTAGATACCTTTGGTGCCACCTCAGCTTTTAGCCAGTATTTATCTGTTGGCATTAGAGAAGCCTGATTTGAAGCATTTTGTGGTAACAACGTTCGCCAAGTTCCCCGATCAAACAGGTTGCGGGTTTGGTCGTGAACCCGTTGGGTTAATGGCTGCCATGTATTGTCTTTACTAAGATAAAACCAGGATATGGAGAATTGTTCAAAGCCTTCTAACTGCCAGTACAGAGATAAAGTTTGTCCCGGTAATACATCGGTAAAGCCTAAATAGAATGTATCATTGGTTGGTGACGATATATTTGCTTGGTCCCAAATTTGGGGGCCAGATTGAACTATGGCATCGTTGGGTGTTGGGCTAAAAAGCTTAATACCGTTTTCAGGTAATTTAATATTATCTGAGTGGCTTAATATTATTGCCGATTTCCAGTCAGTGTTATCTTTCCGATACCAACGCAGGTCGGTTAGTTTCCCTTGGTTCGCTAATAAATCAGCATCTGATGCATACTGTAACGGGTTTCCGGCGCTATCCTGCCCGGCATCAAACAGGGTTCCTTTAGGGATAAAATATTCCGCATTATCTGTATTTAAGGTAATGCTTAAAGCAACGCTATCCGCTTGGGCATTTTTGGGTTTTAGACCTAATAATTCCCGGTAATAAAGATCACGATGCCGTGCTGGAAAGGTATTGAATAATACTTTGGTTGTTTCTAATAATTTTAAAAAAGCCAACACAAAAGCTTGATGGGCGGGTAAATAGCCATTGGCTTTATTAGCGTTTTGGTAAATATCCGCTAATTTCTCAGGAGTATTTTCCTGAATAAAGTAGAAGCTATCCCAGAATTGTTTTTTCTCTTGATTGAAAGGAATTTTTTTAGCGTATTCTTGTAGCCAATTTAAAATATCCAGCGTATTTCTTTCATCAAGTTTAAAATCTGTCTCTGGTACGATAGCGGCGAGTTTATTCTTTAATTCGGTGAGTCCCATATTATACCACCTGTTATTTGAATATATTGCTGATAACTTTGTGTTATTTAATAATGAGTTTTAAGGGATGATTTATCCGGCATTAACGGCATATTGGCTGGCAATAAAATGGCCTTTTCCCATACTGGGTGCTGTCACATCCGGGCCACTCGATGGATTATTGGCTGGCTGTGTCGGGGTAAAACAGGCGATAAATTGTTGCCCGACAACCATCACCGTGGCAGGGCTACGGCAAAAGTTTACCTGCTGACTAGCATCCAATTGAGCAATGGTGACCATACCCATGCCGAGTATCGGATGGCTAGGGGTAATGTATTGCGCTTGAAGTTGTACCTTTTTTTCATCACCCACAATGGCGATCTTTTTGCCCTGGATTTGCGCGTGTCCGCTGCCTTTGATGGTTGCCTGCTCCAAAATGGTGACTTCCCGGTTGCCGAATAATGGCTCGAATAGCAGACTATCGCCATCGACGATTAGTTGTTTGCTCATAAATTTACCTTTGCCTGACCTTCGTTGATTTCGAGAATGCTTTCAAGTTGTTGAGTGATTTCGCTGCCTCTTAAAGCATAGGCCACTTGAATATGTAGGGTATTCGGTGAATCTGTTTTCTGAATTACCTGAATATCGGTGATTTCTGCTCTAGGTTCATAACGTAATACTCGCTCTTCAATGCGGGTTTGAATTTCCGACAGTAATTCATCACTGATGTTTTCAAACATATAATCATTCAGACCACAGCCATAATCTTCACGCATAATCCGTTCGCCGGGTTCAGTTAAAAAAAGGATTTCCATACTCTGGCTGACATTTTCGGCACCTTCGGCCATTGCTATTCCAGTCTCAAGAGAAAACTTTGGCGGAAATGCCCAGCCGCGACCATAAATGTCGGCTAATATTTGGTTTGTCATTCCAATACCTCATTACTGTGTTAAGTTAATTTCCGAGCCCTTAATATCGACCCTGGATTTTCCTGTGGCGGATAAAGATTTTTCCGCTTGTATATTAATTTCTTGGGCCTGAGTGATGAGATTTTTAGTTGAATTAAACGTAATATCTTTATCCTGTTGCAGAGAAACTTTATTTTCTCCGCTATTAAGTGCTACAGTGTTTTCTTTGTTATCGAATATTAATGCTTGTTGTTTATCTCCTTGCTTAATAACTAAAGTTTTCACCGGATTTTTTTCACTGGGTTCTAACGGTGGTTTATTTTTAGGATTATGCATGGAACCTAATATCACCGGAAAACGGGGATCGCATTCAAAGAATCCGATAATTACTTCATCTCCCGGTTCTGGGTAAAAGCAAAATCCACTTTCATGACTGGCATAGGGTTTACCTAATCGAGCAAACAGGACACCTTGGGTTAAGTTTAATGCCGGTATTCTGACCGGGATACGGCCTAGTGATTGGCTGTCTGGTTGATATTTTTCCACAATACCAATATGTAACTCTTTCACTTGTGGCACTGGAGGTTCCATATCTGGTCGCAGTCCTAAGGTTAATCGGGTGCGCCAGCCTTGCTTTTGGTTAATTATTTGATTTACACCAGTGATAATCCCTTGACCATCCATTCCCTGACCAAAACCCTTTAATGCCAGCACATCTCCCGGTTGATAGCGGTGACTGCCTTCGATTTCAAAACTGCCAGATATATTATGGCTTCGCAGATTATCCATGATGCCCTGAGCAAGATGTTTGGCTTGTTCATTATCCAGCGGATAGCTGTAAGCCCATTGCCACTCTTTATCAGCCAGTGCGGCGATACTGTCCACAGCCAATTTATGACTGCCAAGTCGGCTATTTTGGGTATTGATTGCCTGAGAAAGCTTCTGTTGAGCAATATTCCAGGCGCGTACACT
The DNA here is from genome assembly GCF_020387775.1 of Photorhabdus antumapuensis. Taxonomy (NCBI): domain Bacteria; kingdom Pseudomonadati; phylum Pseudomonadota; class Gammaproteobacteria; order Enterobacterales; family Morganellaceae; genus Photorhabdus; species Photorhabdus antumapuensis. The sequence goes on from NZ_JAHZMK010000024.1 coordinate 43,242, forward strand.
CACTGTTTTGGGGCTATGTTGGTTATTCCACTGGAGATCCGCCTCAAATAGCACAATGTCTTGATCGTTGGCATGTCGATTAAGAGTATGTACCGTTGACTGATTCAGGGCCTTAGGTGTTATCAAGGTAACTGATTCATTGCCGGGCAACAGCCAGATGTTAGTGGCAACCAATCGGCTTTTTAGAAATGCCCAGTCATTGCAACGAAATTGTACCATTTGTTCATGAACGGCTTTAAGTTGAGGCGCCTGCTTTATCGTCGTTTGGATACCATTCTGATTGAAGAGTTTTTTGATAATGGCTTCATCACTCTGTTTATTGAATAGCTGTGAGTGAAAACTGTGGGTTAATTTTTGCAGATGATGTTTTGCTGTCAGGGTAATGATGCTGTCCTGACCTTTAAGCCCCAGTGTCTGCCGAACGATGACTCCCTTAAACAATACGGTTTTTTGCATTTGCACGATAACTTCATGGTTCGGGCGACAGCTTGCCAATTCAGCCTGCGTTTTGGTGTCAAAAATATGGTTGGCATCACCGGCGATACCCAGAGTGATGTTGGCCGAAGGGATACCATTGATGTGATGGTGGGTTATCAGACTGATTACGGTAAATTGATTAAGAGTCTTACCACCTATTTTAATAGTTACTGTGGGTATTTTCATGCATCCCCCTTAGCTTGTAGGGTTTGTCCGGGGGTAAAGTCATCAAGATTATCCAGACCGTTTTGCCAGGCCAGTGAGAGATAATCGATACCACCGGCCAAAGAGGCACCAGCACCTAAGGCGATCAAGGGTAGGGAAAGCATATCGGTTACGCTCACCGCCGTGGCCGGAGGTGATTTTAACTGTCGCTCAGTATTCTGAATAACAAAGCTCTCGTCTGCCACCAGGGATAGGGTGGCGCTGGCCCGTAATGGGGTGGCGTCTCGGTCAAACAGGGTGTAATTGATAGCGAGTCCACTGGACCGGCAGGCAAAATAACCTTTGTTTTCCCAGCGCATTTTACCCCATTTGATTTTAAGAAAGTGGGGCACTTTGGTGCTGGCATCAACTGCACACAGGGATTTTAGGGTTGCCAGTTGTGTCTCTATTGGAGTGTTATTGCCGGGCATTGATGCATCAAACAACAGGACTAACGATAACCCGGCGGGTTGGGATAACACATAGCGGCTGCTCTGGCTGGCACGATTAACACTTTCATCCTGTTGGTAGCGGGTTTGGTAATCCAGTTGGATCGTATCGGGGTTATACATGGCCTGTAAGCTACCCACGGAAACTTTGCCTTCCCGATCTTTAAAGGCTGTCAGGGTGAGTCTGGATAAACCGCGTTCAATTAAACTCATAATCACCTCCTGTTTCACGTAATGCCTCTAATACCTCCCGTTTCACCATCTCAATCAAACGGGCGTTATCCAGTTTTTCCTGAGCTAATGTTCGTGGGGAGAGTTGATCACTCGTAGGATCAGTGACTTTAGCCTGAATAATCAGTTCCTTAATTTCTACAGTCATGCTTTTACTCCTAACCATCGCATATCCTGATAACGTAATTCCAGAGAGCTCACCAGCACAGTGCTGCTATTAGCATCAAAGTCGCTGGTGGACCAACGCACAGGGAGTGCGTTACTGACCGTCCAACTTGCCACTGGCAATGAATGTTCATTCAAGAGCATGATAACGACGTCGGCATACACCGCTTTTTCACCACGCAAAACGCGATCAAATACCAGAGTGAGTGGGGTAATGGTCATGACGCCACGCTCCAATACCAAACTGCCATGTTGGATTTTTTCAGCTAGCCAGACATTTCTGGCGTTTTCCCCGCCCTGGCTGTGTTGGGTGGTTTGCAGCTCTCGGTTGAGTCCCGATATGCGCTGAAAGGCGATATCAAGTGGACTGGGAATGTTGTTAAACAGAAAACTGGCGATAAAATGGTGTGATACTGACGGGGTATATAGGTTGTACATGTTTTTCCCCTGTTGAGATTAGCTAGGTACGGAATTGTTACGGATATCAAATGTCAGACTCAGTTCAATAAATTCCGCTGGAATTAACAGGGCCAGCTTGATTGTCATGATCATCTTTCCGGCCAATATATCCGCTTCACTCATTGATTCATTAACACCCAGTGACACCTCAAATGCTTGATCTTCCTGAGTGCCTCGCAATCCGCCTTTTAACCATAGCTGGCGTAGCCAGTTGTGGGCTTGACCTTTAAATTTCATCCAAGTGATGGCGTTGTTGGGTTCAAAGACAAAGGCCCGGCCGAGTTGGGTCATGTGGGTTTCGATGTAGGAAACCAGACGACGAAGTTGGATATAACGCCAGGGAGAAGCGGGGTCGTTATCCAGCGTGCGGCATCCCCAGATTTTAATGCCTTTGCCGGGGAAGCTGCGAACCAGATTCAACGAAGGCACTTCTTGATTAAACAGGGCTCCAGCTTCAATGAAAGAGCGTACCGGCCCGATCACTTTGGCTAAAGCGACATTGGCGGGAGCAGTCCATACCCCTTTCTGATGGTCGTTACGTTGAATGACGGCAGCCACCGCCGCGGTAGGTGAAAGTACGATATGTTTACCGTCTTCTTGGTAGGTGGTTTTTATCCTTGGCCAGTATACGGCGCCCCATTGGCGATCACTTGAGGAAAAATCGGCCAGACAATTAGCGGCTAATGTCGGATCATCCGGGGCATCCAGTAATCCCATGATGCCGCGTCGGCTTTTGCAAAGATCGAGTATTGATTGCCATGCTTGTTGCCAAAGGGCTTTTTGCGCGTCGGTATCATTAAAACGGGTGATATCAGGTGCGACAATTAGCGTGATTTCGCTTTCTGCGGAGATCGCTTGTTTTACCCACTCCTGTTGTAGAACGGTGATCAATAATTGAAAATCGGTTAGTGATTTATCATGACCTAGTGATAGTGCATAGGCTCGCTGTCCGCCGTTTTCAAAAAAGTGGCGCACGGAGTAGTACATTAATCCTGCCTTACCAAAGGGTTGGGTAAACTCGGTCAGGCTGTTGAGTTTGACGGCGGTTTTATTGCTTGAATTTTTTTGGGTATAACCGATAAAAACGGGTATACCGATAAATTCATTGTTTGGCGGCAAGGATATACGGTTTTCCGTTATTGTGACGCCCGGCTGTTTTATCTCCATTATCATCTCCTCAATGACTGAATGGACGCGGTGTTAAACCGCGCCTCAGTACGGTTACTGTGCTACGTATTGTGAAAATTGAAGGATAATAAATTCAGCCGGACGCACTGCCGCCATACCGATTTTGACAATCATTTTCCCTTGCTGAATGTCGCTCTCGGACATGGTGATATCTTTACCGATCTGGACAAAGTAGGCTTCCTGCGGTTTATTTCCCGCTAGTGCGCCTTGTTGCCAAAGTTGATAGAGATAATTGTCAATGGCTGCTTGTACCCGTTTCCAAGTTGGCTGGCTATTAGGTTCAAAGACGGCAAATCGCATTGCCCGCTTGATATCCCGTTCCGCTGTATTAAATAAACGTCGTACCGGAATGTAGCGCCAGTTGTCCGTTTGATCTAATGTTCGGGCTCCCCAAATCAGTGTGCCTTTGCCGGTAAAGTGACGGATAGCATTAATACCGGCTTGATTCATGGTGCCTTGCTTATCATTTGTGATCGGCTCAGATGGTTTAGCATTATTCAACGCCACGTTGGCAGGCGCTTTCCAGACACCACGACTGGCATCAGTTGCAGCATAAACACCCGCGACGGCAGCGCTTGGGGGCAAGGTAATTTTAGTGGTTTTTAATACGTCATCGACCGCCTTTTTAGCGTTAGTGTATTCCCCTGATGAAGTTGTTTTCAGATTATCTAGGGTGGTAGCACCGTCATAACCGCTTAGCGTAATATGGGCATCTGCTGGTTTGCTATAAGTAAAAGAAGTCACTAAATCAGGGTAATAGACCGCGGTTTTATCCGGTTGAGTAGTGGGTTTATTTTCTCCATCTGTGCTATCAGCAATCAAGAAGTAACCTACTTTTTGTTGCAATAAGGAGTTTACCGCATCGTAGACCTTCTGTTTTAACGTTTTATCCGTTTCAGGACAGACCAGTAAGGTAATCTCCTGTTGTTTTTCAATCAGCTCTGGCAGCGTTGCTAAAGCATCTTGTTCAGTCTTTACCAACGGCAACAGATAACAGACTCCACCGCCGTTGTTAAAATAGTGTTGTATTGCAAAGGCACTCACAGAAGTAGCTGTGACAGTGGCAGCATAAGTATAGTTTTTTTGGGGGCCATCACCTTTACTTGTAGCCGTCACTGATACGGTCGGTGAAAGTGAAAACTGTGAGATAAAATCCAACCAACTGGTAATTTTAATACAACTCCATTTTTTGGGTTGGCTGCCGTCTTTTTTAAAAAACTTACCAATAAAGACGGGAATAGCGGTTGGACTGGTGCTAATCGACAGCGCTAGCGAAGCGTCTTCTTCAATATAAACGCCCGGTGTGGCATAGGTTGCAGAAGTCATGGGGTTTTCCTTAAATAGGATAAGTATGTGGTGATCTTGAATCAGCTATTAGCCCCATTAAGATTGGGCAACATTTTGGGTAAATTGCAGGATAATAAATTCAGCAGGGCGAACCGCAGCCAAACCCACTTTGACAATCATTCTGCCCTGTTTAATATCTTCTTCGGTCATGGTGGTGCCTTTACCAATTTGTACAAAGTAAGCCTGTTCCGCCTTGTTACCGGCTAATCCCCCTTGTTGCCAGAGGGTATAAAGATAGTTATCGATAGCCCGATGTACTGCTTTCCAAGTGGGTTGGCTGTTAGGTTCGAAGACTGCAAAACTCATGGCATTTTTAATATCCCGTTCTGCACTGTTAAATAGGCGGCGAACCGGGATATAACGCCAGTTATCACTATCATCAAGTGTGCGAGCGCCCCAGACGGTGACGCCGGTATTTGGGAATTCACGGATCATATTGATGGCTTTACCGGTATTATAGGTACCTTGCAAATCATCAGTGACTTTAAACTTCGGTTTCACTCCACCTTGTAATACAACATTTGCCGGTGCTTTCCAAACACCTCGGTTGTTATCGACACTGGCATAAATACCGGCCATCACGGCGCTAGGTGGAATATCAACGTTGGCTTTATTTGCCCCCCATTCGGCAGTTAGCCAAGGGTAATAAACGGCGGCAAACGAGTTTTGGTCATAATCATTTCGAGATGTGCCACCAGAATTTAACTCTGTGGTTGGGCCATCAAGAATGGCAAATAATCCTTTTCCTGATTGGCAAAGTGTACTTACGGCAGTTCTGATATTTTCTCCGGCAGCAACCAGTAAGGTGACATCATCTAGTTTTGGAATTTGTTCTGCTAACTTTCCGGTTTTTACGAGATAACCATATCCACCGCCATTAATAAAATAGGCACGTAGTGAAATATCAAGTTTGTCGCTAGAGTTAAATTTCCCGCTTTTTAGTGTCAAATATTCCAACCAGCTATTAACACGAATATAAGGATTATCTGATACTGATAAATTGTTATCTTCGACAGCAAAAACAGGCACTGCCGTTGCACTGGAACGAACTGAGAGTGATAGCGAGGCGTCCTCTTCAATATAAACGCCAGGATAGGTTGGTGTTATTGGCATATATTGCCTCCAATTATTGAGCGATATTTTACATGAATTGTAGAATGATGAATTCAGCCGTTATTCTGGCGTTTTAGGCTGCCTGAATCATGACTCTATCCGCAGTCAGCTTTATCTCTTGGACTGCGATATCATTGCTGGTGGCATCAAAAGAAGGGGAGGTTAATGAAGTTGGGAACGCATTTGCTACGTTCCAAGTCATTAAAATTTCGGTGCCGGCTTCATTAGTCAGGCTAATTGAAACATCTTTTTTCTCAACTTGATTAAGCTGAATGGAATTAAGCCAGTCGAAAAGTTTAGTATCCCCAGGGAATACCCCTTTACGCAGCGTAATATTGATCAACTGACGTTGGCCCGGCATTTTATAGTGATTACCAATACCATCTTTATATTCTATTACATCATAAGTGATATCGAGCCCGGAAACGTTGTTGAAAGGGATTTGCTCATTACCAACGGAGACAACAAATCGATAAGTCGGTATTGGATAATCAACAGCAATTTGTTCTGTAGTTATGGACATGGTTTATTTCCTTAATGTGTTATTTGTATGGTAGGTCAATGCGGTTATCGCCATCCCCTTCATCTTTCAAGCTGCTGCTTTGTTGGCTGCTTTCACTCACCCCAGTCGCATAGTTATCTATGCTCCTGGGGATTCGTTCACTTGCCGCCGCGCTGCAACTCGAAATCTATTAGGTATATATTTCTCTTAGCATTTAGCGATAGACAATGGCTACCGCACTAACCTGTTTTGCCTTGGTTGCTATTTATATAGGAACGTTATTCGGTGAATTTAAGATCACATTAATGATCACGGTAAATTATAATCAATGTTTGTTAGTTTTAAATATCAATTGTTATTATAAGAAATTATTTTATGTAAAAATAATTTACAAAGAAATTGTTTCGTATTCATATTGTTATATTTTTTTAGCCAAGTATGAATAAATATTGTGTTATAAATTTTGACATGAAGATAATGATGCTTTGTTAATAAAATTATTTATTAACAAATGGTTATGTTTTATTTTTGAATTTAATCCAGCAAGGCATTTAGTTTTAATAATGGGAAGCACAGAAAATGAGTATCTTGTTATCTGTTGTTACTCAGCTATGATTCATATCGTTTTGGTTTTATAGATAAAGTTATATTTGATTTGATAGTTAAATATCTCTAAAGGAATATTACCTTATGAATTATAAATACTTACTCACCATTTCAACAGTAGTGTCGTTTTCCATTTTTACTATGCCAGCATTGAGTCACTCTGATCGCTCTCTTCCTGCGACTACGATAACTAAACAAGTTAATGCTGAAATGGCATCTATTTTACCTTTCAACGATAAATCTGATTTTGATGATGCTAAACGTGGTTTTATCGCCAAACCAGATTCTCTGATTATTCGTGATGCTAACGGTAAGGTTATATTGGATCTAGACCAGTATCGTCAGTTTATTACCGATAAAACGCCGGCTCCAGATACCGTTAATCCGAGCTTGTGGCGTAATGCCCAACTTAATATGGAATATGGGCTCTATAAAGTGAGTGATCACATTTATCAAGTGCGCGGTTATGACATATGTGACTGCTCCCCGCCGTAAAGTAAACGGCGAGGCTTCCCACTTCTCAGGCCGCCACCGTCGATATGACGGATTTACGCTGGCCTCCATGGGCAGAGGCGACGAGTCCCGCCGCCTGTAACTCCATTATGCCCTTACGCTGGATATTGATTGCCGCGTTTACATCGCGATCATGTTCAACATGGCAGGCAGGACATTGCCAGATCCGCTTATGCAGCGGCATTTCCGGCACTTTGTGACCGCAGCAATGGCAGGTTTTCGAGCTGGCGAACCACTGATCCAGTTTGACCAGATGAACGCCCGCCGCTGCGGCTTTGTATTCCAGTTTCTTGATGAAGCCATGCCAGCCTGCATCCCCGATAGCGCGGGCAAGGTGGTGATTTTTCATCATGTTGCCCGATTTCAGCGTCTCAACAATGACTGCTTGGTTTTCGTCAACCATTGTCCGGGAGAGTTTGTGTTGAAAATCGGCGCGGGCATGGGCTATCCGCTCATGGACTGCCGCCAGACGTAAGCGTGCCTTGAGGCGGTTAGCGCTGCCCTTTTGTTTGCGGGATAGCGATTTTTGCTTACGGCGCAGGTTACGGGTGGCATTGATAAGGTGACGAGGGTTATTCACCTTCTCCCCGTTCGACTGGATAAGATAGTGGGATAAACCCATATCACACCCTGTCACGCGGGTGATAAAGCCTGGCTTTTCCGGCAAATCCCTGCCATCGTCACACAGAATAGCGGCGAAATATTTTCCCGTGGCTGTTCGGGATAGCGTTATGCTCTTAACTTGCCCTTCCATTTCTCGGTGTAGGTGCGCCTTTATCGGTGACAATTTCGGGATCTTCACTGCGCCATCCAGTACTTTCACCCCAACGCAGTGATAGCTGGATTGCCGGCCCTGTTTGCGTTTGAACGTGGGAAATTGAGATCGCAACTTCGGATTGAAAAAATTATCAAACGCGGTATGCAGATTGATCACCGCCTGCTGTAACGCGATGGCGTCATATGCCTTGAGCCAGGCGTACTTGCGTGATTTCTTCGCGACCGCCAGTAGCGGTTTGAGGTCTTTGCGCGGATTTAAATTCACGCCGTGACGTTGGTAAGCCTGCTTTTTGATGTACAGCGCCTTGTTGTACGCAAAACGGACCGCACCGAACTGGCCATTAAGATATTTGGCCTGTTCTGGCGTGGGATAAATGCGTACCTTTGTGGCTCTTAACATATTCAGCGCTCATTGAGAGAGTGCCTTCATTTTAGCCGGTTACAGGAAGATATCAACGGGTTGTGCATGTGATATTCACGACAAAATCCCGTCGAAAGCGCTTTGATGGACGGATGATAAACCCGTTACGTGAGGCATTCAATTCAGCGGCGGCAAAACGAGAATGTGAAAGGGTTGAGAGGGATGGTGAGTGTGATCATGTGCATTTGCTGGTCGCCTATCCGCCGAAACGGGCAGTCAGCGTCATGATTACTCATTTAAAATCGGTATCATTACGGTGCCTTCGTCAGCAAAACCAGACTTCTGTGGTCGAGGTCATACTTTACCTGTAGCACAGGGGGCGCAACGAGAGAAACGTGAAAAGCGTACGTTGCCAGTCAGAATACGCCGGAGTAGCCAGCCCTAAATTGATGAATTTATCGCTCTGCTGGACAGTTTCCCATTCTGGTTCAATATAGTGACACCCCGTGCAGAATAGAAGGTGATGTATCTCAGTGAAGTGATGACGCTCCTCATCTTATTCCACATGAGCCATTATCGTGATTTTAAAACGTTTTATATTCAGCATGTTAAACACTATCTTCAGGCCGATTTTCCCCGGTTGGTCAGCTACTCCCGGATGATTTGTCACAGGCCCTGTGCGATGAACTGGACGCAGAAGGAATAACGTTAATCACTCATGTCCGTAGTAACATGAAGGCAAAAGCGTTATCTCTCTGGGATAAGCTGATGTTAAGAAGGCGATTTCTGATAGAAACGGTCGTGGATCAGCTCAAAAATATTTCTCAAATAGCGCATTCAAGACACCGAAGTCAGCTCGGTTTTTTATTGGAAATCGTCGCGGGCTTAATTGCTTATACATTCCAACCTAAAAAACCGAGCTTGAATTTACGGGATTGTGATATCGCTATTTTTAAACGAAGCTGAGGTTAATGTAATCATTCGCCTTGATTGCGGATTTTTAATATCAAACTACAGCGATTGAGCTGTAGTTTGACGCAGAAAGGGGTTATGAGAAAAATCAGGCCACAGGGCGGGCGACAATATTACGCGTTTCCATTCTGACTTCCTCAATACGAACATCAATAATGTCGTTCAATTGGTAAGCGACTTCACCTTTGATAATTACGGTGCCGGTTTCTTGGCTACATTGCAATTCATCACGCACGGCATGTAGGAATGGTGCGGGTATGAAGGCCACTGCACCGTTATCGACCAGCCGGACACGTAAACCGCCACGGGTAATATCAATGATTTCTGCGGTAAATCGTTGCTCGGTTCCTGCATGTGGTTGCAGGAAGCGTGCGTACAGCCAATCCCCCACATCACGTTCGGCCATACGATTCAGTCTGCGACGTTCAGCCAGTTGCAAACAGGTTTCTTCTGAGGGTTGTTCCACATCCGTTTTTTGAATAATCGCTTTCAGTAAACGATGGTTAATCATGTCGCTGTATTTACGGATCGGTGATGTCCAGGTGGCGTAAGCATCAAAACCGAGACCAAAATGAGGGCCGGGTTCAGGTTTAATTTCTGCGAAAGTCTGGAAACGACGAATGCGACTATCAAGGAATTGTGTTGGCTGTTTATCCAATTCACGGCGTAATTTGCAGAAGCCGTTTAAGGTCAATAACTCTTCTGTGTTAGCATCGATACCATTTTCTTTTAGTAATTCAACCACTTGTTCAATTTGCAGTGGTTCAAAACCCATATGAACATTGTAAATACCAAAACCTAACTTATCGCGTAGTATTTTGGCGGCGCACAGGTTAGAAGTGATCATTGCTTCTTCGACAATACGGTTTGCTGTACGGCGTTGCTCTACGACGATATCCAGTATGTAACCATTATCATCAAGGATGAAGCGGTAATCAGGGCGATCTTTGAAAATAAGCGCATTTTGGTGGCGCCATTGGTTGCGGCGATCGCTCATTTCCTTTAGGAGAATGATTTGGGCCTTAATCGCTTCAGAAGCAGGTTCCCAAGTCCCGGTTTCTTCCAGCCAATCAGAAACTTCGTCGTAAACCAATTTAGCTTTTGATTCAACCCAAGTAGAGAAAAACGCAATATCATCACCCAGTTGACCATCTTCCAGAATAGAAACCTGACAAACCAATGCCGGACGGCGGGCGTTAGGGCGCAGAGAGCATACATTCTCTGACAGGTCGCGCGGCAACATGGGAATATTAAAACCCGGCAGATAGTTAGTGAAAGCACGTTGATGGGCGATTTGATCCAGTTCGCTGTCAGCAGCAATATAAGCGGTTGGATCAGCAATGGCGATACTGAGTTTCAGGCTACCATCATCTTGCTTAGCAATATGCAAAGCATCGTCCATATCTTCCGTGGTTGCACTGTCAATAGTGACAAAATCCAGCGACGTTAAGTCAATGCGCTCAAGATCGCCATCGTTCATCTGGCAATCGGCAGTCATAGTGGGAGCATCATGTTCCAGATTATGGCGAGTGAGCGTTACCCACCAAGGGGCGTAGTGATTGTTACTTTCAGTGATATAGCCGGTAATTTCCGCATGAAAACCACGGCTGCCTTTCAGTGGATGATGACGCATTTCAGCGACGGCCCAATCACCATGCTGAAATGGATGAGTGACCTGATTGGCCGGCCGGCAATGGATCGCATCTCTTAGCAATGGGTGATCAGGAATGATCCATAGACGGTTATCATTTTCTTTTTTCTGGATACGGCCAACAAAGCGATTTAGAAATGGTTCGACCAATGTTTCTGGCTCGGCGATCTCTCTTTCTTTATCAGTATGAATAGCGGCAGTCACGCGATCGCCATGCATAACTTTTTTCATGTGTGGGGGAGGAATAAAATAACTTTTTTGCCCATCGACTTCTAAGAATCCGAATCCTTTTTCGGTACCTTTGACCAAACCTTCTACTCGAAGTGTTTGGGAATGAAGTTGCTGTTTTAGCTGTGCAAGCAGCGGGTTGTTTTGAAACATAATATCCGCGGAGAAAGTTGAGGGTTATTATCAGATAGTTTTTTGGAATAACAGTTTTACGCGAATTGATGGTGTCGAGCAAGCAACATCTGCAAAATAGCGTAAAACAGTATGGAAATTGCAATAGAAAATTACAATAGTTACTCAGGGTAAATTTTTTCTTTAAATTCACATAGATCTTCAATAATACAGGAACCACAACGAGGTTTACGGGCTATGCAGGTATAACGACCGTGTAAAATAAGCCAATGATGGCAATCAACTTTAAATTCTGCTGGAACGACTTGCAGTAATTTATTTTCGACTTCACCGACATTTTTACCAGGCGCGAATTGAGTTCGATTACAAACCCGAAAAATATGGGTATCGACCGCAATAGTCGGCCAGCCGAAAGCGGTGTTTAACACTACATTGGCTGTCTTGCGGCCAACACCCGGCAATGCTTCCAATGCGGCGCGATCTTCGGGAACTTCGCCAGCATGTTTTTCCAGTAATATCCGGCAGGTTTTAATTGTGTTTTCCGCTTTGGTGTTATAAAGACCGATAGTTTTTATATACTCTTTCAGCCCATCTACACCAAGGTCAAGTATTGCCTTGGGGGTATTAGCAACCGGATAGAGTTTCGCTGTGGCTTTATTAACACTCACATCTGTTGCTTGCGCTGAAAGCAATACTGAAATAAGTAACTCAAAGGGTGTTGTGAAAACTAATTCAGTTGTTGGCTTTGGGTTGTTATCCCGTAAACGCGTTAGAATTTCGATACGTTTCTGTTTGTTCATATCAAATAGAACTCTCCGATCCTGGTGACATTGTTATTGCACGGCTTTTTTCTTTTATTGCTCTGGTTTTCATTTTTTCGTCAATAAGATATTTCGCTGCCAGCATTAATCCCAAACCGATAAAAGCACCGGGTGGTAAAATCGCTAACAGGAAAGGGGAATCCATATGAACGATTTCTATTCGTAATATCTTAGCCCAATGACCCAGAAGTAAATCAGCGCCATCAAATAGGGTTCCATTACCGAGAATTTCTCTCATAGCACCGAGAACAAACAGCGCGAAAGTGGCTCCTAATCCCATTGCTAAGCCGTCAATCGCAGAGGGCATGATTGGATTTTTCGCGGCGTAGGCTTCAGCACGACCGATAACAATACAGTTAGTCACAATCAGTGGAATGAAAATCCCTAGTGATTCGTACAGACCAAAAGCGTAGGCGTTAATCAACATTTGAACAGTACTGACAACCGAAGCGATTATCATAACATAAATTGGAATACGGATCTCATTGGGTACCCAACGACGCAAGCTGGAAACCGCAATGTTGGTACAGACTAGAACCAGTGTCGTTGCCAGCCCTAAACCGAGTGCGTTGGTTGCAGTGGAAGATACGGCTAACAGTGGGCACAATCCTAGCAGTTGTACTAAAGCGGAGTTATTTTTCCATAGCCCCTGGATAAATAAGTTTTTGGTTTCACTCATGATTTTTCTCCACAGGATTCTAGGGAAGAGAGATGCTCAGGTATGGTCTGTAAATAAAGCGCGGTCCGTTTGACTGAGTTTACCACGGCGCGTGGGGTAATAGTGGCACCGGTAAATTGATCAAACTCACCGCCATCTTTTTTCACCGCCCAGTGCCGGTCATGATTTGATGTGATGGTTTTCCCTGAGAATACATTAATCCAGTCTGAAATCCGGGTTTCAATTTTATCCCCCAGTCCTGGGGTTTCATGATGTTCTGTAACCCGTACACCAAACACTTTTCCTGAGAAATCTGCTCCAACCAGTAATTGAATAGCACCGGAATAACCATCCGGGGCCGTACTTTCTAGTGCTGCCGCCACAGGTTGACCATTTTTACGGGCCAGATAGAGACGATGAGGCAAGTGATTGCCCAAAGCATCCGCATTGACTAGATAGCATTCGTTTTGTATATCGTTGTCGTACAGAACAGGCGGAATAACCTGATCAAGCAGCGACTTGTGCTGTAGTGCGGCCTGTTCTGCGATAGTACTTTTGGTGAGTGCATTCACGACAGCCGTTAGCCCGGTGGTAATGGCTGCAAAAATGGCTAGTGTGATGCCGTGACGTCGCATGGTTTCTAACATAACGGCTCCTTATTTATGCCCGTAAACGCGGGGTTGGGTGTAATGGTCAATGAGTGGCACGGTGATATTCGCCAATAAGACCGCAAATGCTATGGCATCAGGATAACCACCATAAACACGGATAACCCAGACTAACAGGCCAATCATGGCACCAAAAACCAAACGACCTTTGGGTGTCGTGGAAGCACTGACGGGATCGGTTGCAATAAAGAATGCACCTAGCATGGTTGCACCGGAAAACAGTTGCAATAATGGCGGCGAATAACGGGATGGATCAATCAACCAGCTAGTGAGTGCACATAAACCTAATACCAGGATAAATGCCGCCGGAATTTGCCAGGTTATCACTTTTCTGTTCAGCAGAATAAGTCCACCAACAAGATAAGCAATGTTGACCCATTGCCAGCCAATACCCGCCAGAGATCCTTGCAATATAGGTTGGCGAAGAACGTCATCAATATTGTGGGTCAATAAACCGGTTTTGAAACTATCCAGCGGTGTAGCCTGGCTAATCCCGTCGAAACCTTGTTGTAACTGCTGTAATGTTGTGCCATCGGGAGTATGACCGCTGAAGATCACTATCAGGCTGTCTAGGGGGGTGATTTGTGTTGCCAGTAAATCCATGGGTGGCAACCAACTGGTCATTTGCACTGGGAATGATATTAGCAGTACGACATAACCGACCATTGCCGGATTGAATGGATTTTGACCAAGGCCACCATATAAGTGTTTGGCAATAATCACCGCAAAGGCAGTTCCCAATACAATCAGCCACCAAGGCGCCAGCGGTGGAAGGCTGATCCCTAAGAGTAAACCTGTCAGTAATGCAGAATTATCCTGCAAACGAGGCATAATTGCCTGTTTACGTAAAGATAGGGCAGATGATTCTGCAAGCAGGGCGGTAATCACTGCAAGCAGGATCTGGAACAAGGTACCGTAACTAAAGAAGTAAGTTTGTACCGCAATACCGGGGATTGCTGCCAGCACAACCCACAGCATAATGCGGCTGGTACTTTGCTGATTGTGTGTAAAAGGCGAACTTGCGACTTTTAGTTTTTTGTTGTCAGTCTGAACGGGTCTGAATTTCATTTATAACAATCACTATTCTATTGAAATTTTCTGTTGTTCTTGAGTGTCTTTTTTGGCCTTAACTCTGGCGATTGCGGCAGCGATTGCCGCTTTGCGCGGATCAGTTTCTTCCGCTGACGGTGTTTCTGCCTGAGTTTCAGCTAATTGCTGTGTTTGGGCTTGCTTGGCTTTAACACGAGCAATGGCAGCCGCGACGGCAGCCTTACGCGGATCAGTTTCTTCCGCTGGCAGTGTTTCTGCCTGAGTTTCAGTTAATTGCTGTGTTTGGGTTTGCTTGGCTTTAACACGAGCAATGGCAGCCGCGACGGCAGCCTTACGCGGATCAGTTTCTTCCACTGGCGGTGTTTCTGCCTGAGTTTCAGTTAATTGTTGAGTCTGAGTTTTCTTGGCTTTAACACGGGCAATGGCAGCCGCGACGGCAGCCTTACGCGGATCAGTTTCTTCCACTGGCGGTGTTTCTGCCTGAGTTTCAGTTAATTGTTGAGTCTGAGTTTTCTTGGCTTTAACACGGGCCATCGCGGCCGCGACCGCATCTTTATGAAGATCTTGCTTTTTAGCGGTAGTTTCTGGTTCCTTCGTTTCCGGTGATGGTGTTACTTCCTGATTTTGTGCTGCTTTCTTCGCTTTAGCTCTGGCAATTGCTGCGGCTAATGCGGCTTTGCGTGGATCTTCTGTATTTGTTGGTTCAGATGGCGCAATACTAATATCTTCCGCCGTCTGTTTTTCCGCCTGACGAGCGCGAAGTTGTTCTTTTCTTGCCTGACGAGCCGCTATTACTGCCGAATTATCAGGTGCTTGCCCCGGTTCTATAGCAACAACTTTACCTGCGTTAGCCTGTTTTTCCTTCACGCGGGAAAGTGCATCTTGTACAGCGCTTTTATCTTTATTATCAACTTGAACGGCCGATTTTTTGTGTCGTTCCTCTCGGGCCAGTTTTTCTCGTTCCATGCGGGCCTGCTTAGCTTCGAAACGAATTTTGGCTTCGGTTGAACGGCGGTTTTCCTGATCCAAGGCCCGAATTTCGGCTTTCTCCTGGCGATAATATTGTACTAGAGGAATATTGCTTGGGCAGACATAAGCACAGGCGCCGCATTCAATACAGTCGGACAGATTGTGATCTCTGGCCTTTTCGTGCTCTTGTCCCCGACTGAACCAATAGAGCTGTTGCGGCAATAAACGGGCAGGGCAGGCTTCCACGCATAATCCACAACGGATACAAGCCTCTTCCGCTGTATTTGAATCCATTTCCTGATGGGATGGCGCCAGAATACAGTTACTGATTTTAACGATGGGCACGTTGAGGTCAGGCAGCGCGAATCCCATTAAGGGCCCCCCCATAATGACCATCTGTTCTGATTGTGGTGCAAAACCGGCTAACTGGAGAAGAAATTGTACCGGGGTACCGAGTCGCGCCCAGAAATTACCCGGCGAGGTAACGGCTTCGCCAGTAAGCGTAACGACTCGCTCAATCAAAGGTTCTCCATCAATAATAGCGCGCTTGATAGCAACCACTGTACCCACGTTCTGCATTAGCACACCGATAGTAGAGGAGCGGCCGCCGGAGGGGACTTCTTTACCGGTCAGGATTTTGGTCAGTTGTTTGGCACCGCCAGAAGGATATTTGGTCGGGATAACCCGGACAATAATCGATTTATCGCCTTTTAGCGCGGTCTTAAGCTCCTTTATCGCTTTTGGCTTATTATCTTCGATACCAATCAGGATCTGCTCTGGTTTAAGCAGATGTTCCAGAATACGAATGCCTTCAATAAGTTCGTTGGCATGCTCCTGCATCAGGCGGTCATCCGCGGTAATATAAGGTTCGCATTCTGCCGCGTTAATGATCAGCGTCTTAAGGCCATGACGGCCACTTTGCAGTTTGGCGGCGGTAGGAAAGCCAGCCCCCCCTAAACCTGCGATACCGGCTTGATGGATTCGGTTAAGGATCGTGTCTGTATCCAATGATTGATAATTAGGTGTCTGAATGCGTTCACACCATTGGTCTTCACCATCAGGGCGTAAACGAACACATAACTCTTTCAACCCGGATGGGTGCGCTGTAATACACGGTTCAATGGCAATGATTGTACCGGAAGTCGATGCATGAACCGGTACAGTACGACCAGTGCCAAATGTTAAGGGCTGGCCTTTAAGCACTTCATCACCCACTTTAACCAGTAACTCGCCTTCCGTACCCAAATGTTGTTGCAATGGGATGATTAACTCTTCCGGTAGTGGCGCAATACGTAAAGGCGTCTGGCTGGATTGCAGTTTCATTTCAGGTGGATGAATACCGCCAGCGAAATCCCAGATTTTGTTTTTATTGAGCAAATTGAATAAATTAAACATGGTGTTCAGCCTCAATATTTTTAACCGGGATACTTTTAATGGAAATGGCGTGAGATGGCTGAACAGGAATATTTTTAACTGGAATGGCTTTTAAATCCCATTTCCAGTTGGCAGTGGTTGTTGCTACAGGGATCATCGTAATACAGTCTGTTGGACAAGGAGCAACGCACAGGTCACAACCGGTACATAAATCTTCAACAATGGTATGCATGGCACGGGTAGCACCGACGATAGCGTCTACAGGACATGCCTGAATACATTTAGTGCAACCAATGCAATTCTCTTCATCAATAAAGGCGACTTTGCGTGCGGGGTTTTGTACGTTTGCATCACCATCCAATGGTTGCGGATCGATACCGAGCAGCTCTGAAATTTTCAGCATGACTTGCTCACCACCCGGTGCACATTTATTAATCATCTCGCCATTATTCGCTACTGCTTCAGCATAAGGGCGACAGCCAGGGTAACCACATTGTCCACACTGACTTTGCGGCAGAATATCATCAATGTTTTCAACAATGGGGTCCTCTTCCACTTGAAAACGGCGGGCAGCAAACCCCAGGATTAACCCAAAAATTAACCCTAGTGCACTGAGTGCACCAATAGCAATCCATAATGATGTCATCAGAACTTCACCAAACCACTAAAGCCCATAAAAGCCAAGGACATTAAACCCGCGGTGATAAGACCGATAGATGATCCCTTGAAAGGGGCGGGTACATCAGCAACAGCCAGACGTTCACGAATAGCGGCAAACAGTACCATAACGAGAGAAAAACCAGCGGCAGCACCGAAACCATAGATAGCGGATTGTAAAAAATCGTGTGATTGATTGATATTCAGCAGCGCCACACCCAGTACAGCACAGTTAGTTGTAATTAACGGCAAGAAAATACCCAATAACCGGTATAACGTCGGGCTAGTTTTGCGTACAACAAGCTCAGTGAATTGCACCACAACCGCAATGACAAGAATAAAGCTCAGGGTACGCAAATAGATTAAGTCCAGTGGTAACAAAATAAAGGTATTCACTAGCCATGAACATACAGAGGCTAGTGTCATAACGAATGTTGTCGCAAATCCCATCCCGATGGCAGTTTCCAGCTTTTTAGAGACGCCCATAAAAGGGCATAAGCCAAGGAATTTCACCAAGACGAAATTGTTAACCAATACGGTTCCAACAAATAAAAGAAAATAGTCAGTCATTGCTGTGCCTGAAAATGAGTTTGTTGATTTTTTATTAAATTATAAGTATGCCCTTGTCTTACCAGGGGCAATCTATTGTTAATGATAACAACCAAAGAAAGTTGAGGTTATCGATCTTGTGTGAAAGTCATTTTGACTCGATGAGAGCGCTTAATGTAGGGGACAAAAATAGCGGTTGCCAATAGTGGCCATGCTAATGCACGCAAAGCCATTTGATCAGGAATAGGGGAGAAAGCGAAAGTTTTCAATGCAATTAATACGGTAATAATGAGCCAAATAATAAAAGTTTTCGGGAATCTTTTTGATCGCATGAAAAGCAGTTTCAATACCCATAGGGTGAAACACCACATTACCGCAGTAATGGTGACAGAAATAAACCACATTAAAGTAAAGTGATTATTACCTGCACTCAATGCATTGTTTTGACTAAAAAATGCCAGAATATATAGGGCGAGCATGACACTGGCACTGAGAAAGGTTGTAATCAGATAAGCCGCCGGAGCCAGAACCCAACCATTAATTCGGTGATAATCATTGGTTTGATACATAAATCATTCCATTTGAAGCTATATGAAAAAAGAATAATAGGCGATTCTGATGAGTTAGGAAATAGATTGATTGAAAGATATTCAAGGATAGATTCAGAGATAATTTGCGAAACGGGCATCACCGATGATATTTTTTACGCATGCTGAATTGCTGCATATTATTAATGGGTTTGAGAGGCTGTTATGCGTGAGCTGTTAAAGGTTGGGCTGGTGGGGTATGGTTATGCGAGTAAAACGTTCCATGCACCGTTAATTGCTGGCATTGCTGGTGTTAACTTGGCCGCCATTTCCAGTAGTGATGCTGAGAAAGTGAAATCAGATTGGCCAAATATCCCGGTAGTATCCCGCCCTGAGGATCTTTTTAATGATCCTGACATTGATTTAATCGTTATTCCGACACCTAATGATACGCATTATCCTCTGGCACAGAAGGCATTGGCTGCGGGTAAGCATGTTGTGGTGGATAAACCGTTTACTATCACAGTTGAACAAGCTGAATCTTTAAAAGAGCAGGCAGAGAGGGCGGATTTATTACTTTCTGTATTTCATAACCGCCGTTGGGATTCCGGTTTCCTGACGATAAAATCGTTAATTAGAGAGAATCGTCTGGGCAAATTAAAATATTTTGCATTCCATTTTGATCGTTATCGCCCGGTTATACGTCAAAGATGGCGTGAAGCGGCAGGGCAAGGAAGTGGTATTTGGTATGATTTAGGCCCTCACTTACTCGATCAGGCGGTTCAACTGTTTGGTAAACCGCAATCTATTACGGCTGATTTGGGGATGATCCGCCCACAAGCGGAAGCGGCAGATTATTTCCACGTGTTGTTGAATTATCCGGATATTAAAGTGGTTCTTCATGCAACCACCGTGGCCGCGGCTGAATCTGCGGTTTATACGTTGCATGGTATGGAAGGCAGTTACGTGAAATATGGTCTTGATCCTCAGGAAGAGCGATTAAAAGCAGGGGAAAGGCCACCACATGCCGATTGGGGATATGATATTCGTGATGGGATTGTGACGCTGTCACGTGGAGAGGAATTAGTCACTGAATATGTACCGACTTTGCCCGGTAATTATCCTGCTTATTATGCTGCGATCCGTGATGCGATTATGCTAGGTAAACTTAATCCAGTCACGGCAAATGAAGCCATTCAAATCATGAAATTAATTGAGGCAGGTATTCAGTCCGCAAAGCAGCAATGTACGGTGGCGGTGTAAGCTTATATTTTGTTGTCACTTTCTATATTATGAAACCCCTATTATCAATTAGCCTGGTTTGCCGGGCTAATTATTTATAAAGCAAGGAAAATGATTAATGACTTGGTGGCAAAGGTTAAGAATAGATCCTTTTTTGATGATATTAGTGACAGTGGTTGTCATTGCGACATTCTTTCCTTGTGAAGGGGAAATTAAAGTCTGGTTTCAACGATTAACTACAGCGGCTATTGCTCTTCTGTTCTTTATGCATGGTGCTAAATTATCTCGTCAAGCCATTATTGCCGGTATGGGACATTGGCGGCTTCATCTAGTGGTTTTTCTCAGTACCTTTGTCTTATTTCCGATTATTGGATTAGGGTTGAATTTATTAGTACCCGAAATCATGACACCAACGGTTTATTGGGGATTCCTTTATCTTTGTGCATTACCGGCTACGGTTCAGTCAGCAATTGCTTTTACCTCGGTTGCTGGTGGTAATATTGCTGCTGCTATTTGCAGTGCTTCAGCATCCAGTATTCTGGGCGTGTTTTTATCGCCAATATTAGTTGGACTGATGATTCATAGTCAGGGCGAGGGCAGCCCCGATACGTTGGAAGCAATAAAATCCATAATTCTTCAATTGATGGTTCCTTTTATTATCGGGCATCTGTCACGGCCATTAATTGCCGGTTGGGTAGAGAAACATAAAAAGTTGGTTAATATGACTGACCGGTCATCAATTCTTTTGGTGGTTTATGTGGCTTTTAGCGAGGCGGTTGTAGAAGGCATCTGGCATAAGATTGATGGTTATTTGCTACTAATGATTGGGGTTATTTGCTGCATCATACTGGCGATTGTACTGATGATTAATACTTATACCGCTCGCTGGCTAGGTTTTAATAAAGAAGACGAAATTACAATTGTCTTTTGTGGATCAAAAAAGAGTCTGGCTAATGGTGTGCCAATGGCGAATGTTTTATTCCCTGCTGCGACGGTTGGTGTGATGCTGTTGCCGTTGATGATTTTTCATCAAATTCAATTGATGGTGTGTGCAGTATTGGCGCAACGTTATGCTAAGAGGTTAAGACGGAAATAGATATGTAAATAGCTGGCAAAGCGCTTTCCTCAGATCGTAAAAATTGGGTTGAGTTCCCTGTGCTCTATTATTTTGAAAACTACTTAGGGCAACCCATGTGACTGCTCCCCGCCGTCAAGAGGGTGTCGCAAAAGGTTAAGGGTTTACGGCGGTTTTTGCTAATTTTTTAATGTGTTCACAATACTAGTAGCTTGTTTTTTATCATTTGCCCCCATTCTAAACGAAGGAGATAAAGATGTTTGGATAGTCGTTGTGAATATAGGAATACCGTTGAATGATACTGTCATTTGGGTTCCAATGTTTTTATTGATTAGAGCATTAAGTCGAGGAAAACAGGGTTTATCTTTTTTTACTACTACTGATAACTCATTATTCATTCCATCATGTGATCCTAAATAATCAATTTGATCTGTACACGCTTGAGTTAAGATAAATTTGTCACCGGATAAAAATTCAAATTTTAACCCTTCTTTCGTTTGAATTAGCCTATTTCGATTGTTTTTATCGGAACATCCGGCTATTGCGGAGAGGAACATCATAATAACAAATAGATTTTTCATAATTTCGAACCTGTCATATTTAAAAAATACATATAGCCCCACTTAAAAATTAAGTTGGGCTATTAGTAGTATATTATTACTAATCCCAAGTAACAATAACATTTTGTCCGGTAGAAAAGCTTTTACATCTTATTTTGTCTATTCCCGCTCCTCCTCCATGGATCATGCAATCACCTGGGTCTGTACTGTTGGCATATTCATCTCCTTAAACAAACGTAAAAAATCAGTTATGTTGATAGGAAAATAATAGTTCTAGAACTCTATATATTATAAATAATATTTATGTTTATGTGATTTTTGTAGGTAATATTTTGTTTTTAAATAAAATAAATTAGTCTAACTAAATTGACTAGACCAACAAAAATAACTATGCTTAAAGTATGTACAACAAGAGGTCATGTTATGGAAAAGATTAACATCTACGATGCGAAAACTAACTTGTCCAGAATTATCCAGGAAGTTGTTCGCACTGGTGAGCCCGTAGTGATCGCCAAGAATGGTCATGCATTAGTTAAAGTTATCGCATACAGAGAAGATAAGCCTAAGCGCAAGCTCGGTTTCCTCAAAGGCAAAGGTAGCGTCCCTGCCAATTTTGACGATATGAACAGCGCTGAAATTATTGATATGTTTGAAGGAAAATATTCTTAATGCATTTGCTGCTAGATACCAATATCCTGCTGTTCATGGCGTATGAACCGGAAAAATTGAAAGCAGATATTGTTGATATACTTGAAGATACCAACAAAACTCTTTGTTTTAGTGCGGCGTCAGTATGGGAAGTGGTCATCAAAAGCAGTCTCAACAAACCTGATTTTTCCGTAGATCCCAAACAGTTCAGGGATGGGTTGTTTGAGGCCGGTTTGATTGAAATTCCCATAAAAAGCGAGCATACGCTTGTTGTGAACGTTTTACCTGAAAAACTACATAAAGACCCGTTTGACCGGTTAATTGTCGCTCAGGCGAAGTACAACAATATTCCACTGATCACAAGTGATAGTAAGCTGATAAATTTTATCAGTGATTACATAACCGTGATCCCTAACAAATAGCCAAAATCAGTATAGATAATTTAGATATAGTAGTTTCTATTGGGATCTGAGGCATGACCCAGACTTTTCAGTTTCGGAAGATCATATCACTTGGATGAATATGGTTGCGGATGGAGAATTTATTAAAGCATTAGGAGACATTCCATTTAAATATAGGTTCAAATATGCATAATTTTAAAGCCTCTTTTCTTGGAATAAAAAGTAAGATTAAGGAATAAGTAACTTATTTATGACTCTAAGTATAATCATCCCTTCTTATAACAAAAAAGAAAGCTTAATGTCTTTGCTCTCTTTACTAAACAAGCAAAGCGCGGACTTTAGTGACTTCGAAGTAATAGTTGTAGATGATGGTTCTAGCGATGAGACTTGTCTCGCTGTTACTAAACGAGTTTACAACTATAAACTCAAGTATATATACCTAATAGATTTCGAGTTGCATCGCGACGGCAAGGGAGCGAATCCCCGGGAGCATAGAGAACTATGTGACCGGGGTGAGTGAGTGCAGCCAACAAAGAGGCAGCTTGAAAGATAACGGGTATATATGTACCCGACGAAGGTTTCCGTGTAGCCCGAGCGAGAAATATTGGAGCTAAAAATGCAAAAGGGGAGCTACTAGCTTTTGTTGATGCTGACGTACTTTTGCCGAGCTATTTCGTTAAGAGAGTGATCAAGTTTCATAGCTCTAACCCACAATCAGTTTCGATTGGGAATGTATACGGTCTATACTCTGAAAATAAGTGGGATCTAAAAGTTGACCTAGATGATGTAGACAGCACAATTAAAAGGATGAAAGAACTAGGTGTTGGCGAAGATATTCGCCAAAGTTCGTATGCGAGATTCAACTATAAATTATGCTCTATGCCTGCACCCTGGGTTTTTTTATGGGGAACAATATTTAGTGTAGAAAAAGAACTCTTTGAAAAAGTGGGCTGTTTTGATGAACATTTTAAATCATGGGGTGGTGAAGATATTGATCTTGGCTTCCGGCTTCACAGAGCTAATTCTCAATTTCATTTGTTTGAGGGGATAGAAGGTGTACATCTGTCTCATCCAGAAAATGATGATGTAAACTATAGGACCAACTTAGAAAATAAAAAGTATATTTCTGAGAAGTATAGTAATGAAATGACAGATTGGCTTATAAAGGAAGAGAATATATTTAAATTAAATGATTTGATAATTTCAAAAAACACTAACGAGAAGGATTCATAATTCAGGAATGGGTTTCCCATTCCTGAGAAAGAAGTTTATATTTAACGATTTGCCACTTTCACCCGTAGTGCTTGTTTTTCTGCATCACTGATAAACGCGGTTTCCAGCCCATTTATCTGAGCCTGGCGAATTTGAGCAATAGATAAACCCGCAGCGGGGGCGGCAACTTCATATTCATGGCGGATGTCGATGCCTTCAACTGCCGGATCATCTGTATTAATGGAAGCAAGAATGCCTTTTTCCAGAAATCTTTTTAGTGGATGGTCCAATAAGGAATTAACGGTGCTGGTTTGAAGGTTTGAGGTTAAACAAGCTTCAATACCAATACGGTTTTCAACCAAATAATCCATCAATACGGGATCGGTAATGGCTTTTACTCCATGGCCAATACGAGTGGCGCCTAATTCCCTAATTGCGTGCCAAATACTTTCAGCGCCAGCAGCTTCGCCGGCATGGATGGTTATATGCCATCCAGCATCACGGGCTTTGGTAAAATGAGATTGAAAAAGATGGCCGGGAAAACCTAACTCGTCACCTGCCAGATCCAAGGCCGTAATATGTTGGCGGTGAGCTAGCAGACTAGCTAATTCCTGAGTACAGGCTTGTTCACCAAAAGTTCTGCTTAAAATTCCGATAAGACGAATGTCGATATCGTTATTTTGACGGGCAGAATGGATACCATCAATAATCGCTTCGACGACCCCTTCAACCGGCAATTTGTGGTTCATCGCCATGTAATAAGGGGAAAAACGTAATTCAGCATAGTCGAGCCCAGTATTGATGGCGTCTTCGACGTTCTCGATAGCAATACGACGACAAGCGTCCAAATCAGCGAGTACTGCCACCCCCCAATCAAGTTTTTGTAAAAAGCTTACCAAGCTCGGTTCATTTTCAATAATTTGTACGTGAGGGCGTAGTGATTCCAGATCATTTGCTGGAAGCTGAATATTATGCTGGTTGGCAAGATCTAAGATAGTCTCCGGCCGGATATTTCCATCGAGATGGCGGTGTAAATCTGTCAGTGGGAGCTGTATATCAATCATATTCCGGTCCTTTTCTATAAAAAAGCCAGTCAAATACGTTGACTGGCAATTTAATAAAACGTTTATCGGCGCGTTTTATTGCGCTGGTTGCACAGTACCTTCTACTTTTACCTTTCCACTGTCGTGGGTATCGCTTTCTGGCACTATTTGTTCTGGCGCTTCACCATCATCAGAAGGGTCGGATAAACCGTATTCAGACATGAATTGATGTAAGGACATTTTTTTACCGTTTATTTCTACATTACCATCTGCATAGTTAAATTTAATGCTGATAGCATCTTTATCAACCGTGGTAATTTTAAACAGTTGTCCTAATTGTTCAAACTGTTTTATCTGTTGTTCAGCATTATGTTCAGCTTTTGCTTTATCCACACCATTCATTATCATTGACTGAGTGGCGAGCTCAATCATCATAGGTTCTGGTAATGTGATATTCAGAGACATGTTATGAATTAAAGTGCGAATAGCTTCTTCTGTTTTCATTGAAGACAAGCTACTTTTATCTTTCGGCAAGTTCTTCAAACCTACTTGGTAATTAATGGTGCTTTCACCTTTGGTATTCTTCCAGGTTAATGGTTCAATACCAAATTGTGGATTGTTTTTCAGTAAAATAGGCAGGTTAGAAAATACCGCGTCAACAATCTCTGTGTTTGCCGCATCGGAAGAGAGATCACTAGAAGAGAGTGATTTGGCTGTGGCATCATTGTAAGCTTGAGTAAATTTACGCATAGCTTCACCGTCCAGACGATCTGCGGTAATTACAAACTTACCAGAACCAAAATCTATATTTTTCAGTTTGAGACTATCTAAACTATAAGTGATTTTCCCTTTCAGATTAGTTTCATCTTCACCGATATTTGAATCTATTTTAATACCGGAAAGCATCATATCTTCATTGCCGATGCCTTTTAGGCTGATTTCCTGAATTTTGACGCTTTGATCGCCAATATAGATATCAAATTTGCCTTTTTTATTGGCTAGGTTTAAATCAATACCTTTGACAAGGAAATTTTCGTCATTTTTATTGATGGCTAACTGGTCACTCTTGATTGCCAGTGATATCTCTTTCAGATCATGGCTGAGATCGGAAGCCAGTTTGGCACCGGAAAAATTGAACTTAGCACCATTTTTTTCAAAATCGACAGGAATGATATCAACATCAGAAATAACAGAACCACTATAACTGACACGTGAATCAGAAGTGAACAGCGATTTTCCTTTAGTGATTTCAAACAATGGTTTTAAAGATCCATTATTTTCCAGTTCGGAATGGATGGAAGCTATGCTAGGAATTAAGGTTAATTTTTTCACTTGTGTAAGTGGGAAAGGGCCGTGATCAATCACAGACTTAATTGAAATCTCTTCACCTGGTTTGATTTCTGCGTTTTTAACGCCATCTTTAATTGTCAGAACAATACGGACATCAGAACTGAACACGCCACGGTGGAAATCTTTACTCTGTAGCATCAGATCTGTTTCAGGGAAGGCTTTTTTCATCTCGGCATTGGCGCGGGAAATAGATTGATCTATACGTTGTTCAATCTGTTTACCTGTATACCATGAAGCTCCAGTCCAGGCTGCTCCCAAGGCAACAATAATGCCTACTGCCACTAACGATTTTTTCATAATGCAAATCCATCCTTTTAATGCATATTTTGCAGGTAATATGCATTCTCTTGGTATAAAAATGGCCGT
Source organism: Photorhabdus antumapuensis (assembly GCF_020387775.1). NCBI lineage: Bacteria > Pseudomonadati > Pseudomonadota > Gammaproteobacteria > Enterobacterales > Morganellaceae > Photorhabdus > Photorhabdus antumapuensis. The sequence continues at coordinate 69,787 of NZ_JAHZMK010000024.1, forward strand.
TAACACAGCTTGGAGTTTAAGTCGTGCTTAACAGCGCCTGTGAATAAGTTTTAGGCCCAGATTGGTATTATTAATTAAAAACCCGGGCGGTAAAACCATCACCGTGAATTATCACAGCCTTTTCGGCAGCAGATATGAATACTGACTCACCTGGGAAAATTCTCAATTGGTATTCGCCAGATTGTATAACTGTTTGACCTTCAACACAAAAAACAATCGATGCTGAATTGTTATCAAGCGTAATTGACTGTTCTGATAGAGAATAAATAGAAAATGCAAAATCATCCACTGGAATAGGGAAGTTTTTCGCTGTTTTTTCCTGTCTTGGCAGCGTAAATAAGGTGTTTGTTGGTTTTGAAGCAAAGTCTAGGTTTGTCATTAGCTCAGGAATATCAATATATTTGTTGGTTAAGCCCGCTCGTAGGACATTATCTGAATTTGCCATCACTTCAAGAGCAACGCCTTCCAGATAAGCGTGAGGCGTACGGGCGCATAAAAACATGGCTTGACCGGGTTCAAGTTCGATGACATTAAGTAAAAGTGGAATAAATAGGCCATTGTCGTCAGGGTAAAATGCCGTCATTTTTTTGATGGAATCCCAGGGTTCTCCGAGCCGACTATTCAATGCTGATTTCAATACGCCAAGAGCTAACTGCTTTTGTTTACCACTCATATGCAGTAATTGGGAAAATAAGCAGGCAAGATTCTGTTCATTTGGTGTCTGAATAAAGAACGGAATCTTGGGATGGGCCGCAATAACAAATTCCAGTAATTGTGCGATTTCGTTTAATGGACGGAACCCATTCATTGCCCGGAAAGGGGTAAGGGCATAAACCAATTCGGGTTTATGGTTATCATCTTTGTAATTTCTTTCCGGGGAATCCAACGGAATACCGGCGATATTCTCTTTGGCAAAACCCTCTTCTGCGGATTTTTTATCAGGATGAACCTGAATTGAAAGAGGTTGAGCGGCGCACAATACCTTAAATAGGAAAGGCAACCGGTGAAATCTGTCTGAAACTTCTTTCCCCAGATATTTTGCCGGATCACTGGCTATTAATTCATTTAAGGCAACCGGTTTTCCCGTTATAGGATTGGCGACAATTGAACTGCTTTTAGGATGGGCACCCATCCATAATTCAGCCATTGGCAGATTATCTGGATTTTCAACACCATAAATATCCGTCAGGGCGGTTTTGCTTCCCCATGAATAGTGCTGGATCTGATTTATCATCTTCAACATGGCCGTTACTCTCTTTTTAAAAAAATCAATCTATTTCCTTTCTACCACAATACGATAAATACGACTTGGTTGGCATAATCAGGAACTAATATATGGCATGATAACAGAATGCTAATCAGTTTATCTGCAAAGACCGATTATGCATATTCGATTATTCTGTGTGTTAAGGAGAGATAGTAATGGCAGCCACTCGCATTGAAAAAGACTCAATGGGGCCGATCGAAGTACCTGCTGACCAATTGTGGGGAGCGCAAACTCAACGTTCACTTGAGCATTTTCGCATTTCGCAGGAGAAAATGCCGGTTGCATTAATTCATGCTTTGGCATTGACCAAACAGGCTGCGGCCAGTGTCAATATGGATTTAGGTCTTCTGCCGAAAGAACGTGGTGAAGCAATTATTGCTGCTGCGAAAGAGGTGCTGGAAGGTAAACATCCGACAGAATTTCCTCTTGCTATCTGGCAGACCGGTTCTGGAACACAAAGTAACATGAACATGAATGAAGTACTGGCGAACCGTGGTAGTGAGATCCTTGGCGGGGTGAGGGGTAACGAACGCCTTATCCATCCTAACGATGATGTCAATAAAAGTCAGAGTTCTAACGACGTTTTCCCAACCGCAATGCATGTTGCCGCTGTTATCGCGCTGCGTGAACAGCTTATCCCTGAGCTAAAAATATTACAAAAAACATTGGCTGATAAAGCTGAAGCTTATAAGGATATCGTTAAAATTGGTCGTACACATCTGCAAGATGCGACACCATTGACCCTTGGTCAGGAAATTTCTGGTTGGGTAGCAATGTTAACGCATAACCTGAAACATATTGAAGACAGTATCCCTCATGTTTGTGAACTGGCATTAGGGGGAACTGCGGTTGGCACCGGTTTAAATACTCATCCTGAATATGCTGTTCGTGTTGCTAAGAAACTGGCTGAATTGACTAGCCATCCGTTTGTTACTGCACCAAATAAATTTGAAGCCCTGGCAACTTGTGATGCTCTGGTTCATTCTCATGGAGCATTAAAAGGTTTGGCTGCATCCATGATGAAGATTGCAAACGATGTTCGTTGGTTAGCTTCTGGCCCTCGCTGTGGTATTGGTGAAATTTCAATTCCAGAAAATGAACCGGGCAGTTCAATCATGCCCGGTAAAGTTAACCCAACTCAGTGTGAAGCGGTGACGATGCTTTGTGCTCAGGTGATGGGGAATGATGTTGCGATTAATATTGGTGGGGCATCTGGCAATTTTGAGCTAAACGTGTTCCGCCCAATGGTGATTGATAACTTCCTGCAATCCATTCGTTTGCTGGCTGATGGTATGCGCAGCTTCAATGAACATTGTGCAGTCGGTATCGAACCTAACCGTGATCGCATTACTCAGTTGTTGAATGAATCTCTGATGCTGGTAACGGCGTTGAATACACATATCGGTTATGATAAAGCCGCAGAAATTGCTAAGAAAGCTCATAAAGAAGGGCTGACATTAAAACAATCGGCGATGAAATTGGGTTATCTGACCGAAGCAGAGTTTGATGAGTGGGTTCGTCCAGAAGATATGGTTGGCAGCTTGAAGTAATTGTTGTTTGAACCCTGAAAAATTGACCGGAGACGAGTGCTCCGGTTTTTTCTTATTTTTTTATCTTTACTAAGCGGGAATCAATGCCAAAATCTAGGCGTTTAATCGTATTTATATATTTATGAAAATCTTCCGCTATAGGATTCAGAATGACATTATTTTCGTAGGGGACAATGGCAGAGGGAACCATCAGGCCAATAGAATGACTGACCTCGAACCATTCACTGCCTATTTCCATTGTGTAAGTAGAGGGTACGGGATCATTCCAATCAGGAGGTAATGTATCAATGTCTAAAATATCAATTTGGTTTTCAGGAATGTCGATACTTAACAAAGCAAAATCAGTGAGAAGTTCATCGTCTCCGACATGAACAAGTATTTCTAGCACAGCCAGAGAGACTGAGGTAGCTACATAAACCGCAGGTCTTCCTATATTGTGCCAACGGCCTCCATACAACTTTGTCCCTCCATGCTGATTCGACATATTTTGAACGGGTAAGTCGGTATAAGATCACGATACAATTCCGTGCTCAATTCTGCCTATGAGATTCATGACATCTAGCGCTCCACTTTCTGTATCGAGCATTGATTCAGGCGTTACGTATCCTAAACCCCGGATAGGTCGTTTCATCCATTGAGCTGCTTTATCTTTGTCACCATTAAATAAATCTACAGCATGATCCATGACACGTACAAACCGAGCAATACGCTGACTTTCATCAGCAGTAAATTTACCTTTACTTGAGCAGCGTCTTGAATAGCTGCGTATTTGGATACCAGCAACCCGTAAAATATCCCTTTTACCAAACGTTGACCAATTTTGTATTTTATCAACTATAGTGACTGGTAACCCTTCATTTAATATTGCATTCAAATGTGGCCCACTGCTTGATGGGAAACCAACAGTTCGCCAAAGTGAGTTACTCTGGACTTTATGGCTTGGTGTAAAAACTCGCATAAGCACCTCTTTGGTCATTTGTCACTATTATAATAGACAGTTGACTACGCCTGGTCAAATAAACAACATGTGCTAAATCTCACGATATAAATGTAGCCTTGGAATAATCAACTCCAGTGGTTTGGCTTTGGGTTTATAACGATGCACTATGGCATTGGCATTGTAGTTAGCAAGTCTACCTATCTTTGGTTGGTTATCGCCATAGTCTACATAAAACGCAATTATTGGCAGGGGACAAGCATATTGCACCTGTTTTTGTTGTTCCGCATACCAGACTCGTGCAATAGGTTGTACTTTTACTGGGCGCTTGATTTTTAAAACCACATCATCAGGTAATGTTTTTATATCGATAATTTCTTTGGCGACCAATGCTGCCCATTGTTCACGAGAATAGGGGGAAACCGCACGCCCAGAGTTATAACTTTTCTCCAAACGTTGCAGAATTTGATCTTTTGTCACTTTATTGATGATGTTTTTATTTGCCCAACCAAAACGAACTGAATCGGGATTGAGAAGGGGAGTGATGGTTCTGTAGGCATTTAAAGTTATCAACCCATGTAACTGACTGTGAACAAATTCAAACCGTTGCTCTTTATCCACCCCTGATTGCACAGTTACGATATGTTCAAGTTCTGCTTTCAACTTATTAATTTCGTCAATCACAAGTAAAGCTGAACGATACTGTTGTTGATTGATAGAAAAACATAATACACCAGGAAGACGAACGGCCGCTTTACTGCTGATATTTTGAGTATTGTGATATATAAATAGCTTCAGGTAATGACTTAAACCTAAATTTAGGGCGTCATTACCTGTCATTTCATTAACTATTATTTCTGTTACTGGGTCATGTTCATTGCCTTTTTCTACATCAGGCAGAACGAACACATGAGCGGCCAACAAAGGATAACTATGTAATTGTTCGTACAGTTGTTTCAACTTACTTTCTTGTTTTTGGAAACAACTATTCAAATCTTCGATTGATAAATATTTACTCATTTGAATAACACTTTTAGTTACAACATACTTTTTATTATAAAATAAAAAACACAAATATTGAACTCAAAAATTGTATTTAAAACACAAACCACATGCCAACAAAACAAAAAAATATCCATCAGGCTTCATACATAACAGCCCCAGTTTGCGCAATAAGGATAGTTTAGAGCTCAGTTAGCCAGTAACTTGGATAAGGTTAACGATGACCACAAGCCGGTTTTGATTACTCGTCAAAATGGCAAGCCGGCAGTTGTCATAAGTCTGGAAGATTTCCAAGCCTACGAAGAAACAGCCTATTTGATGGCTAGCCCGAAAAATGCTGCACGCTTGAACCAAGCTATCGCTGAAGTGGAAGCAGGAAAAACAATTAAAAAGGATTTATTAGAAGAATGATTCTGTCTTGGGCTGAAACAGCATGGGAGGACTATCTCTATTGGCAACAAACCGATAAAAAAGTTCTAAAACGTATTTGCACACTCATCAAAGACATTAAAAAGCAACCCTTTGATGGATTGGGCGATCCAGAACCTTTAAAGCATAATTGGTCGGGGTACTGGTCTAGACGCATTGATAGAGAGCATCGCTTGGTTTACAAAGTAACAGATGATGCAATCATTATTGTGCAGTGTCGCTACCACTATTAATAAATGAGGGAACAGCATGACGCTGTTCCCGATAATAGTTATTTTATAAGTTATACCAAATATCAAGCAGGGCTAATTGTTGTATCGATTACTTGGTAAAAGGCATTTAAGGTATCTGAGATTGTCCAAACTCCCAGTATAACATGATAGCCTTGATAACCCTCTGGTACTGTACATTTATTAATAACTCTACTACCCGGCATTTTTTCCTGATAATCCTCAAAACAGAAAGGTGTGCTATTAAATTGCTCTCTGGTTAAAGGTTTATTGGGATCCCAATCAGGTTTGGTAATAAAATATTCCCAACTTGAGGTTTTATGTTGAATCATAATTTCCCACTGGAACTCAATACCACCGGCAGTAATAGGAATTTTTTTCCAACGATCTTCGGTTTGAATATCTAATGCGCCAAAATGACCAATGCCAGCGCTAGCAATATGACCATCTTCCGGACCAGCTTGTGGAAAGCCTTTCTTAGCTTCAAGAGATTGAGGCTCATACTTGACCAACCCACAATCCGTATTTTGTTCATTTCCCTGTGCGGAACAAAGGAATGCACGACTTCCTGGGCTATCAATATAGCCATGAGCCCATGCGCCATTAAATAAAGCTGTAATTATCGTAGCAGCTAAAGTCATCACTTTCACTTTATGTTGTTTATACATAATAGTGTCCTCCATTTACAGGATAATTTATCTACGACAAATAAAGCCCCAGGACTTAATTATTCATTCTAGATAAATATAATATAATTATCCATTTCATAAATTGATTAACAATCTAATTATATTAAGTTATTGAAATTTTGTTTAAAATATGCCTGTTACTATTTTTTGTAATATAAAACGATATAATTTTCCTAATTTATTTGACATAGCTCATATAATAGGCAATTGATGCGTTTTAGGTAACATCTGCTATTCTTGAGCTTGACGCAGAATTTTTTAGCGGGACGAGGGAAATTTAAAAAAATCCCTCGATGAAAATCGAGGGATTTGATTTGTGTAGGAAAAACAGCGGATCTCGGTGATTATCTTGTTAAAACTGACAAACAAGAGCTGTATCAAGGCAATTTCGTTGATAATCATCCCAAAAACCTAGGGGATAATCCTCGATATCGCTTTTTAACAGCATTGGTTTTTGCCATCTAAATTGTTTGAACCCCGCCTTTTGGATCGCTGTTTGATACTGTTCACGACTCCAACGATACATAGTGAAAGGACTGGGTGGTGTGGTAAGAAATTCAGCTCTCAGGAGAGTTGTATCTTTCACAGGCTCTTCACTCAGAATTTTTATACAATAATTTCCATAATTCCCTTTTTCTAATCGATAATCAGGTTCAAAGGTATATGCAATTAGTTTACCGGAAGGCTTGAGATGAGCGGCAATGACACGGAACATAGCTTCAAGGTCTTCAATAGATTTTGCATGGCAAAATAACCAAGCTGCATTGACTATGTCAAATTTGCCAAATGACTCCATCTTGCAGACATCTCTTACGTGAAATTCGATATCGTCACCGTATTGTTGTGATTTGCTTTTCGCAATTGCTATCATGTTATCTGATATATCGACTCCAATGACTTTTGACGCGCCACGATTCCTGTATTCTCGACTAAAGAGACCATATCCACAGGCTAAATCTAATACTGATTTCCCGTGTATATCTCCTGCCAGATTGAAGATAGTTCTGATTTCTACTTTGATATGGACAGCCGCATCTGAAAAGCTCTCGTAAAGATGTGCTATAGGGTCATATAAAGGGTCATCTTTCATGTTTTTTATCCTTAGCTAAAGGCCACAGTACTTTATTTATCGAAGAGGTATATTACTTAGTATGAATTAATAATTACTGAAAGTCTTTCTCTTGTTATATATTAATACATTAGTGATGAATTAGATATGATTTTTATATTGGTTAATTTTCGGGTAAACATGAAGGAGTAAATAAATATAAAACAATTATAATATATTTTGTGGAACTATTACTTTTATAATAATTATGTCATGTCATCAATTGTTGAAATGAGCTATACTCTCAGCGTTAAACAATAGAGAAATATCAATTAAAAGGAGATTATCATGCAGAATAATATTCTGGTCACAGGTGGTAAGGGAAAAACTATTAGTCACCGAAATATGACGATCAGCGTATTAACAGGAGTGAATCCTAGTTCACTGGATATCTTTATTCAGCGGGAATGTCATCGCTGGAAGTTTTAATTGTATGACTCGGGATAACACTTGTTCGAAGTAAAATTCAGTGGATAGGGATAGCACAATGAACACTGAGAATAAGAAAATAGTATATTCTCATTTTGTATTAAAAAATTATAATAATTTACCAATACATTACGGTTTAAAACAACTAACCTGTTCAAAACCGTAATATCTACCTAAATGCTAGAATAATATTCTACTAATGTTTAATAATATAAAGATCTTTTGTCGATACAAAACCCAATGGACTCATATAATACCCACCAATATAAGATTTGACTAATCTGACGCCGATATAGTAATAAACGGGAATTGCGGGTACATCTTTTGCCAGAATGTCTTCCGCTTGCTGAAAATATTTTCTTTCATTTGTTGCTTTAGCTTTATTTATCAAATCATCATAAGCATAATTGCTATATAAGAATGTATTATTAAAACTATCAGTAACAAAATTATTTAAAAACGAGGCAGGATTATCGTAATCAGCGATCCGTGCATATCTCACCATATCAAAATTACCTTGACGAATAACATCCAACATGGCTTTTCGTTCTTGGTTCTGTAAAAGAATATCTACATCCAGACTTTTTTTCCACATTGAAGTCGCTGCAATAGCAATCCGTTTATGCTCTTCTGACGTATTATAAAGAAGTTTAAATTTCAATGGGTTACTTCTATTATAACCCGCTTCATTTAATAATTTCCTGGCTTTCTCAATTCTTGCTTGTTGGGTCCATGATGCATAATCAGGTTGCCCTAAATTCATTCCGCCAGTATTTGGTGGGGTATGATTATAAGCAGGTTCTTGGCCTTGCCCCAAAACTTTATTCGCTATGATCTCTTTATCTAAAGCCAAATTTAATGCCTGTCTGACTCTGACATCATTAAAAGGGGCTTTTTGATTATTAAAATCATAATAATAAACACCTAATGCTGGTGTGATATGAACTTGATTACCTAATTTGGCCTTTAAAGATTTAAATAAAATCGATGGGATATTCTTGGTGATATCAATTTCCCCAGCTAGATAACGATTGATATCTGCCGTTTCTGATGCTATTGGAAGGTAAGTGACTTTATTAATAACAGTATGAGCACTGTCCCAATATTGTGAATTCCTGACGCCAACCACTTTCTCATTAACAACCCATTCGGACAACTTAAATGGTCCACTACTGACAAATACATCGGAATGAGTCCATTTTTCGCCATATTTTTCAACCGCTTTTTGGCTAATAGGTGCCATAACAGGGTAGGCCAACATCTGTAAAAAATAGGATACAGGTTGTTCTAACGTTACTTCCAACGTCAAATTATCCAGTGCTTTTACACCTAATTCATCGGTTTCTTTCTTGCCAACAACAATATCTTTTGCATTGACTACGTGCATGTTTCCAAGATAACTGCCATACGGAGACGCAATTTTGGGATCAACTAAACGTCGCCAGCTAAAAACCACATCATGGGCAGTAATAGGGGAGCCATCAGACCACTTTATTCCTTTTCTTAGATGAAATAACCACACTTTATTATCTTTGGTTTCCCAACTGACCGCTAAATCAGGATTGATTTTTCCATCACTGCCCGCTCGAATTAATCCACTAAAAAAATCATGAATAATATTAAATTCAACATCATTTTCAACTTTATGAACATCAAGAGACACAGGTTCTGAACCATTATTGCGAACGATATCTTGATTAACTGACAATAATGTACCTGCTGGAATAATTGCGGCATGAGATAATGCCAGATTGCCAAATATAATACCTGTGAATAAGGATATATTCCTTAATGTTTTATTCATTGTTTGTTCTCCAAGAAGATTTCATTTTTGGGTATCTATTTCAGGGAAATCAATTATTTGATAATTAAGGTTTTTATGTGCTCTTGTAAACCAAACCTCAGAATGTTTATGACTATTTAAGATATTAAGTTAGAATTATGTGATTCTATTGAATACCCTATTTTGAATAAAAGAGGTATAACTATAATTAAGTATTAGCATAAAATACTTAGCGCTACTTCATCAATATCATGAAATTTAAGCAATAAATCTAATTTGTTTTTTAATTATACACCTTGAAATATTCACTTATCACATGAATTATTTAAACCATTTTTCCTAAATAATACCCAACGGATGAGATACAATGTGGAAGCTAATATGAAACATAAAAAAATAAGTGATGAAGCCAATGAACAGAATGATGACCTGAGAGTCAGCCGTCGTCGTTTTATTCAAGCGAGGGTGGCACTTATATCTATTCCTTTTGTTTCTACCCACCAAACAACCGCCGGAGATAAAACAGACCAGAGCTCACTACCGATTAATGTTATTGATACAAGTGAAACGAAAGTCATACCCACCTGTAGTACATTTGATTGTGGAGGAAGATGCGATATCCGAGCTCATGTCCGAGCAGGCGTTGTCACCCGCATAACCACCAGACCTGATCATGAACTTGATGAAGCAATGCCGATCATGCAAGCTTGCGTCCGCGGCAAGGGCTATCGCAAATTTGTTTATCATCCTGATCGTTTAAAATATCCGATGAAACGAGTTGGTAAGCGGGGAGAAGGAAAATTTGAACGAATCTCCTGGGATGAAGCGACAACCATTATTGCGGATAAGCTGAGAAGCATTACTGAGAAATATGGCCCCGCTTGCCGCTATGTTAGCGTTAATACCGCGATAATTGGCGGTGTATCATCAGGGGATAAAATGTTACGTCGTTTATTTAATATTACCGGCGGACATTTACAATATTACCATTCCGTGAGTATGGGCAATACAGCGGCAGCGACACCTTATACCTACGGTGTGGCAACTTCGGGTAGCACACTGGATACCTTAGAAGATACCCCGTTGGTGATCCTTTGGGGCCATAATCCGGCTGAAACTATTTTTGGTCACACCAATCACTATTTCCAGAAGATGAAAAAAAACGGCACCAAATTTATTGTTGTCGATCCCCGTTATTCTGATTCTGCTTCCTCGTTGGCTGACCAATGGATTCCTTTGCTGCCAACAACTGATAACGCATTAATGGATGCAATGATGTATGTGATTGTCAGTGAAAATCTGCACGATAAAGGGTTTATTGATCGCTATACAATTGGTTTTGATGAAGACAATATGCCGGATGGCGTTCCTACCAATGAATCTCTGGTTGCTTACCTGACAGGTACTAAAGATGACATTGTGAAAACACCGGAATGGGCTGAAAAAATCACTAAAGTACCGGCAAATATCATTCGTCAATTTGCCCGTGAATATGCCAGCACGAAACCCGCCGCCCTGATTCAAGGATGGGGACCACAACGTCATATCTGTGGTGAACGTGTTGCACGTGGTTCAACAATTTTAGCTACAATAACCGGCAATGTAGGTAAAAAAGGGGGATGGGCAGCCGGTTTCGGTGGTGTCGCAGGTAATAAATCCCTTTATGGACTCGATGTTGGTAAAAACCCGGTAAAAGAAAAAATCTCCGTGATGAACTGGGTCCAAGCAGCCGATGATGCCAGTAAAGTTACCCCGGCAGATGGTTTAGTTGGTGCAGATAAGCTGAATACCAATATCCGTATGTTATTTTCGCTGGCCGGTAATTACCTTGCAAATCAAAACCCGGATATCAATCAGGCAGTAAAAATATTGGTAGATGAATCTAAAATTGAATTCATTGTCTCCAGTGATCTTTATCTAACACCAAGCGCCCGATATGCAGATATTTTATTGCCGGAAACCAGTTTTATGGAACGCTGGAATATTGCCTATCCTTGGGGTACCGGTAGCTATTTCATATTGTCATCAAAATTGATCGAACCTGAATTCGAACGGCGCTCTGATTATGAATGGATACGCGAAGTTGCAGAAAAACTGAATGTTGAACAGGAATTCAGTCAAGGTCGTGACGAAAAAGCGTGGATAGCCCATATTATGGAATCTAGTCGTCAGGCTATGCCAAAAGAAAATTTGCCCACTTTTGAGGAATTACAACGGGCAAGCAAACATCTTTTCAAAATACCTCCTTACGTGGCTTTTGAAAAAAATATTCGTGACCCAGAAAATCATCCATTTCCAACACCCTCAGGAAAAATAGAGATATTTTCTAAGCGTCTATACGACATGCAACATCCTGAGATCCCTGCGTTGTCGCATTATGTACCGGCATTCGAAGGGCCGGAAGATAAATTAACTGAAAAATACCCGTTGCAATTAATTACCTGGAAAGGGAAAAACCGCTCTAATTCAACCCAATATTCAAATCCTTGGTTAAAGGAAGTACAAATCCAGAAGTTGTGGATTAATCCGTTGGATGCGCAGAAACGCAAAATTAAACAAGGGGATTTGGTTCGGGTATTTAATGATCGCGGTGTTTCTATGATCCCGGCGGAGGTAACTCAACGTATTATCCCCGGTGTGGTGGCAATGCCGACCGGCGCATGGTGGCAACCGGATAAAAATGGTGTTGATTGGGGAGGTTGTGTCAATGTGCTGACATCATCCCGTAAAACCCCGCTTGCACACGGAAACTCTCATCAAACATTATTGGTTGAGGTCGATAAAGCATGAGTGAATTAATGGGCAAGAGAAGGGCAGAGTAACTATTGGAATTAAAACGTTGCAACTGCATTATCCAGATAATTGAACAGCAATTTATCATTGATCACACAAATGACGCCGGTGTATGTCTATTATACCCCATCAGATAGTAAAGGTGAGACAATAACCCTTGATGACTCACTGCAAAGGAGCCCCCGTACACCAGAGCCGTGGGCTCAGTAGTACCAGAGGCCACAACAGCGGCCCAAGGGGTGAGTGTGCTCCCTTTTAAGCAGCCTCACCCCGGACAGGGTTCTGAAATTCAAGAAGTTCACCTGTATAACAGCGCGGGGAAGGAAGTTAACTTTAACGAATTAGACGAGTTAGGAGAGTGGAAAATAACCCAGCAGCAAGGGGATTTACGCCCAATTCAGCGCAAAGTTCCATGATGTTAAAATTATCTAACTATTTCAGTCAGTGACTTATCCATTTCCCAACCTTCTTCAAATGGTGACAGGTTAACAAAATTGTCCCCAATGATTTATGCTCTTGCATTGATTCAGATATTGATGCAACATTGCATCAATATCTGAATCAATGAGGTAATAAAATGCGAACTACTGTCACGATTGATGATGTACTGTATGCACAGGCGCTGGAAATGGCCGATCCTAGCATGGACAAAGCTGATATTTTCCGGGAAGCAATGAAAACGTTTGTTCAGGTGCAGGCTGCAAAGCGGCTCGCTTCGCTCGGCGGTACATCGCCTGAAATGCAGACGATTCCCCGCCGCCGCGAGGAGCCATCCGCATAATGACTATTTTAGTTGATACATCCGTCTGGGTTGACCATTTCAAAAACCGGAATGACGGGTTGATTCAGTTGCTGAGCCGGGATCTGGTTCTGATTCATCCAATGGTATTGGCAGAGATAGCATGTGGTACCCCTCCGGCTCCAAGACTGCGAACACTTGGTGATCTAGGTCTCTTACCACCGAGCCATCAGGCCAGTATTGCCGAAGTGATGGCGTTTATCGAAAACGAAAAACTGTACGGGCTTGGATGTGGTTTTATTGATATTACGTTGCTGGCATCAACCTTAATAACGCCAGGAGCAAGACTTTGGACATTGGATAAGCGACTTGAGAGATTGGCTAAACGTCTTAATGTGAGTTATCAGCCGATTCATTGACCGGAAACTTATAATTATTTTTTCAGCGGGATTTGGGGTTTGAAGAGTAACGGAACCATAGAAACGAGAGCATAAAAATCCTTGGGGCACTCATACCGCAGTTCGCGTCTGAAGTAGATAATGTGCACCTTGTTGACTCCACTGCATCTGCTGTTTTTTCACCATGCGCTTAGCAATAACTTCATTGATCGTCGATTCAACAAATGAAGAGGAAATGGGTTCACCATACCGGTACATTTCACCGTAATTCGGGATCATCATGCGATTATTTTCAATATAGGTGTACATTTCATCTATATGTTTTAACAATGATTTATTATTACCATAATGCGATATGTCTTCATCACACATGGCAGCACAATCATCCAGGTGTTCTAATGCCTTAATCACATTTCCATGCCAGATAGACCATTTTGTACTGGTTAAAGAATCTAATAATTCTGTACCAAGCTCCGGATCGTTTTTAGATCGGGTGACCACAGAATTCCGCGCCTGTTGACATTAGCAAATACTTTTACCCACCTTAAAAAGGTGAGTAAAAGTACAAAAAATAGAAAGGAAAAGGTTATTGTAAGGAGAGGAGTTCTTCACGGCTAAGACCGGTGCTTTTCATAACCAGTTCAATACTGGCACCATTCTTTAAAAAGGCACGGGCAATATTAATTGAAGCTTGTTTTTCACCTTCCTGAATACCCTGTTGAATACCTTGCTGAATACCTTGTTCCCGTAATCTCTGTGCAATATTCATTATTGCCTCCTGATGGCTGCCTACCTGTTCAATCAGTTTCTGAAGTACCTGTTCAAAATGTGGAGAATCCATTGTAACAAACAGGTAGTTAAGAATAGTAACAACATCGTTGTCACTATTATAATTGTACTTAAGGGCCTGTGCCAATAATGTGGTCACAGCTTCAACCCTGTCTCGCAAATTTTTATGTTTCATCGCCAGTTCCATCACGGCGATTTTGCGATGATTGACTAACTCATTATCATCAATCACGGTCACATCGACTAGTGGAAATGGATTGAAATACACCTCTTCCGCTAAGCGAGGTAATGAAAAGCATTGTGTCCAGCGTTGCTGGAAAGGATAAGGGCTGCTATCACCGTGGTAAAACAAAACGGGCACAACCAGCGGGAGTTCCTTATTTCCTTGTTGAAGGTGTTGATTCATCGCCATAAAAGCATAATGCATCATGCGCCATGCCATCATTTTATCCGGCGTTGACTGATGTTCAACAAGTACATAAATATAACCGTCACCTTGTTGAGTTTTCACCGAATAGAGCACATCGGACATTCTTGAACGTAACTGACGGTCAATGAATGAAGAATTAGTCAGTGTTAACGTATTAAAATCACATAGCCTCTTAATTTTCTCCGGCAGATGAATGTCAAAAAAGTCTCGGGCATTCTCTATCTGAGCCATAAACCCTTTGAATGTAGCATCATGGGGTGTGGGGCGCGCCTTTTTATTATTCATATTTTCTTATTAAAAAATAATTCCCATCATCAGTGTACAGCACAATAAAGTCTAGTACCAAGGTGGTTTTATAATTCATCATGCTACGTTATCAGCCGTGACCAGTTGACTGAGCGCTTGTGCTGTCTGGCGCATAGGCTCAGCAAACACCAACAATGTTTCCAGTGAAACACGAATGGCAGGGGCATGCACATAGACACAGGCAATCAATCGATTTTTTTGATGAGAGCATAAAAAACCTTGGGGTAATCTTTTAATGTTCCCCTCAGATGACCGTTCTGAATGGCAAGCTGAAGGCACAACTTGAGCGTTGGTATCCTAGCATCAAAGATTTGCAGGAGAATGTAATGTTTGATTTTTCGGGAAACGGAACGATGTCCCTCTTGTTGAACTACCGAGAAATCCTCGGTAGTTGCTAAATACCTTATACAAGCATTTCTTGAATAACACTATAGGGTTACTTTGTGTTTGACTGGGCAATTATTAATTACATTAACGCATAGATGCCCGATAGCGAATATATCTTGGGCGGCGTTTTACCTGTACCATCCGACTTCGATCCGACATTTAAAGTGATGCTTCCGAACGACAACTGTCTGGTTTAAGTCAATAAATCTCTCAAATTGCGCCTGTAATAGCGCGACACAATGAGGAACATCAAATGGACCGCATGCTAGAAGGTAAGGTTGTGATTGTTACTGGCGGCGCGAGTGGCATCGGAGCAGGTATTGCTTTAGCCGCTGCACGTCATGGTGCAGCAACCGTCATTATCGGTGATATCACGGATCAACCCCG
The DNA here is from genome assembly GCF_020387775.1 of Photorhabdus antumapuensis. Lineage (NCBI taxonomy): Bacteria > Pseudomonadati > Pseudomonadota > Gammaproteobacteria > Enterobacterales > Morganellaceae > Photorhabdus > Photorhabdus antumapuensis. Next base: position 85,440 of record NZ_JAHZMK010000024.1, read on the forward strand.
AGAGGGAGGAACGCCCGTGTTCCAGCGCCTTCGTTCGCTTGGTGCAAAAGCCATATTCCACCGGTGTAATGTCACCTCACGAAGCGAGATGGATGCATTGGTCGATGTTGCTACACCGTTCGGCGGTGTTGATTTGATGGCTTGCAATGCAGGAATTGCATTAGCTACCGATGGCCCACAGATTAGTGCAGACGATTTTCACAAGCTGCTTACGGTCAACCTTGATGGCGTTTTATTTGGCGCGCAAGCGGCGGCTGAACAGATGATAAAACTGGGCAAACGCGGAAGCATTGTGGCAACGTCAAGTATGGGGTCCATTAGGACAGGACAACTTACAACCGCCTATTCCACTAGCAAGGCTGGCGTGAATATGATGGTGGCCGCATTGGCCGATGCTTTTGGACCGTCAGGTATTCGTGTTAATGCAGTATGCCCAGGACTGATCAATACAGCACTTCCTCTTTCCTCGCCGGAAGTCGCGAAAATGTTTGATGGGTTACGGGAGAGGATGCCACTCCGTCGACTGGGAGAACCGGAAGAGGTAGGAAATGCGGTTGTGTGGTTAGGATCAGATCTCGCATCGTTTGTAACCGGTGTGTCACTGCTAGTCGATGGCGGGCAAACAGTAGTACTGTGAGGACAAGCATTTCGGTGGTTGATATATTCCGAAAGAGAGTAGGGTAAAATGGCTGTTTTTCAATCGCATACTGGAATTATTTACATGGAATCATCCGAGCTGAATATTTTCGCCAGTCTTGCCAATTGAGCAATTTCATTGTTGGAGGCGCCATTTCTGAGGATATCCAGTACCGTCGTGGATTCAGCCAGATCGAGTATCTTGATTTCACGGATGAAAAAATTGCATTTTTTTACGCCGCTGACTGGACCTAGATTAGCTAGTATTTCTGGAACACCTTTTAAGTATCCTTTATTACTGGTTTTTTTATTTACCGAAAACTGGAACACAGGATACAAATTCTCTATTCCCCAATTTAATACAATGAGTTTATGACTTTCACCATATTTGTTTACTGTCGGGCGAGTCACTCCTAATATATCAGCAACCTTACTGGACTTATAAACACCACCGTATTCCCCAAGATGGGAAAGAAAAACGTTTCTACTTTCGATAAATGCCTCGTGTTCTTTCTTTTCCGGTGTGATATTTTCCACTATTTCAACATAGTTAGCTCGTCCTTTGACTTCTGTCCAAAATTCATCATCAGGTAGCGTTAACAACTGAGAAATACTCTCTGAGTCTTTGTTTTTAAGCACATTAATAAAATGATTAGCAAGATTCATGATGCGTGCTTTGACCAATTCAGACTGATCAAATCCACTTTTCGGTTTTATTGCCAGGGCATTGGGTTCTTTCGTTGTTGTCCCCATAGCTACCTCAATTATTTTTGTCATTTTTAAAAAATAGCATACATGAAATGGTAAGATGTGGAAGTTTTATCACCAGTTTCTTTTTACATGTACCAAGAATTAATTAATAACGGATGGGTACATTGGAATCAACGCGGTTAAAATTCTTATGTACACTGGAAACGAAGACCATGAGTCGGTGATACCGGTTTGTCCCTCGATTTTCACCCTGCCACTTTTTGGCGCCTATGGTCTTAATCATTTGTAGAAAAACTTCAGCCAAGCGCCTTAATGCAAGCATTATTTCTCGGCACTCTTTCCACAAATCAGAATAAATAATATTATCATCTAAACTTAAACTAAATTCATAAAAAGGATCACCAAAAAAATAAGAGGTATATATGCACAGCCAAATTAATTCATTGCCCCAATATATGTTAGCGATCAGCATCATTAAGCCCGGAGGCCCGGAGAAATTGCATCTGGTTCAGGTTCCGCTACCACGGCCAGGAAAAGGCTACTTGTTGGTAAAAGTGGCTGCGGCAGGTGTTAATCGGCCTGATATATTTCAAAGAATGGGTTCTTATCCACCACCACCTGATGCATCTCCATTACCGGGGTTAGAAATTTCAGGAGAAGTGGTTGCCAAAGGTGAAGGTTGTGAACGCTGGAACCTTGGCGATAAAGTTTGTGCCCTTGTTGCTGGCGGTGGTTACGCTGAGTATTGCCTGGTACATGACGCCATTGCCTTACCCATCTATGGCTTGGATTTTGTTCAGGCAGCCGCATTGCCAGAAAACTTTTTTACCGTCTGGGCTAATGTTTTTCAGACTGGCAAGTTGAAACAAGGAGAAAATTTGCTGATTCATGGTGGTACTTCTGGGATAGGCAGTGTCACTATTATGTTAGCAAAAGCTTTTGGTGCCAGAGTTATTGCGACTGTCGGTTCTGATGAGAAAGCTAAAGTTGCCCACAGTTTAGGTGCGGACTTTGTGATTAATTACCGTAAAGAAGATTTCGTTGATCGGGTATTGAAAATCACTGGCAATCATGGCGTTGATATGGTTGTTGATTTAATCGGTGGTGATTATGTCAATAAAAATTATAAGGTTGCTGCTAAATTCGGGAGAATTATTCAGATTGGTATGATGAAAGGAGACCCTGAAAATCTTAATCTGATGCCCTTAATGCTAAAACGCCTGACTCATACGGGTTCTACATTACGCTCTCGCAATATAGAAGAAAAAGCAGAGATAGCCAAAGAGTTAGAAAAACATGTCTGGCCACTACTGAAATCAGGAAAAGTCAGTCCATTAATTTGTAAAGTATTTGATCTGAAAGATGCCGCTGACGCACATCGAATGATGGAAGCCGGTGATGTTATCGGCAAGGTTATGCTGGTAAATGTATCATCTTAACAGTACTTCTGCTTAAATCAGGGCTATTTCAACTTATAGCCCTGCGTTCTATCTACTAAGCACTTCACGTTAGAATAAATCCTTATAATTAATAGGCTTAATAATTGATAAATCATTATTTCCCTCGGTTTTTTGATTGGTTTTTATTCGTTCTTTGTCCTTGCGCACAAAATCAGAATTTATATCTAATGTCATTGTTAATATTTTAACAAATATAGTCTATATCTATTAACAAATGATCGTTTATGGATATGTTAATGACTAATCTATTCCACCTGATAGATTTTTCTTAATGTTTAGAATAATGAGGTATGACCAGCTATTGATAAGTTAGGTGGCATATAATTTTCTGTCTGCCTATCAGAGGATGATAGTGATTTCATTAACAAATAAAGAATTTCAGAATCTCTCTGTTGCTGACAGCCGTTTTTGTTAGTTGAAAAAGGGTATGTGATTATGACCAAGCAGTTTACTTCGCACTTAAACATTGATGCGTTGTTTTTAGGCCCTAAATCAGAGAATACGGTTTTTTTTAGAGAAATGATGGAATATGCCGTAAGTGAGCATATGCACTGGCGTTCTGATTTTCACCCAGAAGATCCCGCCCTGGTAACCTCAGTTGATCGTTACGCACCTGATTATAGAGAAACCCTTTATCGGACAGAGGGTATTCTGAACCAGCTCTCCGCCAAACTGAAAAACACCTCTGTTCCCTGGTTTTCTCCTCGTTATATGGGGCATATGAATGCCGATACCTTGATGGTTTCCAATCTCGCTTATGTCATGGCGATGATGTACAACCCGAACAATTGTGCCCACGAGTCATCACCGACAACAACGGAGCTAGAAATTGAAGCAGGGCTAGATTTATGCCGGATGTTTGGTTATGACCCCCGCCGAGCTTGGGGACATATCACATCGGGAGGAACCGTCGCCAATTATGAAGGGCTATGGGTTGCGCGTAATTTAAAAACCATGCCTCTTGCCATTGCACAACACCCGCAATCCAGTGATTTGGTCGCAAATAAATCAGAACAACAACTGTTGAATATGTCACCATCAGATATTCTGGATTTAACGGATGAATTAAAAAAGCGAGGCATTTTCGAAGAAGTTCGTGAACTTTCTTGCCGTGGTGTTGGGATAAAACAGGGAATGTTTGGCAAAGTCTTGGTTCCCCAGTCGAAACATTATTCATGGATGAAAGCAATGGATGTTCTAGGGATTGGTCAACAGCATATTGTGCCATTGCCGGTCGATGCAAATTACCGTACCGATGTTGAAAAAATGCGTGAAATTACGTTCAGTCTGATAGAGCAGGGAGAACCTATTCTAGCTATGGTAACCGTAGTTGGAACAACGGAAGTGGGTGCCATTGATCGCGTTGATGAAGTTATTGCGTTGCGTAAAGAGTGTGAAGAACGTTATGGCGTCTCATTTTATGTGCATATTGATGCGGCTTATGCAGGTTATGCCAGCGCAATGTTCCTTAACGAGCGGGGAGAGTTTATGGAATATGATGAACTTATCCGCCGTTATCGTGAATTGGCAATCATTCCCGAAGATATTATTTGGCCTAAACCTGAAATTTACCAAAGTTTCCGGGCCATGTGTCAGGCTGATTCAATCACCGTAGATCCTCACAAAGTTGGATTTATTCAATATGCCGCCGGTGCGGTATGTATGAAAGATAAGCGTATTGTTGACCTAATTTCCTACCGTGCAGCTTATGTTTTTGAAGATGTTGATACTCAACAGGATCAAGCCGTTAACCGGCGTGTCGTGCTCGGTGCTTCTATTATGGAGGGATCTAAAGCCGGAGCTATCGCCGCCGCGATTTGGGCTGCTCACCGATTGGTTCCACTTAATATCAGTGGCTACGGAAAAGTGATTGCTGCCGGTATTGTGACAGCCAATTGGATGGTTAAAAAACTTTTAACCACAGAACCATTGGTTGTTGATAAACGCCGGTTTGAAATTCATGCCATGCCGAATCCTGATTTCCATATGGTCAATTTTACTTTTAAAGAGCAAGGAAATGATGACTTAATGCATCACAACCATCTTAACAAACGGATGTACGAGCTTTGTTCATATACCTCTGGACGTACCTATACCAATGATTTTTTGACTTCTTCCACCTCCCTTGGTTATGAGGAGTATGGTGATACTCCCTGGCATTATGTTGAAGGTTGCGGTTTTGACCAAGAAGAATGGCAGAAAGTCCACAGTTTATATGTCTTACGTGCTGCTGTGATGACTCATTGTTTACGTAATGCTGACGATTTTGACGAATATTGGGAAAGGCTCCAGAAAATTTTTATCCACAAACTGACTCAAATTGTTGATGAAGAAGAAAAAAAGAAAGTGGTCTGATTTTCTATTATTAAATATTTATTGTTGATTCGAAGGGAAAAAACGTGAAGAACCGTACTTTTGGCAGTACTTTTATCATAGCAGGAACAACCATCGGTGCTGGCATGCTGGCCATGCCATTAGCAACCGCCGGTGTAGGATTTGGTGTAAGTTTGATCATGCTGGTTGGTTTGTGGGTCTTGATGAGTTACACCGCATTATTGCTGGTTGAAGCTTATCAATATGAGTCTCCTGATACGGGGTTAGGGACACTTGCTCAGCGTTATCTTGGCAGCGGCGGCAAAATGTTAGCTGGTTTCAGCATGATGTTTCTGATGTATGCATTAACATCGGCCTATATTAGTGGCGCCGGGGAATTACTGACAGTCAGCCTCAACAAATGGTTGAATTTATCCCTTTCTGCTTCAGTGGGTGTTGTCGTGTTTACCGTGATTGGTGGAGGAATTGTTTGCATTGGCACCAGCTCTGTAGATATGGTTAATCGGGTTATTTTCAGTGCAAAAATTATTTTTCTAGTATTGATGTTGGGAATGATGATGCCGCATGTTCAGCATATTAACCTACTGACCATGCCATTAGAGCAAGGATTAATATTATCTTCAATTCCTGTGATATTCACATCATTTGGTTTTCACGGCAGTGTTCCCAGTATTGTGAAATATATGGATGGCGATATCCGTCGACTCCGTTGGGTATTTATCATCGGCAGCGCAATTCCGCTATTTGCTTATATTCTCTGGCAATTGGCGACGCTCGGAAGTATTAACTCCACCACATTCGTCGATATCTTAGCTGAAAACGCAGGATTGAATGGCTTATTACACAGCATTCGCGAAGTTGTTGCTTCACCGAAAACGGAGCTTACAGTACAAATGTTTGCCAACCTGGCGCTCGCAACCTCATTCCTCGGTGTTACACTTGGCTTGTTTGATTTTTTGAGCGATCTGTTTAAACGCAAAGATAGCGTAGCCGGGCGTATGCAAACTGGTTTGTTAACTTTCGTTCCGCCATTGATTTTCGCGCTATTTTACCCAAAAGGTTTTGTAATGGCGTTGGGATATGCCGCCGTCGCGCTGTCAATTTTGGCGTTATTATTACCCAGTCTCTTGGCCTATAAATCCCGTCAGCAAAATGAACGTCGATATCGGGTACCTGGCGGTAAACCTGTACTATTACTGGTATTCACCTGCGGTATTGCAGTAATAGCAATCCAGATTGGGATAGTAAGTGGAATGTTGCCGGAAGTAGGGTGAGTACTAGGTTATCGAAGATAAGTTCTTCTTTGACCTAAAAGGTATTCTCTGACAGACTTAAGGTCTGTGCTGCTGAAAGTAGGGGAGTAAGCACTTTAAAAACAAAATGGAGAAAAATTAAAAGCTATAATAACTATCTCTGTTTGCCTCTGTGAAAAACTAATATTAATTATAAGGAATTGAATCATGGCGAAAGAATTATTTACTGCCACAGTAAAATCTGTAGCTGGATTGAAAGTTGAATGTAAATCAAGAGATTTCTCCTTTTATTTGGATGAGCCACGTAATTTAGGTGGTACTGATCAGGGGATGAATCCAGTTGAAGCTTTACTCTGTTCTCTCGGGGCTTGTAAGTGTATCGTAGCAAAGGCTTTTGCTAAATTGCATAAAATTAACTTAATTGATATTCACGTTGATCTGGAAGGTGAACTTGATACTGATGGTTTCACTGGTAGAAATAAACAAGCGAAATTAGGTTTCTCTAAAATAGTGACAAAATTTCATATTAAAGCTGATAATAGTGAAGAAGAGATTCATGCCTTTGTCGACTTTATTAATAGAACCTGCCCGGTTCATGATACCATCGAGAATGCACCAAGTTTTGTCACTGAAATATATTGTGAATAAGAGAAATTCTAAGTTGGCATAATCCCTCAAAGGAAAGAAAGGTTATTTAAGTTAACCTAAAAAATCCTCTACAGTGAAGTAGAGGATTTTATTATAGCGTTAGGGGAATCAATGTTTATCTATCTTCCCCCCCATTAACAGTAGCATAAGAAACAATTACTATTGTTTAATAACGTGAACCACAGTTATATTACAACTTACGTTTTCTATACCAACTGCAATATTTAAACCCTGTGCATAAGCTTGGCTTAATAGCTTGTTAATGTTTTCAGCGCTTGAACCTGACCAAATATAACCTGGTTTTCCACAGTTACTGGCTAATTTTCCGCTGAATGTATAAAAATAATGTGCAGGATTGTCCCCATCAGCTTTAATTTCTGCGACTCTGACAATTCCACTATTCGTTTCCGCGGAGAATGCAGGGGCGCTAATCATACCAACGAGAATAAATAACATAGATATCAATTTTTTCATAAATCACTCCTGATTAATAATAAAGAAAATTTGGTGTATTTGGAGTATAAATTATCATTAATTTCGTGTCACTATAAAAAGTGTTCTGTCTGATAAATAATGTCTGGATATTTTCTTATTAAAATTAATGCTATATTTATTATAAGAATTATTTTTATGAAGAATAACATAGCAATAATGACATAAACTGCATTACTTTAATTAATAAAAAATCCTCCACAGTAGTGGAGCTATATGTAATTATTATGAGTAAATAATTTTTCGAAGTTGCATTTGTGGAATAGTAGAAGTTTTTGACTGTCACTTCCGTTAATAATTTTCTTAAATTAAAAGTATATGTTTCCGACGTATCCCATTACACTATTAGATAACTAATATACAGATAGTTAACACAGATATTGTTATTCTAGTAAAGGTTTCGTCGATATATGAATAAATTATTATGCAATTCAGAGTCAAAATTAAAATCTTATTTATCCATAGGAGATATAGGGATATCTGATAGCCTTTTAGAAATACTTAAAAACAGTTGCGGTAGTTACCCATCACCAGTAAAAAAGTTCATAGAACTGCTTAAATATATTCAAAATAATAATATCAATATGACATCATTTAAGGAGTTAGTTGCCCTTCATGAACTTGTAGCCCCACATGATTCTGCTGTGGTTTCTATGATGTCAATTCATTTTAATTTGACCATAGGTACTATCGCTAACTTAGGAGTGCAAACGCCATATGTGGAAGATCTCTACCAAAAACTTTGTTTAGGTCGTGCTATTGGGGTATATCTGGCGACTGAATTGGCTCATGGGAATGATCTAATAGCAATCGAAACACAGGCTAATTATCACCCGGAAAAAGGTGTATTTATATTGAATTCACCTAGCCCAAATGCATATAAATTTATGCCTAATACCACACCTTGTAAATTACCAAAAGTAGCTGTAATTTTAGCTCAGTTAAATGTATCAGGAAAGAAATATGGTATTTTTCCATTTATTCTGCCACTATCCGTAAATAGTAAATTAACTCCTGGCATTAAAATTACTCCACTTGGCGATAAGCCAGGATTTTATTTAGATAACGCAATCACTTCATTCGATAATGTTGAAATTCCTTTTGAAGGACTCCTTGCTGGCAATATGATAACACTGACCAAGGATGGTAAAATATCATTGCATATTAAAGAATTAAGAGAAAGATTCTCGTTAATTACAGATAGAATACATTCAGGAAAATTATGCATGGCAGTAAGCTCAGTTGCAGCAGCCAAATCAGCCCTTCATATAACCAACACATATGGAAATAAACGAAAAACATTCGGTTATTCAGGGGCTATGCCAATAATTAATTACTCTCATTTCAAAGAGGGTATTGCTTGGGATACTCTGAGTACGATTATTCACGCGTTATACTTAAAAGAATTAATAAGAAAGGTTTCAATTATATTATCAGAATCAGTTAAAAACTTTAAATTTAAAGATGAACTACTTATTGAAATCATTACCGCTAAATCCCTATGCACATGGCGAACACAAGAAATATTAATTAATTGTCGTGAACGCTGTGGTGCCCAGGGATTATTTACGCTTAACAAGATATCCCCTTATCTAATATCTAATTTTGGTGCAATTACTTCAGAAGGGGACAATCTTGTGTTATCACTAAAAGCCGGAGGGATGATCATTCTCAATAAGATGAAAGAAATAAACAAAACATCTTTCCAGAATAACCTATTTTCCATTTTGAATGATTATATGAATTTTTTATATAAAAAATTAAATAGACTAATAGTGAATAATAATAAGAAAATAAACTTAGACATGCTCAATAAGCATAGTGGAGATTTTCTAGAATTAAGCCAGACATATGCCGTTTTATCCGTGGTGACGACAACTATTGATACATACCACAATAATAATAATGATGATTTTGATATGATCATCGAAGGTTATCTTCTCGACTGGATTCATCGTACCATGAGCAATCTTCTGAAAAGTGAAGTGATCAATTTACAGGAATCTCAAAAAATAGACGAGAGACGCATCGAATATATACGTAAGCATGCAGAAAGAATAAATGACTATATTTCTAGTTTTGGCGTGGATAAGGCAGGAATTGAAACACCAATATCAAGTCATGATTATATCTCCTGGTATGCAAATAATCACCATCAAATAAAAAATAATTAATCATAAAACAGGTCTAAATGCGAGACATTGTCGTGAATATATAGAAAATTTCGGTGACTAGTTAAAAGGCCACCGTTAATGAAAGGGCGATTAACTATACCCTATGGGAACGAATCCCCGGGAGCATAGATAACTATGTGACCGGGGTGAGTGAGTGCAGCCAACAAAGAGGCAACTTGAAAGATAACGGGTATATATTAGTTTCCCTTTAATGCAACAATATACTGTAATAATCGTGGAAAAAATCGATTAAGGTATACACCAATGACCTCTCTATTACCTCCGGGGTATATCTCTCTTTTTTCGCTAATGATTGCCTTAACAATTTTTCTGGCGCATAAATCGACTGGAATACCGTGTTCCAGTTCACTATCAATGCGCTGATAAGGCTCCCCATTTCCAGTGAGAGATCTGATAGTAATATCGGTATTAATAAAACCGGGGCAAACAAGTGTAACACTGATATTGTCTTTCATATGTTCAGCACGCAGAGACTCAAAAAAACCATGTAATGCATTCTTCGATGCTGCATAGCCAGAGCGATTCGGAGTACCAAACTTACCTGCCACACTGGAGAGAACCACAAAATATCCACTTTTTTTCTCAATCATCGAAGGGAGTATAGTTAATGCTATGTTAACAATAGATAAAAAATTTAAATTCATCAATTTGTCATAGACAAAGAGCTGTGTGTCTGTGATTAAAGAGCGTTGACTGACACCAGCAGTAAAAATGATACAGTCAATACTCCCCATCAGTTGAAGCACTTTATACACCGCTTCTTTCGCTTCGTCATGATTTGTAATGTCGAAAGGGATAACATTTTCCTCCGGAAGATTAATTTCCGTCGCCAATTTTTTCAGCAAATCTTCTTTCCGGCTAGAAATGACCAAGTTTGTCGTATAAGAGTCAAGCTCCTTAACTAAGGCATGCCCAATCCCCATAGATGCACCAATTACCCAGATATTTTTTCCTGCCAAATTCATTTTACGCCCTCATCATCAGCCAGACACCGCCAAACACCATTAATACCCTTCACAGGTCTGATAGTGATACCTGCTTTTAGTTCCGGATATCCCTGATAACTCGTTTCGAAAAATCCTCTTTTACAAAACTCACCGATAATAATCGGTAAAACCATACGAGCATAATTCATACCCAGACATATCCGGGGGCCGGCGCCAAAAGGAATAAAAGTACGGTTAAGCTTATGGCTGTATAGTTCACCTAGCCAACGCATAGGGATAAAGTCGTCAGCTTTTTCCCAGTAGTCTGGATGTCTCTGCAAACAATAAGGGGAAATAACCACCATTTTTCCTGCGGCGATCTTATATTCACCTATAGTGATATTTTCTTTAGCCGTCCGGGAAAAAGACCATACCGGAGGCAGAAGACGCATACTTTCATTAATAACCGCGTTGGTATATTTTAATTCGAAAATATCATTGGTCTTTTCCAATACAGCTTGGGTATATTCATCTTTAATAATTTTATGCCAGCGTTTATAGCGGGAAATGAAATAAAATGTCCAGGTGGCTGCGGATGCAATCGTTTCGTAAGACGTTAAAAAAAAGGTAAGTAATTGATTCTTTATCTCATCATGATTGGTTTCATTTTCCAAGATCATGTTTAACAGACAATCTTTCCCGCTATGATTGTCATGATTTTTAATCATTTCAATGATTTGTCTGTCAAGTACGGATTTTTCCTTCCTGAATTTTAATGCAGAAAACGTAGGAATGTTAGGCGGCAGTTTAATAATCGCCTCAAGACGTTTAATGACATAATCAGAAGCATTTTCAAGCGCTATTGAAACGCTGTGCCTATTGATATCACTACTACTTTGTCCAAAGAGCGTTTTCAAAGCAATATTCATGGAAAGATCAAGCATATCTTTGAATATGTCACGTTGATGCCCATCTAAAACAGTATTATGAGAAAAGTTTATGACGATATCTTTTATCGGGGCGATCAACGTGTTTAAACTGGATATAGTGAAAGCATGCCTGGCATTATCGCGTTGTTTTTTCCATACCTCACCTTCTGTAGTGACCATCCCTTGACCAAGCAATAACTCTAATTCGCGATAACTGGGGCTTTTAATAAAAAAATCTATCCTTTTTGCTAATATTTCTGCTACCCAGTCTGGGTTGTTAATGAAAATTATACTCTCCGGGCCCATTCTTATTGTGCAAATATCGCCATTCTCTCTTGCTGCATTAAGAAATAGTGATAAAGCATCCGATTTATAATCCAATATTGAACCCAGTAAAGGTAAACCTTTTACTTCCTTAATCTCTTTATAGTTCACTCTTTTACACTCCTTTTATACCCTTCATCTTTCAAGCTGCTGCTTTGTTGGCTGCGCTGCAACTCGAAATATATATTTTATCAAAAATTGCCAATAATAAGAAAAGGCTTACGGATACCCGCTTTTTCAGCTTTCCTGCACTGATAATCGAAGTCGTGATACGCATGTTGCATCCGCTGCACTGTAGAATAACCATGAATGTTGAAAGAGGTGTTGATTAACGCTGCATAGCCAGTTTCATTTTCAACTTTCTGTAGCATTTCAATATCAACGTCTGATTTAACCACAAGCGGCCTGCCAGTGGTTCTACCATCATGTATTTTATGCATCACTCCCTCATATCTTTCTTCCGATATATTATCGTTATAACTTAGCGCAATAATCATGCCATGAAGTGAGCCTGTTACTCTGTTGACTTCTTTAATGTTAAAGAGAACCGGTAAGTTCTCTGATCTTAATACAGGGGCCATTGGCATATGGTCATCCCGGCCGTTAAGAAGGTTAATTTCTTGTTTCAACTCACCAGTCGGTAAACACAGTGTAGAATTTGACATAAGTGCTCTGGGACCTAATTCCCCCCAGTTTTTTACTGTATTGACAATATATCCCTTACTCACATAGTGAGCGGTATTTTCAATAAAATCAGCTTGATTATCTGTATAAATGATATTCTTTGCATATTTACCATTGTACGGTAAATATAAATCACGCTTTAGCAATAACAGATTTACGCTTCTATGAGATAATGTATTATCAAGAATAACAGCGCCTGTCAGTGCATGCACAATATCACCAGCAAGGGGAGAGCAGCAGATATCTCCCTTTATACTATTCAGTAAAACATTATTGAGTTTGACATTGAAATGAACACCACCGCCAACAATCAGGTTTTCAACTTTTTCACTAGCAATGAGTTTTACCAAATAGGTTTCTAAAAATTTGTTAGCAATATAGGAAGAAATAACACGGATCTCATATTGACTTAATCCATTTAAGTGCCGCAACAACCACAACGGCATTCTCACATGCTTTACGGCCATTTCCTGCATATATTTAACAGAAAAGCCATGTGAAAAATGCTGATGTGCGCTTTTTTCTAAAATAATTTCTGACGGAGACTTCTTTATCCCCAATAGGGTAACAGGCTTGCGAGAACTGCTCCATTCAAGCTGGATTTTATTGCGTTCGTGGTAATACGCCTTCTTTTTAGAAAAGTTTTCATCATTAACACCAGGTAGGAAAGATTTGATATCACTTCTAATGGCTGATATCAAACCACATTCCTTATTTGACAAAAAACCATCGGATAATTTTATTATAATTCGGTTGAGTTTATTAAGTTTATTATCGTCTAACAGGCGTGTTATTTCCGTTTCGTAACCAAGTGACTTATATTCATCTTTCAACGGCGAAAAACCGGTATCGGCGTTGCATACTACACGGGCAAATAATATTCCGCATGAAAGATCTGCTGCGGAAATTCTTTTCACCCGTTGTAATGTCTTTATGCAATCTGCCAATGCTTTGTTTTTATCGATTATCACGGTATAGAGAGATGTCGATTCATAATCATCCCCCGTACCATCAGTAATCAATATATGATATTTTTTAGGTAGATTGTTTTCTTTATGATGTTCCCAGGCTTCAATGATGCCATTTATCGCATGGGTAGCATGATGGTTTATTTTCAATTCATACAGCTTTACTCTTTTTATGAATTGCTCAAATATTTCTCTATCATTGCCACATAAAGCCTTTATAGTATGGTTATAATCAACCTCGCCAAGAAAATTAATAACATTCAATTCATCAATATCATATTTCATCAATTTCAATATTGTGTGGATGGGGACATATTCTCCACCTTTTGAGCGATTTTCTTTTTCATCTTCAATGGCAAACATATCATCAGCATCATTCCATATGACCGCTGAAGCATTATGCCCTAAAAAGAGACATGCGTTCTTATAATGCTCTCTTTTTTTCATCATCGTGCTCATTATTGGTTTCCATTATATCGAAAGTTAATTAAATGTGCCCTTTTATGATATTGAGAACTTTATTGATGTCCTCAACCGTGTGTCCATAGTTAATAAAAAAACGTAAACGAGCTTTATTCTCAGGTACGGCTGGATGCAAGATAGGTTGCACATTGATTAAATTCTCCCTCAACTTTTGATAAATATAGATACATTTATTCTCGGCGCCTATCATAAGAGGGATAACTGGGGTATCTTTACTGAATCCTGTATCTAGACCAAATGAATTCGCTTTATTAACGAAATATTTTGATAATTCTTGTACTTCATGAACTCTGTACTTTTCCTTTTGTATCACTTTAATAGCGGTAAGCGCCGATGCGGCAGCAGCCGGTGGCATGCCCGTGGTATAAACAAAACCCGGCGTCGTATACCGTAGATAAGTTATAAAGGATCGCTTACCCGCGATATAACCACCACAGCTTGCAAAGCTTTTACTAATTCCACCCATACAAATATCTATTTCAGATGGCATGACATCACAATGCTCGCAAACACCCCGTCCACTTTCTCCCAAAACCCCAATGGAAAGACACTCATCTACCATCAACAATACTTTATGCTTTTTCTTTATTTCAACAAATTTCTTCAAATCAGGAATATCGCCATCCATACTATAAGCACCTTCTATAAAGAGCATGACTTTCCTGTAATGTTTCCTTTTCTTATTAAGAAGTTCATCAGCCATTTGCCAATTATTATGCGCAAACGGCAACATATCCGCCTGAGACAATTTTCCGCCCTGGAGAAGGCTGTCATGGCTATATTCATCGTACAAAATAAGATCGCCACGCTGCATTAAATGACCAATAACGGTCACATTGCAAAAATTGCTGCTTACAAAAGTAATGGCGTCCTCATGACCGGTAAACTTCGCTATCTCTGCTTCCAGATCAACATGAACAGGGCGTTGACCCGCCACAATCCTTGCCGCAGAAGGGCTGGTGCCATATTTATTGATAGCTTCTATGGAGGCTGATTTAACCTCAGGATGTTGAGCCAAGCCAAGATAATTATGGTTAGAGAAATTGAGGTAGTTTTCCTCATTCATTACTGTATGAGAACCATTCACTCCTTCATGGGTTGTAAAGAAGGGGAGACTAACGCCTTTCATTGATTCGAGACGAGCCTCAATTTCTTTTACGCCTTTCAAATGTACAGGATTAAAGAACGCTTCGGGTATAGCATTAATATCTTCAAATGCTTGATGATCACCTTCATTCTCTAGCTGACTCGTAATCTGCGTGCGCAATTCAGGCGACAGTTGGTTGTATCCGCTGATAAAATTGTAAATGGCTTCTAATTCATTTAAAAAAGACCCCAAGTATTCATGGCGCTCAAAGATATCTGAAGGTAATTGGTGAGAGGTCAAATCTGAAAAATCGGCAAGCAAAGTCGCTTTCTGGAGTGAATCGATCCCAAGGTTATAGAGATGAATTTCTCCAGCCGTCATATCAGGCAACGCTTCTCCCGTTTCTCGAATTAACCAGTTGTCAAACCAGTTTATAACGAAGGATCTATTCGTATCCTGATGGTTATTTTGCTGATCACGACTTGCAGACTGGGCATTCCATTCATCAATTACAGTTAACTTACCAGAGAGAAGCAATTCCTGCATGGCCTTGCGACGTACTTTACCACTTGATGTCTTGAGTATTCCGCCAGGCCGGATAAGCATAATTTTACTAACAGAGACATCATGGTTATTCGTAATATTAACTCTTATTTTCTTCATTATTTCTTTGACATCGATTTTCTTAATGTCGCTTCTTTTTACTTCTTGTATGACGATGACCCCTTTTTCATCCGCAAAAGCGACACATCCCCCTGAAATAAGCGCGGTGTCAGACATCTGTGACGTATTTTCTATATCTTGGGGATAATGATTTTTTCCTCTGATAATAATGACGTCTTTTATCCTGCCACTAATATATAGCTCTCCATCAAATAAAAATCCCAAATCGCCTGTTCGCAAATAAGGGCCTTTATTATCTGATGTATACTGATTGAACGCACCGTTGGTGGCATTCTCATTATTCCAGTAACCGTAAGTTACGGAAGGCCCTTTCAGCCAAATTTCGCCAACGTTACCTTCAGGTAATATGTCTGCCATATCAGTTTTGCAGATAATAATCTCTTGATTTTCGTATGGTTTGCCATGGCTGACCAATGTGGTGCTGCCATTCACGCTGTTGGCTTTAATAGCGTTTCCTTCACTCAACGCTCTCGAATTAAAATTCTCTACTTTCATTCCGTGGTTATTAGTTACGGGCCCTGAAACATATAGGGTACTTTCTGCCAACCCATAACAGGGATAAAGAGCGTCCTTGTTAAAACCGTAAGAGCTAAATCGTTCGGAAAAACGTTGAAGGATATCTGCTCTGATTGGCTCTGCTCCACTAAATGCATTCTTCCAATTTGAAAGATCAATAGACTCCAAATCCTTATCGCTTATTCTTTCAACACTTTGCTCATAGATAAAGTTAGGTCCGCCGGAAATGGTCGCTTTATATTTTGAAATAGCTTTTAACCACAGAGCGGGTTGCTGAATTACTGAGGTAGGCGGCATCAATACAACCGGAACGCCGCTATAAAAAGGCTGAAGTATACCGCCTAATAAGCCCATATCATGGTAGGGCGGAAGCCAAATGACGCCACAGCCCTCTTCTGAACATACAAACCTGTTTTTTATTGCCTCCAGATTATTGATTAAATTTTCATAACCGACCATGACGCCTTTAGGCTCACCGGTTGAACCCGAGGTATACTGGAGCAATGCCAGATTTGATCCGCCCCGGTAAGATGCATCTTCCTGGGCTTCTATCAATTCATTTGCTGATATTACCTTTACTTCATTAAAGCCGCTTTCTTTTGCAAATACTTCTTTTGCTTTCTCACTCTGTTTTGAGGTCGTGATCACTAATCGGGCACCACTATCCATTATTATTTTCAGAATAGTATCCCAACCTCTTCCCTCGGGCCGGGCGCTATTAACTGGTACCGCGACCACACTTGAGTATAAGCACGCGGCCATTGTCTGAACAAAGAGTAGACCGGAAGGCAACATAACTATTACCCGATCGCCAGGCTGACAGTATTGCTGTAAATAATAAGCGATACTTTTTTGACCCCGGTGTAAATTATTCCAGCTTAATTGTTCTTCTTCTCTTTCTCCGTCAGAAAGGAACTTGAAAATTAACTCGTGAGCATTTTCCGATGCTCTTTTTTCAATCATTTGACAAATGATGTTCATTGATTAACCTTGTAATGAAGCCCGTGTTGATGATTCAATGTTCTCTAATTTAGGATGACACTTAAGAATATGTAAAGTGTTGTACATATTTAAGCTTTCAAAGGGTTTGAGGACTAGTGGAACGAAAACGATACGCTAAAATCGTCAGAACACCTTCATTAACTGCCTGACTGGAGGCCGTAGTTCTCCTTTCATCACTTGTCCAGACAGCGTAAACAGTTCACTTGCCGCCACGCTGCAACTCGAAATCTATTAGGTATATACAATGATTGAGATAATTAAAATAAAAATCCAATATGTTCATTTTGATTTGTAAGTATAATAGGAGAAAATGATTTCTAGTCATTATTTTAATAACGGCAATGTCTATTCATTCTATTATGATTAACCTTATAATATAATCACTATACCCTTCATCTTTCAAGCTGCTGCTTTGTTGGCTGCTTTCACTCACCCCAGTCACATAGTTATCTATGCTCCTGGGGATTCGTTCACTTGCCGCCTCGCTGCAACTCGAAATCTATTAGGTATATATTTTCCCAATAATTGCCTGCCTTAATTGTCTATTATTAGTGAACTTCCAACTTATTCAGAATAATAGCTATACTTGAGAATAATAATGTGGCTCCATGTCATACATTAAGATAACTTAAATTAATATAGTGAGAAATGGACATGTATAATAACAGCAATAATACCGATGAGAAATTAAATATTAGCCATCAAACCGAGCGTTCTTTATCAGGGTGGGCTCCTAATGCTTGGATGGGACAATTGCATGATGATAATCGACTTTTGAGTCATATCACCATTCCGGGAACACATGAAAGTTGTGCCCACAGGAACATATCTGGGCTTGCTAAATGCCAGGATTTATCAATATCGGACCAATTACAGCTAGGAATTCGCTATTTGGATATCCGATGTCATGCAGAGACGAATAATAGAGGATTTGTCATTGATGGCTATGAGGACAGGTGGATTTTCGCAATGCATCACGGGATCATCAATGAATACACCGTATTCGATGAGGTAGTTAATGACTGTCAGAATTTTCTTAAAGCTAATCCATCAGAAACGATTCTGATAAGTATCAAGCAAGAGCAATCAACGGAACCAGACGAACTATTCAATGCTATTTTCAAGCATTATAAGGACAAATACTCTCCGCTCTTTCATGATGACCGCCAAATTCCAAAGCTTGGTGATGTCAGAGGGAAGATTGTTGTCATCTCAAGGAATAAAGGGTTGCCTGGGATTGCTTGGGTATCAATGGATATTGAGGATCACTATGATAACCCTGGGAAGAAGGAAAAATATCATCTTGTCATTGCTCATCTCGAAAAGGCGTTGAAGGAGCGCGGGGATTCGCTATATCTGACTAACACGAGTGCATACAGTGGCCCTGATTTTACTCTTGATTATGCTTTTTACATGTACAAAAGCCTTAAGAATTGGCTTATTCATACCTACCAACCTGAACACCCGGGTTACGATAAGCCAACTCTCGGAATTGTAGCAATGGACTTTGTTGGCAGATGGAATAACGGCGATGTGGTTTCTCTACTCTATGAAGGTTGCAATTCCGACAAAATGCCAGGTTGTTCAAGTTCCAGCTAGGTTCACAGGGCTTTTGGCTGGCCGAGCACTTTGAAGTATCAATCGAACTAAATATGGAAGCTATTCCCAGATCCAGAGCAACCTGTGACCCATAGTTTTTTATATCTACACGGAAAATCATCAATTACTGAGGTTTAAGTACAGCCTTAAAAGTGCTGTAGAGGGCAAAGTGGGAGTAAAGCTGCAAATACCCGTTTAAAAAAATCAAATGTTGTATTTTGCAGCTTCGCTCCCATTAGTCTAGATTGTGGTCACTGAGCCTGGTTGGTGCAATCATCTCAATTGTTCGCACCAATTTCCTTTTCGATTTTGGCCACCCGTTCCTTAAGCTTTTGGGAACGGTTCTGGAAATTCTTAATGGCGACCACGCAGGATGCACGCAATCAGAATATTGATATTCCAGACAGAGTGCCTCTGTATAGTGATCGGCCTGAGCTTCTCCGAACTCTATGAGTGCAACTGACCGCCATTCTGAAAAAATTGCGCCTATCAGTCGAGCCCAGCTATAACTAATAAATATATAAAAACGCAAATCTTATTTACAAAATTAACTCACCATTATAAAAAATCGAAAAATATTTACTAACGCTTAAATTATTTAACATAAAAACCACATCAAGTAATTTTATTTTTTTGCTTATCATTGGCGGCAGCACCCAAAAAAAATATATAGATCTCATTCTGTTTCATTCGTGGCTATTGTCACGGGAAGAGCCCTGACAAACTGGCTCTGGCTACAAAAATTTAATTAAAATTGAATCACTCATGTCTATAATATAATCAAAATTAAGTTATTTATCAGCGCTTGACACAATAGAGGTGCTATGCTACTTATATGTCAAGCAATCATATAAACAACTATTCTTTATACTTAAGGATATTATCGAGAGAAAATAAGCCTGATGCTTCAATTAAAGCAGTCAAGAAACGGCAACACCGGAAATCAACGCTGCAATTTATATTAGTATTTATTTCAACAAACACCAACATGATGGGAAAATATAATGACTGAAAATACACGAGTACAATTAACTCCTGATGATAGAAGTGGATATCCACCTATTGAAAAGCAAATAGCAGGAGATATAATACGTATACTAAACTTTATGCAAACAGATGAAGGTCATACAGCGGCACATGGAATTGAATATCGAGCTAAGAAAATAATATTAGCATACGCTTTATCTGTAAGTGGTATTCATAATATATCTCAACTTCCAGATGACTATTATAATAATAAAGATACTGCGGATAGAATTTATCAAGAATATATGTCTAATCTTGAATCTTCACTATTAGATGAGAATGGTGAGCAAATTGCTAAAGATATGGCAAATGGTTTTTACAAGAACGAACTGGATTTTGAAGGTGAACATCCTGAAAATATTTGGGATGTTCCTAGCCTTGAAAATAAACCATTAAGTGATTATTTAGATGAAGATAAATTATTAGCACTATATTTTTTCGCTTCACAGGAAATCCCACTGGAGGAAAATCAACAATCAAACGCTGCAAGATTTTTTAAATTAATTGATTTTTTATTTATCTTATCTGCTGCAACATCACTAGGAAAGAGTATTTTTTCAAAAAGTTTTTACAGTGGACTAGAAACTAAATCATTAGAAAATTATATTGCGAGAAAAAAACTTTCTAAACCTTTCTTTCGACCACCCCAGAAGTTACCTGATGGAAGAATAGGTTATCCGGCCGGCCCAATAAAACCGCCTAAATTGCCTCAAACAGCACCGTCTACGTCTACATTGAATCCAACAACATCGTCTAAATGGAGAGTTAGTTTCCAAGAACTGAGAAAGAATAAATCTGGGAATAGATTTGCTGATATGGATGCTGCCGCAAAACAAAAATATAGCTCATTTATAAAAGAGGTGCAAAAGGGTAATGATCCAGTTACAGCAGCAAAAAATATTGGTACAGCAAACGGAAGTAACTTCGAAAAACTGAAAGGTAGAGATTCCTTTAGTATAAGGCTAAGCCAAGAACACAGGGTGACATTCATCAAAAATGACCCTGACAAAATAATCGAGATTCAAAGTGTTGGAACCCATTATAAAAATGTGTAGCCTGATTTATATACCTAATAGATTTCGAGTTGCAGCGCGGCGGTAAGTGAACGAATCCCCGGGAGCATAGATAACTATGTGACCGGGGTGAGTGAGTGCAGCCAACAAAGCAGCAGCTTGAAAGATGAAGGGTATAGATGGTGATAATACCTTTCCTTAGCGGTGACCGTCCTGGCGGTCACCGAATTCACTAATAAAACAGCTCATTGCCATTCGCCAGTCCAGCCGTGACTCTATTAAGTAGAGCATAAATCTATGGGTGACCATAGATTTATGCTCTCAGGTTAAAATTAACAAGGAAGGAAGGTCACAGGTGTTCTTTGCCGGCGAAGGGATCAAGCCGGCTTTCGCGATGCGCCGGCAACTGCTGTCACCGGCCTATTTAACGCGCTGACATGATATACCGACGGCGTTTGTTCGTTAGGCTGCACGGTCGCATCACAGGATTGTCAAAGATGTTGCGAAATATACCACTTATGGTATAGTGAATTTATACCATATCAGAAAAGGTATAATCAGGATGGGGCTACAAGGTGAAAAGCCGCTAGTGTGGATTGGCAGCAGCAAGAAAGATTTGCTGGATTTGCCGAAGGACGTGCAGCGCTTTTTTGGCTTTGCACTGGACTTTGCGCAGCGTGGCGAAAAGCATGATGCGGTGAAGGTAATGAAAGGGTTTGGCGGCGCCGGCGTTCTTGAAGTGGTCGAGGATGATATAGGCGGTACCTACCGGGCCGTGTACACGGTGAAATTTGACGAGGCGGTCTTTGTGCTGCATGCGTTCCAAAAGAAGAGTAAACACGGCATAGCGACGCCGAAAGAAGATATGGACATCATCCGCAATCGACTGAAAGTGGCCACTGTGATGGCCCAGGAAATGAAAAATGAAAGAGAAAACCATTAATGGCGTAGCGGTTGAAATCAGCTCCGGTAACGTGTTTGCCGACCTGGGGTTTGCCGATGCCGAAAAACAAAAAATCAAATCTGGCCTGGCCGTTGAGATCATCAAATCTATCAAGCGACTGGAGCTGACACAAACCACCGCCGGCGAACGTATGGGGATCAGTCAGGCGAAGGTATCCCACCTGTTCCGGGGCGACTTTTCTAACCTGTCAGAGCGTAAGCTGATGGAGTGTCTGAACCGGCTGGGCTGCGACATCGAGATCACCGTTAAGCCGACCACCGCCGAAACCGGGCATTTAATCCTGACACATAGCGGGTAAGCTCATATGCCCCTGCTTTGAAAATAGGGGCAAACCGAGGGAAAACCAATGGACTTATTTCATGGTATTTATTCTCAGTATTGGGGTTTCAGGAGCAATGGAGCAGTAAACACCGTTAAACGGTCAATTTAAATAGCCAAAAATTGGGTAGCCAACTTACATCGTGAATTGCTATTTTTAGCCATTCTATTTAACCATTTATCAGTACTTATGGTTCCGTTGCTCCTCAAACCCCTGATTTGCGTGTCACCACATAGTCAGCGCTGTCTTTTGAATAGGTGTCCGGGGCGCAGACTTGTTCGACGGTCTCGGTTGCCTCATCGCAATAGGCAATGCAGTCCCGGCTGCCATAAATCAGATGAATGGCATCGGGATTTGCATAGACATACACGGGTTGTTCAACCACGGTACTGAGTAAAAAAACTTGTCGGCAATGGGCATGGGCATGGGCATGATTTGAATCTTCAAGCAGCTTTAATAGGATTTGTCCGCCTAAGGATAGCCCGATCACACAGTAGTTGCGCTTGAATGGTTCAAAAAGTGGGGCCTGAATCACCTGATTGAAGCGTTCATATCGTTTTTGGATATCCGTCGCGCAGGCGATTTCGTCCGCTTGCATTTTATCAGGCAAATCAAAATCAAGGGTCGCGATACCAAGCGCTGCTAAATTCTGTTGCAGTGTGGAGAAGAATTCATTTTCCCGGGCGGGGGCATCAAATGCCGTCATGTGACCGGAATGCAAGAACACACAGCAAAGTGGAGATGATGGGGTATCGGGCACCATCATATGCACTCGAAAAGGCTGGTGATCCGCATCTTTTAAATGATAGTGCTGAGAAGTAGGGTTCATCGTCCCGGACCTGTCTGCAAAACGCGTCTTCGCAAAAAAGTGTGCGTATGTACAGAATTGAGAATGCACATACGCAACACCTGTGATTACTTTTTCAAGGCCGCAGAGGCTGCGCCCACCATGGCTAAGGTAATCCCTTCTTTCGTCGGTTTGAGCGTAATGGAATGGCGATTCTCTTCATTGGCTAAAGACGTTGCAGCGCCGACCATCGCCAGAGTAATGCCATCATCTGCGGACAGATCCATATGACTTGTATGCCGAATGTAATCAAGTAAAGCAATGCATCCTTAATAAATCAAACTTAAATGCAATGCGTTATATTGCTATGCAAATGGATTATTTCTCCAACTAGTTAATTCAATAGTAATAGGGGAGCGTAAATAAACCGTGGGGCAATCATTTAAATGTTTCTTCAATACACCACGGTGTAATATATCAAGTCCTACGGCGTGATATAACTAATTTATCCTTAGGACGGTCCACCCAATCGGAAGGCTTATTGTTAAAGTTATCCGCCAGCAAATAAGACGGAGTTTTAGCTAACCAATCAGAGAGCGAGATATCTTGGTAGATACCGTTATCTAGCACAACCAGTACTTGAAGATCATCATTACCAATATTTTCGATATAGTGACCGAATCCCTGTGGCACGTAACCGACATCGGTTGGTCCATATTTTGCGGTTTGTGCGTGTCCATGGGAACTAAACACGGTCATACGTCCTTTGCCTGAAATGTAATATTGCCACTCGTTGGCATTAGGATGCCAATGTAGTTCACGTATTGCGCCAGGTTTAACCGTTTCTATGAGACCGGTGATCGTGGTAGAAATGGGAAATTCCTTCGATGATGCCCGATAAATACTCCCTGAGTCGTTCTCGAAGAAGGGTTTATTTTTCAAGAGTTCATAACGATGGGTAAGTGGGGCATCGTTCAATCCTCCATCGTCAGCCGGTAGAGGAAGTTTTGGCGGGATAGCGCCACCAACGATGTAAGCTTCACCCTGTTTAATGTTAGAAAAAACAGATGCCGGCATGTTGACACTTTTCTCAAGCACCTCTTTCGGCATATGCGTTATCCAATCAGTAATGCTGAAAGTGCCAAATTCGGAGAAGTGCCCGTCATCAAAAGTCAGAATAAAATGCGCTCCATCCTCAAGCGCCTGAATGGAATGACCATGACCTTTGGGAAAATACCATATATCTCCGGGACCAAAATCGGCTACTTCACTTTTACCTTCCGGATCAATAATGGTAATACGTGCATGACCTTCCAGCATATATGCCCATTCAGCAGCAATAGCATGCCAATGAAGTTCACGGACACCACCCGGTTTAAGTAACATATCAACACCGGCAATCCCTGCGGATATCGGGAATTGTTCTATCGTGGCTTCCCGTGCCCATCCATTTTCCAATATTCGTTTTTTACTATCGGTGAATTTATATTTATACAAACTTTTGGCATTTATTGGCGGTTTATTATTACCAGCAGTGACTGTATTGTATTGTTCATCAGCAACAGCGGCTTTAATTATACCGCCCATGCTAGCGGCAGCCGCGCCAATTGCAGATGCCTTCAAGATATCACGACGAGAGAACATATCTATTGCCTCCAATGAATTAATAGATACCAGCAAGAATAGTTGCAAACTAATATCTATCAATTTGATTTTTTTAAATTAATGATTGTCACGGAAGGAAAATTAGAAGTGACTTATTTAAGCATAGTAGAAAATTAGTCGTCCAGGGAAAACCAGAGGTAACTCTGATTTTCCCTGAAGTGTTATTATTCTTTTACTCTTTTTGGCCGGAGTAAGAGCGAACGTATTTCATAATGCAGTCAAGTTTTTCGCAGGTTTCCTGCCATTCTCTTTCTGGTTTTGAATCTCTGACCAACCCTGCGCCCGCCTGGAGCCAACAGCGCCCTTGATACTGATAGAGAGAACGTAATACCAGCGCCGCATCCAGTTTTCCTGAGCTATCCAATAACATGACACAACCGCTATAAAGTCGGCGTGGTTCTCCTTCATAACGTGAAATTGCTTGTAAAGAAGGTTTCTTCGGTATTCCCGAAGCGGTTACCGCCGGGAATAAGGCGATGAACGCATCCCAACGATTTTTGTCTGTTTGTAGTAATCCTTTTACCCGAGATGCCAAATGTTGTACTGAACCCCGTTCACGAATCGCCATAAACTCTGACACACAAAGTGTGTCAGCCTGACAAATCGGCGCCAGCTCTTCTAATGCCAATTTAGCCGAAACGGCGTGTTCGGAGATCTCTTTCGGGTCAGAAAGCAAATCTGCTCTCAACCGTCGATCCTGATCTTTATCATGTGTCAATGCTCTGGTTCCAGCCAAGGGTTGCGTGCTGACCCAACCTGAACCATCCGCTTCAACTACGGTTTCCGGGCTAAAACCATAAACAGAGAAATCTTCATCACGTAAGAAGAAGGAACGGGCAGGTGTGTTAGCCTGACGGCCTAACCAGTAACTGTGTGGCATGTCAATATCCGAGCCAAGTTCAACCTGACGTGACAGGATCACTTTTTGGTAGTGACCCGAGGCAATGTCCTTAACCGCATTGGTGACGTTATCCTGATAACGTTTCGCCGCGTCTGATGTATTGATAATTTCCATATCTTCTGTACATGAGAAAACAGGTGGGCCTAATTGATCAGCCCGTCTAATTTTCTCCCTCAATATGGCGAGCTGACTCTCTTCGAGGGTTCGTATCAGAACCTGTCCTTGAGTTATACGTAATTCATGCTGCGGAATAGTGATTTTTATTAACGCTTCGTTTTGTTGTGCTAATGGTAACCCATAGGTCATATGGGAGAATTCAAATAAAGTTCTTCCATAGGCCCGCCAGTCTTGAATGGGCAGGGCATTGAGCGCCTGTTCAAGTTTTTGGCTCAATGTGCTGATATCGTATGGATGACGATTACCTTGTGGATCAATCAATTGCCCCGACGCATCCGCACTGATGGCCGCGGCACAGCCTATCCCCAGTGACCATTCACCTTTCACTTCATAGAGCATATAAGGTTGTGACTCGTCATCTGAAAGCAAATGCGTGATCAAATCTAATGGAGTGCTGGTAGTAACAACAGTTTGTTCATGATATTGCCGCATTGGGCGGCCATGTTCTGCTTGTGCCATCTGTACCAAACGGCGTTTATCAATTTTTCCCACGGTGGTGAGTGGCCAATATGGGACAAGCAACCATTGATCAGGGATTTTATGGCGCTGAACCCCTTTCTGTTGTAGAAATGCCTCTATCTGCATCGTTTCTGGTCGATTGCCATTCTTAGGTAAACAGGCGCAGGTTCGTTCACCCAATAGTTCATCAGGCACAGAAATGACAACGGCATCATCAATGTCAGGGTGTTGCAGCAACAAGGTCTCAACTTCTTGGGTCGAAATTTTCTCACCACTGCGGTTAATCTGCTCTTTAATTCTGCCCTCAACGATCAGGTTGCCATCTGAGGTCATACGAACGAGATCGCCGGTACGATAGAACCCATCGGGGGTAAAAGCCACGGTATTATGCAGCTCTGAACGGTAATATCCCATAATGGTGTAGGGACCACGTGTAATAAGCTCTCCTACCTCACCGGGTGCCACAGGTTGCAAATTGGCATCAACAATTTTGATCTCATCTTCTTCTGATAACGGACGCCCTTGGGTATTAATGATGACCTCGTAGGGATCATCCAACCGGGTATAACAAAGTAATCCTTCCGCTGTACCAAACACCTGCTGCAAAGGCCCAAGGCGTACTATCACTTGTTCCGCTAGTTCTGGTGTCAACCTGCCACCACCCACTTGCAAACAACGTAGGGATGAAAGATCGCTTTGTTCCCAGTCGCGGGCCTGTTCCCAGAGCCGAGCCAGAGCCGGTACTAATGCTAGATGGGTCACTTTGTGTTGCTCAATTAGCGGCATGGTCTCATCAAAACTGGCGGTATCGCTCAGAAGGACACTTCCGCCCTGGGAAAGGGTACCCAAAATACCGGGGCTTCCTAGTGTGAAGTTATGTGCCACGGGCAGTACGGCTAGATAAACACTTTCTGTATTTACCGCACACAGACGGGCTGACAGCACAAAATCATAGGTATAAGCATCGTGAGTACGTGGAATTAATTTCGGTGTACCGGTTGTTCCGCCCGAAAGCAGCAATACGGCAATATCACCATAACTTGGACCGGGAATATTTACCGGTTCATCATCAATAGATGCCAATGCGGTAAATTCTTCCGCTTCTCCATCAACAATGATGTGTTTTAGATCGGGGCAAGATACCGCAATTTCTCGTGCCATTTTTCGGTAGTCAAAATCATGGATGCAATCGGGGATAATGTAAGCAACCGGGCGGGCAATCTGGCAAAGGGCATGAACATCATGCGTCCGCTGTGTCGGCATTAATAACACCGGATGAGCACCTAACCTAAACAAGGCAAAACAGGTAACGACAAAGGAGATACAGTTAGGCAGTTGTACCATAACGTTATCCCCACGACGGATCCCACGACGAAATAACCCGCTGGCCAATCTCTCTGCGGATTGGTGCAATTCACGGTAAGTTAGTTGTTGTTCTTGATAGATCAATGCTGTTTTATCGCCCCAAATACCAGACCACCCGGCAAGTTGTTGGTCCAGCGTTTTGCCATTCCAAAGATAGTCTGGCGTCATAGTAAGTGTTTTCCCTGGAATAGAAAAAGGTGCCATTATGCGAACTCCTGTAAATAGACATATTGTATAAATTGCGTAATGTGACGAATAAAATTCTCAGGTTCTTGAGTAATATAAAAATGGTCGCCAACAACCTCCTTGTAGCGATATGAAAGATGTTGCTCTCCGTCTGCCAGCCATTGCTGCCACTGTTGAACTTCTATCGCAGAAGCCTCTTTGTCTTCACTGCCATAAAGCAGCAATGTTGGTGTTTGCAGTTTTACAGCGTCAGTCTGAATGAACCGGTGATAATGTTCTGTAGCAAAAAAATCAGCCCGTAGCATCGGTAAGAACAGCGCAAGCAAGCCGGGATCTTCTCGCAAAATCGGGCTACAACCGCCGATATCAGTCAATTGTTCAATAAATTCATGATCAGGTAATCCACTAAGTTGGCGGCGAGATTGAAGATGAGGTGCATGGCACCCCGAAAGTACCAGCGCTTTGGGTGAACAGTTTTGTTGCTCAAGGCGTTGGCAAGTTTCAAAAGCAACTTGTGCCCCCATACTGTGACCGACAAGTATCAGGTTTTCTCTCTGTGCGGGGGTGAATGACACCATCAGGTCAGACAGTGATTGCGCCAATGACACAATGCTGGTGGCAGCCTTTTCCGCCATGCGGCTGTCACGTCCGGGGTAAATGACCAGCGAAACCGCTATATCTAAATTTTCCAGTGTGGGCCAGTGCCGGAATGCACTGGTACTGCCCCCGGCAAAGGGGCAGATTAACAACGTGTATTTAGGTTTGTCGTGAGTCGTCAGGCACGGACGAATCATCGGGTGTGTAGGGAGTGCCCACGTCATCAACATTCTTCCTTAGTTAACATCAATTTTGCTGGCTCAATCCAAACAGGGGACGATAAATCCTGAGTAATAGGTTCTCCCATAATGCGCAAAATTTGTTGCCATAAACCTGCCAACCGCAGTTGATAATCGTAAGCAAAAGCAGATGGGCAGGGGGCTCCGTTCAATACAGCACCCAAAGTATTGAGTAGAAATGCCACACCTTTAGCACCATCACATTCAAATGCTGTCATCCAGTTTTTGGTTGCCGGACAAAGAATTTGTGATGTTGCTTGGTACAGATAGTTATCATCCGGCTGACTGGCATTCAGGTAGAGGCTTTGTTCGTTATTCAGATGATCAGGTGCATGAAGGACGGGGGTCCAGATGACCGGCCCGTAACTGGCTTCCTGCGTAAGATAACCGACAGGCCAGATCAGCGTCATTTTATGCATCACCATATTGTGCATATCGGGATCTCTCAGATCCAGATAGGATTGCACGTTTAACGTTACTGTTGTCCCCGCAAAGCTAAGTTCAAAGCAATGAAATGCATTGCTTCTCTGACCGACATAAACTATCTCCATCTGTTCTGGACAGTGACATGCCTGTAACAACAGATCGAGTGCGGAAAATAGCAATTGGCGACTGGTTGTCAAATAACCACTTACCGGATGTTGCTGTGATAGGTGACTGATTTGCCGCGCCGCATGTAACCAACTTCTTCCAGCATCACATTGGCTATAAAAGCTATTTACCCAAAATATTGCATCATGTTTGTTTGCGGTTAATTGATGTCTTTTAATGGCTTCGGCATCAAGGGGATGTTCCTGAATGACAGAAATTCCACGAGCCAAGAGTGCCTGAGTAAGCTGATCGCCTTTGCCGCCAATAACCTCCGCCCGTATTACCACGCAGGCAATATCAATATCCTCTGGTACTTCATCCAGTGAGCGGAATAGGGGCACATTAAAATCACAGGCAAGTTGCCGCGAACGAGTACTGCCCTGTGCCAAAATACCGGCTAATTCCAGACCAGCCTGAGGTTGTAAAAACGCATTAAGATATAATTCGCCAAATTTCGAACCGACAATCAGAACCCGCCGTGGCTTTATCATATGTTCTCCTTAACAAGATTTAGTCAAGATATCTTTCATACAGGTAACCAGTGAGCCAACATGTTCATGTTGGAACAAGGTGTAATGATCGCCCGCAAGTTGTGTCACATGGACTGGCCCAAAAGCCTGCCAGCCAAGATCGATTGAGGCGATGGTGGTTGGATCGAGATAATCCATAAAATCGGGTAGTGCCTGTACTGCCCGAATAAGCCAGAAAGGCTGTGAAGTCTGTGGTGGACAGTAGTCAAGCAACGCATTCAGGTTATGGCGCCACACGTCATAAAGTGCGGTCAGTGAGCTATCAATCTGGGCAGATTGTGGCAAAGCATCGTGCAACGTATTAAGGAAGGTCTCCGTATCGGCAGCGATAACATGATCATCCAGAGTTAGACCGGGGAATTGCCCCTGCAAATCGAGCAGGAAATGACGATGACAAAATGCTTCATTCAGAGTCAAATCGACCCGCACATTTGGCGCAAAGCTGTCAATCAAGATGCATTGAGAAACACTTTCCCCCGCCGCTCGTAATTGATGAGCCATTTCATAGGCCACCAATCCACCGAAAGACCATCCTGCCAAGGCATAAGGTCCTTGCGGCTGTAAGGCACGGATTTGACTAATATAGTCAGCCGCCAACGCCGCCACGGAAGGCGTATCCGTATCTAAATTATCTGGCGAAAATGCTAGCCCAATCATGCGTTGGTCGCCGAAATTGGCCGCCAAATGGCGATACCCTAACAGATGTCCGCCAATAGGATGGACGATAAACAGGGCAGATTGCTTAATACTCCCCTGATTCAATATCACCACTTGGCAAGGGTTTTCTGGCTGATGTTCAATAAATTCAGCCAAAGAGTGTACAGTATCGTAAGTTTGTAGCAGGCTGAGCGGGTATTGACGGTTAAACGTCTGATTGATTTTCACCATTAACCGTACTGCCGCCAGAGAATCGCCACCTAATGTAAAGAAACTCTCATGAACACTGATAGCTTGTTGTTCCAATACTGATTGCCAAAGATTCAATACAGCTTGTGCTGTCACACTGAGAGCAACTGATGATGCTGGATTAACTTCCTGTGCCTCCTCAACCAAGGTAGCCAATGCACGTCTGTCAATTTTGCCGTTATCTGACACAGGGATCGTATCGAGAATGATAAAGCGCTGTGGACACATCCAAGCAGGCAAGGTTTGTTGCAACCAATGAGGCAGAACCGGTAAAAGCTCTGTAGATAGCGGTGCTTCGTCAGATAAACGCACACCCGCGACGAGTTGCAATGCACCTGTTGACGTAGTATGTGCAAACGCTAATGTTTGTTGTATATCCGGGTGCTCGCATAAGCGGTGTTCGATCTCGCCTAACTCAATCCGGTAGCCCCGAATTTTAATCTGGTGATCATTGCGCCCCAAAAATTCAATATTACCGTCTGGCCGCCAGCGCCCTAAATCACCGGTGCGGTACAACCGTTCACCCGTTTGAGGATGAGTAATAAAGGCTTGGGTGGTTTTTTCCAAATCATCCCAGTAGCCTAGCGCTAACCCTTGTCCACCAATATAGAGTTCCCCCGTTACCCAAACCGGGCAGGGTGAAAGTGTTGCATTGAGTACATAGAAAGTCTGATTAGTCAGTGGTTTTCCATATGGAATGCTACACCAGTTTGGATCAACTTGAGCAATAGGATAGGCAATAGACCAAATTGAGGCTTCGGTTGCACCGCCCAAACTGAGAAGATTCAACGCAGGGTGAAGGGCAGATAATCTTTCCGGCAAACTGATCGGTATCCAATCACCACTCATCAATACCCAACGCAGGCTATCCAAGGAATGTGGATAATCTCTGGCGTATTCCTCAAGCAGTTGCACAAATGCCGGAACAGAATTCCAAACTGTGACCGATTCTTGTTGTAACCACGTCAGTAATTTGTCGGGTTGTCGGCTGTCACCGGGAGAAGGAATAACCAGTTTTGCCCCACAACTTAAAGTACCGAACAGATCATAAACTGAAAGATCGAATGTCAATTCTGATATTGCCAATACGCTATCGTGTTCATTGAGGGCAATGCGTTGGTTAATATCACAGATAGTATTAACCGCGCCCTGATGGTCTATCATCACGCCTTTCGGTTTTCCGGTAGAACCTGATGTGAAAATCACATAAGCCAAATCCTCAGGACAGGCAAGCAAGCACTGTTCACCGGTATTTTTCGGTAAGCGGTTAAGTAATATTTCATCCAGAGAGATAACCTGTACACCCTCAGGCCAACCCATCTGTTGAGCAAAACTAGGTTGAGTCAATACAGTATCAACTTCCCCCGATGCCAATAACTGATGGATGCGCTGTTGTGGGTAGCTAGCATCAATAGGCAGATAAGCCCGTCCCGCCAATAAAATCGCCATAACCGCAACAATCTGTTCCCAACCCTTTTCCATCACCACGCCAATCAGAGACGAATACTGATTTTCTTGTGCTTGCAGATGGGCAGCCAGCGCCAGACTTTGTGACCACAAAGTGCGGTAATCAATTTGACGATAAGCATCGACTACAGCGGTACGTTGTGGGTAGCGATTCACCGCCTGCTCAATTAACGAACAGAGCGTATGGGGCGGAAACACATGCTTTGTCGCATTACTATCTTGGCACAAAATCCGATCACTTACCGGGAGCCACTCTGGTAGTGGGGCGCTCCATTGGTAATCGGGTTCAAGTAGGGCGGCGACGCTAGCCTGATAATGAGCAAACATGTTTTCTGCAACGTGTGGCTGGAACAGTTGCGGCAAAATTGCCCATTGAATGATAACGCCACCCTCTGAGCCGGAAATCAGCATACAGTCGAGATAAACATGCGGTGTTTGCGCACCAAAAAGATTCAGCGTTCCCAACCCCGATGGCCCTTTACCCGCCGTACCGGTTGTATCGTTGAACACGATTGGCATCCCGGCGTTCAAATTGTGACGGTGCTGATTTTTCTCTCTGAGCACCAGTTGGCCGTCAAATAGCGCATGTTGCAGATCAGCTAACCACTGTTTCTGTATCCGACTTACCGCGTCACTGAATCCTGTGCTATTGCGTAAATCCACTTCCAACAACGACGTGGTAGACAGATTTCCGACCAACGTATCGCAATGTTGCGGCATTAGCAGTCGGTTGCCATGCAGAACATTGATGGTGAAATGCTCGCTGTTGCTCCATACCGCCAGAATATGGGTGAATAACGTCAGCATAACTTGTGATGGTGAAGCTCGGTATTCTGCTGCACGTTGCTGCAAACGCTGCCATTGTTGCGGGCTGATATATCCCGTCAGACATTGTTGATTAAGCTGTTGTGACTGATGATCTTTTAACGGTAACATCGGAGCATCAGGCAGATAAGGTAAGCGATTAAGCCAATATTGCCGACTTTGTTGCCAGGCTTCCCCCGTTTTCTCCTCCTCCAGCGCTTGAATATAGTCACTAATAGTCACTGCCGGTGGTTCTGGCCGCCAGTTAGGTTCCAGATATCCGCGTTGCAAATCGCGTAGGATTAACGTCAGACTTTTCCCATCAGCAACCAATAGGTCGATAGTCAAATGCAATAAACATGCCCGGTCATCAGTATGATATAGAGTCAAATCAAACAACGGCCAGTTATCGCTAGGAACACCTTTAGTACGCAGGGTATCGCGGGCATCAGTGAGTTTTATCTCGCGCTGAGCGGGCATCATGTTACGACAGTCAATTACCGTCGGGGTATAGCAGGGAACTTCTGGCAAAATATGATATTGCCCATCCTTCACATAGCCACGTAATTGCGCATGGTGGTTCACCACACGATTCCAGGCAGTAGTGAAACATGGCAGATCAAGATCGTTGATAGCCAGTTCAGCGTAGAAATGCGCGATACCGTTACCAAACTGAAACAGTTGGCTTTCACCTAACCAATAAGCATATTGCAACGCAGTAAGTGGAAGCGTCTGTTCCGATGCTGAATTCGCCTCAAGTGGAACAATCTGTGTAGCGGATGTTGTTTCAACCACTCGCAAGGTACGACAAAACTCACTCAGCTTAGGATGTTCAAACAGCTGTTGCAAATTTGCCTGTTCGTAACCTTGACGACGCAATTGTACTACCATTCGGGTAGCAATTAAGCTGTCACCGCCACTTTGGAAAAAGTCACTGTGGCGCTGTATTGGCTGAGGAAGCAGTGAACACCAGAGCGCGATTACCTGCTGTTCTATATCATGGAACTGGTCATCCGCTGTTTCCGGTTGCCCTGTTTCCAACGTTGATGACAGTGCCACGCTCTCTTTAGCAGTCACGAGCAAGGGTAATTGTTCTTGCTGTTGAACATGCAATGAATAAGGCGAAGTGGAAAATTGTGCTGCTATTTCACTGACATTAAGCCGCGCTTGCCGTTCAGCCCGCGCCAGAATCAATTGTTGATGCAGTTCTGGCCCATCTTGCCCCGGCCATTCCAATGAAACCCGATAGCCGGATTTCTCCAAACACTGACGCCAGTCTGCAAGCTCCATCAATGCACTATCGCCGCGATCATCACTCCAGGCATTAATGCCTTCAATAAACCCAACACTAGCAAGTTGCATCGCGCTTTCGCGTTTCGTTGATTCAATAATCAACAACCATCCACCGGTTTTCAGTAATCGTGACAGGCGCTGTAGGGTGTTTCGCAGATGGGTTGCGTCATGCAACACATTAACCGCCATAATCAGGTCGTAACCAGATTCAGGATGCTGGCTAAAATCAATACGCTGATTAATATCGAATAGCGCAAATTTTACGGTTTCGCCATAGTGATTAAGCAACTGGTGTGCATCATCCAGAAATAGCGGTGAAACATCGGTAAAGTAATAGCGTTCAATCGATTGTGCATTGCGTTCAAGTACCTTCGCTGAAGTTGCACCGGTTCCTGCACCAACTTCCAGTACAGTGAAATGCTCAGATACCTGACTCAATTGCCGGACAATTTCAGCGGCAGTTTGATTCAGGCAACGTAACGCTGGATTCTCACTATAGAGGCTGGCAGTGGTCTGTTTATCGGCAAACAGCAGTTCCAACGCATTCCCTCGCCCGGCAAGCAGGGCATCATGTTGCTCAATACATGTCGCGACATAGCGGCTGATCGTATGGCACCATACGGCATCGTCCAGTTTTGCCGTAGGAGCAGGAACATGATTAAGCGGTTGCAAACAACGGTATCCATCAGCGGTTCTTTCAATCAATCCTTGGTTGTTTAATAACAACAACCATTGGGTAAGAAGGCGCTGATACTGTGGCGCAAGTTGTAAACGTTGTTCAATCTCCGTGCGAGAGTGACATTGCCGTGGAGAGGTGAACAAGTTATGGCGCAGTAATGTCTGGCTCAAACCAAACAATGCTTGCTGCTCAATGTATTGCCAAGAACGTTCAAACGCCTGTTGTTCTGTTAATTCAGGCAGTGGTAACACATCGGTGCTTATTGCTAACGGTTCTGGTAGCGATAATGGCAAATTGTTTTCTGCCACCAGCCATACGTTATAACCTTGCGTGTCGTCCTGACGTGGCTGAATCTCTGCTAACCGTATTTCAGGTTTAGAACGCAGATATTGTTCGACTTGACGCAATTCAGGTTGTTGCGGCCAGAAGTTATAACGGGTATGACCGGAAGGCGGGATATGAAGATCATAATGTTCTATGCAGTCAGGCTGGCGGCAAATTTGCACTAACATCGCATTATAAGCGGCAAACAGTGCCTCAATAACCCCCGGTTCCAACACATCATCCATGCAGTACCAGTTAAACAGCAGATCACCATCCACTTCCATGACCTGATGATCCAGCCAAACTTGTGGGGTTTGACTCAGAACAAAGACTGGATCACCCAGTAACTGAGTAATGGATTGTTTAATGGCAACGCCTTCTTGTGCCATTCCCAACATGCTGGTGAAAACCACCGGCGTCAGCGGTTGTCTGCTCTGTGATTCACCGTCTTGTTGGCGGCCAAGTTCTCGCAACACCTCAACACCATTGACATAGTTATGGCTCAGCCGTTGCCATAGCAAAGCTTGTGTCTTCTCCATGCTGGTACGCAGGGAAGTTGTCTTACGTAAGTCAAAATCCATCAACATGACGGAGGTAAAATCACCAATCAGATCTTGAACCTCTGGATGGAAAGGCTGCCGGTTAAAGAATGTCAGGTTGAGGGTAAACAGCGGATGACGGCTGTACCATTCCAGAGTATGCGCAAACAGCGTCAGCAGACCGGCAGAAGGCGTCACACCCCATTGTTGCCAGCGTTGTTTAAGCATTTGCCAATCAGATTGTGCTAATCGACCTTCATAAGTTGTGAATTGTGGTTGACTACGCTGAGGCAGTTGTGGATTGAGCGGCAACCTTGGCGCCGGAGGCAACGAAGATAATTGTTCCTGCCAATATGCCCATGATGCCTGCCACTCTTTACTTGCCCGTTGAGCTTGTTCCGCCATCACATAGTCACGGAAGGTAAACACCTGTGGAGCCAGTGGTTGCTGATGGTAAGCGCGTTGCAAATCGTCCATCATGATCCGGAAACTCTGTACGTCAAATTGCAACAGATCCAAGTTCATATGTAAGCGGCAACGCGCATTCGGTAGCAAAGAAGCAGAAACTTCAAACAGTGGCCACTGTTCCGCTGGCGGCACCTGATAAGAAAGTGTGTGGCGACGCTGAACCAGTGCCTGTTGGCAAGCGGTTTCATCCAACATACGCAAATCATCTTGTGATAAAGCATACCAAGGGGTTTCAGACAAAATTCTTTGTTGCCCGTCTTCATCCACCACCATACGCAACATGCCATGACGCTGAATTAAAGCATTCCATGCCTGTTCGAAACGTGGAATATCAAAACTATCCAGTGTCAGATCCCATTCAAATAAGACGTGACACGCGACACCGCCAAAATCAATGGCCTGAGTACGACCAATCCAGTAAGCGTGCTGAATGGGTGTTAACGGGAATGGGGCGTGACGTTGGGCGCTGTCAATAATGATCTCAGGCTGAGAACAGGCTACTACTAACTGTTCAGGTAATACGTCGCCAATAAGCCGATTAAGCCCCTCTAAAGTCATATTCTGATAAGCCAACTCGGAAGTTAATCTGAAACCAAATTGCTGGTGGATCACCGCATTTAGCTCCAAAAACTGTAGGGAATCCAAACCGAATTGCAGTAAGTCCTGTTGTGGCTCCAAACGTTCAGGCTGTTCTAATCGTAACAATGCAGCGATATGTTGACGCAACCAATTAAGCCGTTCTTCACTGTCCTGATACAGCGTGTTATCGACAGAGTGTGAAGGAGCAGAGACTTCCACCGGATGGATATAAGCAGTGTCAGCCTGTAAACGCCGCGAAATATCAGGGTGATGTTCATCTAACCGTATTGCCAAATAACAGGGAGATGCGGTATGCAAAGATTGATTAAAATGCCAGATACCTTCATTGACGCTGAACGGTAACATGCCATCTTGTGCCAATTTTTCCACTAATCGCCGGTCGCGAGCCATACCAACGCCACCCCAAACACCCCAGACCAATGTTTTTACCATCAACGGACTCGGTGCTGTCAGCGCCAAAGATTCCAGATAAGCATTGGCAACGGCATAAGCACCTTGTCCTTGAGCACCTAACATTGATGCGGCAGAAGAATGAAGCAACAGATAGTGTGCATTATGTTGCTTAAGAGCAGTTTGCAATGCCGATGCACTCAGCGCTTTTACTGATAACATCTGTGACAGACGTTGAGGTTCAAGTTCTGCCAACCGGGTGTGATCAGCGATACCCGCCGCATGAATTGCCCCGGCGATACCATCCTCTTGTGCCAGCATTTGCACTGCATTTAATAAAGCAGGTGTATCAGTAACATCAACTTTAATCCAGCGTATCTCACATTCAGTATTCAGTGATAACTCTTGAACAAAACCATCCCAATCCGCATGTTGACGGCGGGCAAATACCGCAATTCTGCGTGCACCTTGAGCCAACAACCAACGGATGGAAATCTGACCAATTCCTCCCATCCCCCCGGTCACGATATGCCAACCCTGATGGGGAATCGACATCGACTGTTGGGAAAGCAATAAGGATTGACGCTGTAAAACCGGTACCGAGACTTGATTTCCACGTACTCTCAACCAGCGATTATGTTCACTCAAATATCCAAGCGCTAATGACAAAACGTTAGCATCGTTGATATCAGCAATATCAACCGCCTGAATACGGCGGTAGGGATACTCTTCAACTGCGACACGTAACAATGCCCAGACAGCATATTGAGCTGGATTGATATTTTCTGGTGATAAGGTGGTTTCCGGTTGAGCGCCACAGGTGACAACGGTTAATGATGTCGCTTCATCACGTTTTAATTCGGTAATAACCTGATCACATAATTCAACTACATCACTGCCGGTAAGCAGTAATAAGATATTTCCGCTTTCTGGCTGTAAATGAATACCCGCCTGACGCCAATGATTAACTATCTCGTCATTCACAGTTGAAGAACGGAGAGTATATGCCGTTGAAAATCTTGGGTTATCTGTGATGTTTATGGTACGCCAATGTAGAGCATAGTGGGTGTCGGGACACGGCTGTGGTACGGGAAGCCATGAATTGGTCGCAGTTTGTGTTGACACAAACTGACGCGGCAAATCGCAACGATCGCTTAACAGGGCAAATAGACGCTCACCCGCATAAATCAAAGCCGGGAAAGCAGTGAGTAAACGTGCTTCTAATAATCTGCGTTTGGCATATGGCAAGGGACAATCAGGACGATACATTTTACTTGCTGTTGGCCCAGAAACTTCCCGGTAATAACCTTGCTGGACACAATAAGTTAGCAATTGTTCCAACAAAGGGCGCCAACAGGGTTGCAGCCGGCCAGCCCGAATAGTATCGATAGCACTGAAACCTTGTTCAGTATCACGCCCATGACATTGATATACCAATGCATCGGTATACAACTCACGTAGTGTTGCAGCATCGGGGTTTTGCTCAATAGCAGGATCGAGCAGAGCATTTACATCAAGTCCAGCATTGACATTGGTTGTAGATTGCACAGATTTGGTTGCAGGGAAGCGATAATGCTGTTCATCAAATGGATAGAGCGGAGCATGACATTTTTCCCCAGTAAGTGAGAAAAGATGCGGCCAGTCAAGGTGCACACCAGCACAGTAAAGTTGCATGAGAGCCGTTTGCTGAGCTGTCTCTGGAGAGCTTTGACGCTGTACGCCAGCAATCCAGGTTTCCTGTGGCAGACTGACACGCCGCCCGATGCCGGTTAATTGTGCATCAGCCCCCATCTCCATAAATAATGCCACCCCTTGCTGGCGAGCAAATTCAACAGCCGGGTAATAGCGCACAGTCTGACGCATATGGTTACGCCAGTAGTCCGGTGAACCCAATTGTTCAGCCGTTGCAATATTGGCTGTCAGGGTAGAAATCAGCGGAATTTCCCCCAATGCAGGTTGCAACTGGCTACAACGCAGAGAAAATTCCTCCAGTACACCATCAAGCATGGCTGAATGTGCTGCACAGGCAACATTAAGACGCTGGCAACGAATCTGCTGTTGTTCCAGGCGTTGAGCCAAAGTAGCAATTTCCGTCTCTGTACCGGCCCAAACCCAGTGTTGTGGGCTATTGCAAACCGCCAAATCTAATACCAGCGAATGAACGAACGGCAGTACTTCTTTTTCATTGGCAAAAACCGCTAGCATTGCGCCCCCTTGGGAACAGCTTTGCATCAGTTTGCCTCTTACGGCAATGAGCGGCATCACCTGTTCAGGTGTGAAAACCCCCGCGACAACGGCAGCGGCAAATTCGCCAACAGAGTGCCCCAATACATAATCAGGCTTTAATCCAAGCGCCTGCCAATGTGCCGCCAGTGCAATTTGATGCGCCACAATTGCCGGTTGTGCATATTCGGTAGTAGCTAATGCAGCATCATGCTCCCCGAACATTACTGCTTTTAATGGCAATGCCAACTCTGATGCACAAGCTGCACAACAACGATCCAACATAGCGGAAAAAACAGGAGAGCTGGCATACATTGCTTTTCCCATTCCAGACCATTGACAACCCTGGCCGCTAAATTGCCAAAGTTGCTTACTTTCGCTATTGACTTGCCCACTGAAAATGTTTGGTGTTGGGTTTTTGTCGGCAAAAGCGGATAAATTTTCAGCACCTTGTGGTGTTAGCGTCAACGCTAAACGCCAGGGTAATGAAAGATCACGCCCCTGTAATGCGGTCAAGGCCAGATCTGCATGATGCTCTGGTGCACCATTGAGCGCAGCCGCATAACGTTGTGCCAATTGACGTAATGAAAATTCAGAAGCAGCAGAGAGCAATAAAGGCGAAGTCTGCGCATGACGGGCACGGTGACGACGTAATTCCTCTGGCAATGACTGCACCACGACATGGCAGTTAGTACCACCAATACCGAACGAAGAGACGCCCGCGGTACGTAATGCTTGTGTCCAGCGCTGCCCTTGTGTTGCCAGCCTGAATGGACTTTGTTCCAACCGTAACGCCGGGTTGGGTTGCTGGACATTGATCGTCGGTGGAATATAGCCATGCCAAACAGACAGAACTGCTTTAATCAAGCTAGCAATGCCGGCGGCCGTATCAAGATGACCCATATTGCTTTTCACTGAGCCAAGATAACAAGGCGCTACCGCCACACTACGGTCAGAAAATATGCTGCGTAGCGCGTCAACTTCTATCGGATCGCCAAGAGGAGTTCCTGTGCCATGTGCTTCAATCATGCCAACATCATCAATGCTAACATCGGCCAGTTGGAGTGCTTCGATAATAACGTTGCGCTGACCGTTAACCGACGGGGCTGTAAAACCAACTTTCTCATTGCCATCGTTATTAATGGCACTGCCACGTAGCACAGCCATGATGGGATCGCCATCACGCAGAGCATCACTCAGGCGTTTTAGTGTGACAACACCAACGCCATTGCCACCATAGGTGCCATTTGCCAGGCTATCAAAAGGGCGACAATGCCCATCAGGCGAGAAGATCATGCCCGGCTGATACAAGTAACCACTTTCTTGCGGGAAAGAAACCGCTACACCACCAGCCAACGCCATGTCACACTCACCGGCACGCAGGTTTTCACAAGCCATATGCACGGCAACCAGTGAACTTGAACACGCTGTTTGTACCGTCAGTGCTGGACCTTTTAGGTTTAATTTATAAGCGGTACGTGTCGCAAGATAATCTTTATCGTTACTGATTAACGCTTGAAGTCCTTTAACTTTGCCAACATCGGTCATGGAAAATTGTGACCATGAAGGCCAGGTACTGACTCGGCTACTACCAAAAACACCGGTTTTCAAGGGGACATAACGTGGCGCATAACCAGCATGTTCAAGGGCATGCCAGGCGGTCTGGAGAAAAAGACGCTGTTGAGGATCGAGCATCTCCGCTTCCTGACGTGAATAACCAAACAGCGAGGCGTCAAATTGTTCCGCCTTCTCTAATATCGCTGCCCGATTGACAAAGTTTTCACTCTCAATGACTTCGGGAGAAATACCTGCATCTAATAATGTTTGACGAGAGAGCGGAACAGTACACTCAACTCCGCGTTGCAGGTTATGCCAGAAAGTATCGCTATCTGGCGCCTGAGGAAAGCGGCAGGCAAGGCCAATCACTGCGATAGGATCGCAATTATCGTAGTGAGGCGTTAAATCAGTCATTATGCAGCTCCTTTATGACGTTTTTCCCGTTGTTGCAGACGCTTTTGTTGTTGACGCTGACGAGGGGTAATCGACTGGCGATTTCCGTCGTGAGAATCCTTCCGGCAGCGCAAACTGAGCGTCTCTGGTGTTGGATAAGCAAATAAATCAGTCACGGCAAGATGATAAAAACCCGTATGTTGTAATTTGCCATGCAATTGAATTAGTTGTAGCGAGCTGGCTCCTGCCTCAAAAAAGTTCTGCTGTGCGTTAATAGGATGATTTGTTATGGACAAGAACAGGCGTTGAATTTCGCTGCATATTTGTGGGTCGAATCCCTCCGAACGCGGTGATGGCGCAATGGCAACAGCAGTATTTTCAACCATCATGGATTGCTGGCGTGGCATCAATTGTTCCAGTGCTGCATGCCAACTTTCTGGCTGTGCCGCAAGAGTACGCAATAGCGTCATATAGCTATTGAACATGTTTTGTAATTGACGCGGTTCAAACAATTCTTCGACAGCATCCCAATTTAGACAAAGTTCATTATCGGATTCATAAACCTGATGATCCAACCAGATTTGTGGTGTTTGGGAAATACCCCAAACGGGTTTCATCCATGATGAATGCGAAAGGAATTGCCCCTGATGTGTTCCCAATGCACTGGTGAAAACAACCGGCATAATGGCCGTATCAGGGCCGCGGCTCTGTGCCAATTCACGCATTACTCTAATTGCTGAAATGTGACGGTGATCCAAATCCTGCCATAGCTGTTGTTGCAATCTACGGGCACTTGATAACCAATTTTTCTCCGGGCGCCAGGCCAGTAATGACAGGGAAGTGAAATCACCCAGAATGTGATTAATATCTTCATGCCAGTGCGGGCGATCGAACAGGGTAAGGTTAAGCGTTAGCTCCGGTTTGGTACTGAACGCAGAAAGAACCGCTGCATAAGCCGCAATTAAGAGCGCAGAAGGTGTTATCTGATAAGGAGTTGCATGTTGTTTTAACTGACTCCATTCATGTGCAGACAACCGATCGCTATAGCGCACAAAACGTGGTGATTGAATACTTTCCGGGGCAACTCGTAGTGGCAATTGTGGTGCCAGTGGTAATGTTTTCACTTGCTCCTGCCAATATTGCAGCGAACGCTGATCTGCCGGCATTTGCTGCTGGCGTAACACACAATCCCGGAATGTGACTTTCAACGGTGGCAATTCATGCTGCTCGTCGAGATAGAGCTGTTCTAATTCGGCCAGCAATATCTGCATACTCAACCCGTCTAATAGCAGATTATCCAGACTGACAAATAGCCGGGAGACAATCCCATCGTCTTGCGCAAGCTGGAAATCGAACACCGGCCAGTAACTGGCATCTAATACCTGATGTGAAAGTTGTTCACGTAATGTGTCGGCCTGCGTAATGTCGGTGAATGGATGTTGTTTGACGGAGAACAACGGGACATTTTCTAATATCTGCTGCTGCCCATTGACAACCACGGTTCTGAGCATTGGATGACGCTGGATCAGACGATTTAGCACCCGATTTAAACGTTGAACATCTAACTGCCCTATCCGGTATTCGATAAAGAAATGTGCCCCAACACCACTTAAAGCGAAACCCGGATGGCGTCCGACCAAATAAGCCTGCTGAACTTCCGTCAGTGGGAAAGGGTGGTATTCATTTTGCTCTTTCGGCAGAGCGGACTCTGCTGATGAGGTTTCAGCCAGAGGAACCAGCGTAGCTGCAAATGCAGCCAATTGAGGGTGACGGAAAAGATGACCCAGTTCACCTTTGAAGCCTTGTTGTGTCAGTTCACCAACCAAACGTGTAGCCAGAAGACTGTCTCCGCCAAGTTGGAAAAAGTCACTGTCACAGCCCAGTTGCTCTGTATTGAGCAAGCGTTGCCAAATGCCAGCAACGGTTTGTTCCACCGCATTCAACAAAGCCATTTCATTCTTGCGGGGTGCTGTCTCTGTTTTTGTCGCTGACTGTAGTGCTTGCGATAGCGCCTTGCGATCAATTTTGCCGTTAGGTGTCAGTGGCAAGCGAGGAATAATATGCAAGCGCTGTGGGATCATATATCCCGGCAGATGTTGTGCCAGCCCCGATTTAATTTTTTCCCGATCAGGGATAGTGACACCGTCACTTGATTGCATCAATAACACACTAAGGTTACCGATGGTCATTGGCGTTTCGGCCTGTAGTGACGATACTTGTAATGACGATAACCACTGTGACGCAGAGCGTAATTGAATACCTTGAGGTGAAAGCAATTCAGTCGTAATCAGGGAGAGAGACGATGCCTGTTGCAACTCCATTGCCAATATCAACGCGCCAGGTTGAGCAAGTGGTACCAATTCCTTGATACAACGTGCGGGATTTTCTTCCCGGTGTAATACGTTATTCAGCAGAATAATATCAGCCTGATGTTGCAGCGACTCAGGAACTTGTTCAGGCCAACTTTGTTCAAACCAACATTGTACTGACGCATGAGCATAACCATTTAACCGTGTTTGCGCCTGATTGACCAATGCCAGAGAACGTTCAAAGCCGAGATAACAGAGATGTTGATCAGTAATATGTTCTGCCAACCACTGGGCACAGCGCCCGCTGCGAGCATCAAACTCCATCAAAGTCACGGGGCGTTGTAATCGCTGAGAGAGGGTGGTGATGACCTGTTGCAACCCTGCCAACCACTGCTGGGTTTCTGGCAACACAAACAATTGTTGTTC
The DNA here is from genome assembly GCF_020387775.1 of Photorhabdus antumapuensis. NCBI lineage: Bacteria > Pseudomonadati > Pseudomonadota > Gammaproteobacteria > Enterobacterales > Morganellaceae > Photorhabdus > Photorhabdus antumapuensis. The sequence goes on from NZ_JAHZMK010000024.1 coordinate 129,568, forward strand.
CGGTGCGAATTGCGGATCGTCAAGTAATGCAATCGCCGTCTGTTGACCAGTAAGAACATCACGTAGCACAGCGTGCCAGCGTTCCGGGATACCTATCGCCTCATGATTGGATGTAACAGGTAACCATCCAGCCTGATATACATGTTGTGTAGATTCAACCAGTACTTTGCATTGGCAAAGATATGCCAACATACGAGCAAACCAGTCATAGTATTCCGGTTTGGGCCGATAGTATTTCAAGCAATCTGTCAGTGATTGCGGTGAAGTAAACGTAATACCGTGACGAGATAGATGTTCCAGCAGGAACATTGCAACTTGAGGTTCACTGTTATCCCCGGTTATTGCGTGCGTTGCAGGGAACAGATCACGATAACGAGTCGGTAACTGAGGCGCACGATTTACCCGTTGGCATAAATAATCACCGTCCAATTCAAGGAACGCCACCAGCGACTTCTCTTTTTCGCCACTGGCGAGTGCCACCCCTTTACTGATTCCAGTTACTTGATTAAGTGCCGCATCAATTTCTCCCAACTCAATTCGGTAACCCCCAATTTTTACCTGGCTATCACGACGCCCCAGAAATTCAAGCCAGCCTTCAGGATGGTAACAACCCAGATCACCGGTGCGGTACCAGCGTTCCCCTTGATCGACAACAAATTGAGCGGAAGTACGTTCTTCATCATTAAAGTAGCCTAATGCGACACCGGCACCACCAATCCAAAGCTCACCGACAACCCAGTCAGGGCAATCACGACCATCTTCACCTACGACACGGTAACGCTGGTTAGCCAGGGGATAGCCATACGGAATGGAGCGCCACTGTGTTTCAACTTCTTTGACAATATATTCGTTTGACCAAATAGCCGCTTCTGTTGCCCCCCCCATTGCACTCAAAACACCATCAGGATTGAAGGCTCGGTAACGTTCAGGCAGTGACAAGCTGATCCAGTCCCCGGACAACATCACGGTACGAAGTGCTTTCGGCGCATCGACCTCCATACCTTCGCAATAGGTCAGCAACATATCGAACAGTGCAGGCACGCTATTCCACAACGTCACATTATGACGCGCGATCAACGTTTCCCAGGTTGATGGGTCACGACGCTGTGCTTCATTAATTAATACCAGCGCACCTCCCGCTGTGAGAATACCGAAAATGTCATAAACGGAGAGGTCGAAATGTAGGGCAGAGAGTGCCAATAACCGGTCGCTACTTTGGACCTGATGACGTCGATTGATATCCAAACAGGTATTGAGTGCGCTTTGGTGGCTGATAACCACTCCTTTTGGCATACCGGTTGAACCAGAGGTATAGATGATATAAGCCGGATCAGTAATCGCACGCTTAGCCATGTTTGCCAAAGGCGGCCATTGCTCATCCTGATGCCAGGAAACACAATGCATCTCTTGTGTCCGGTCATCATATTGCTGTTCAGGATCAATGATAACGACACGGATTCCAGCACTTTCGCAGATAGCACGACGGCGGTTTACGGGTTGATCAACAGGAACTGGGACATAAACGGCGCCGATATAAAGTATCGCCAATACCGCAACAATTTGTCCGACGCCTTTTTCCATGCTAATGGCAACCCGATCTCCCGGTATAACCGACATTTTTTGCAACACGGTTGCTAACCGGCGAGCGGCCAAACTTAATTCACCATAACTGATTTCCTTATTATTAGTCACCAAAGCAACAATATTTGGTGTACGTTCTGCCTGCAAAAACACACCTTCATGCAGCAGGGCATCCGGCAAAGGTTCAGTTGTGTTATTGATCTGATACCGAAGCTGGTATTGCGATTCAGGCATCAAATCCGGTAATTCTTTACTCCACTGGGTGGCATTTTCCGTTAGGTTGCCAATGAACCTCTGATAGGCGGTAAATAAGGTATCCATTAACCCATCAGGGAAGAGTTCATCGTTACTATCCCACTGAATATTCAGCGTATTTTCATGTTCAAACGCAACGAAATCCAGCCATACCTGAGGTGTTTGTGATATTCCCCAACTTGGTTTTCCCAGAACATCACGGGTATTTTCACCATATAAAGGTCGGCCTAAATTGCTGGTAAACACAATTGGCGCACCATGTGGATGGCTGCCACGTTTTTTAAGTTCACGTAAAACTTCTACACCAGACCAGTGGCGATGTTCGTAAGCTTCGGCAAATGTTGCCTGCGCATCTTTAGCCAGTTGGCAAAACGGCAAATTATCAGCAGGAATATCTAATAGCAGAATATTAGTAAAGTCGGCCAGCAGGCTATCAACTGCGGTGTGCAACGGTGCTCTATCAAACAATGTCAGGTTAAACAACAAACGGGGGGCATGATTCCAGCGACATAATAAACCAGCAAAGGCGGTCGCCAATGCCATCGTTGGCGTAACACCATTTTGTTGAGCAATTTGTTTAAAACGTTGCCAATTTTCAGGAGCCAAGCAGAAACATCTGCGCTGAATGCGGACGTTTTTTATTAGGGAAGGTTCCTTAGCCAGCGGAAGTTGCGGGGCAGGGGGAAGAGTATCTAACCGGTTACGCCAGAATATCTCTGCTTCTTGTCGCGCCTGCACAAATTGCGCCTGATATTGCGCCAAATAGCGGCAAAAATCGTAGTCAGAAGGGATAACCGGCAGGTTGCGTTTAGCAATTAACGCCGCCAGTTCAGTAAAGAACAGGCTAAAACTGGCGGCATCCATGATCAGCAAATCAATATTAGCGTGCAACCGATGTTGATTCTCACCAAACAGACTTAGCTGAATATCGAACGTTTCCCCTTGTTCAACCTGTAATACCCGATGGCTTAGTTGTTCGCGTATATTATTCAGCGCGGGTTGCTGTTCGTCTGCTGTCAAGCGGCGCAGGTCATAAACCGTTAATTTTTTCCAATAAGCATCTGTCATACCTTGCTGACGACCATCTGGCAAAAACCGTACTCGTAACATCGGATGTCGCTGAATCAACCTATGAATTGCCGCTTCCAATTGTTCAGGTTCCAGCCCGATACCGTCAAATTCTTGATATAAATGGCAACCTACTCCTCCCAACGTCTGTTCCGGCGAACGCCCAACAAAATAAGCATGTTGTACTGCGGTCAATGGGAACGGACGAGCATCTGCAATCAGTGGTTGCAAAGCGGCGTCAGGTTTAGGTGCTGTGTGAGTGACAGGCGTATGACGTTGCAGAAGCTGGTTCCAGGCATGCAGTGTGGGTTTTTGATAAAGTTCACGAAGGGTGACGCGATATCCCTGCCGCCTCAACTGGTTTAACAATGCCATCATTTGCATTGAGTCCAGCCCCTTGCGAATTAAATCATCGTTATCATCCACCAGTGTATTTTTTTGAGTAAACAGGCCAGATATTATCTGGCGCAGTGAATCTGGAGAGACAAGATCCGTATGCATGAAGATATCCTATAAATAATGACGGTTACGAAACGGTGGGCTACACCTTATTTGGCGTATTTGGGTAAATCCATAGGGTATAGATGCCAGTGCTCCTCTGAGCCAAGATGGTTTTCCCAAAGGGATTGATAAAGTGAACAACGTCCTAACAATTCGTCGTGAGTGCCGCTATCACAAAGGGTTCCATGATCCATCACCAATATCTGGTCAGCGCGAGTTATCGTGCTCAACCGATGAGCGATAACAAAGACCGTTTTATTCTGGGTAAGGGAATCAAACGCCTGTTGTATCAACTGCTCATTTTCGGGATCGAGAGAAGCCGTCGCTTCGTCAAGGAATAAAACCGGAGATTGCTTTAAGATGGCGCGTGCAATGGCAAGGCGCTGACGCTCGCCACCAGACAGCGTACCGCCATCCACCCCTAGCGGGGTATCGTACCCTTGCGGTAATGCCATAATCGTATCGTGAATATTGGCAAGGCGAGCAGCTTGCTCCAGTTCTAACTGGGTTGCATCGGGATCACCCAACCGGAGATTGTTAACGACGGTATCCTGAAATAGTGCAGTTTCCTGAAATACCATAGTCACGGTGTCATACAGTGCCTGAGTTTGGTAATGATGAATATCGTTTCCACCCAAACGGATTTCCCCCTTATCCAATTGATAGAAAGAGAGCAGCAGATAAGCCAGTGTGGATTTCCCACTGCCACTGGGCCCGACAATAGCGGTCATACTGCCTTGCGGCGCATAAAACGACACATTTTGGATAGCGGGTTGATTTGTACCTGGATAGCTAAAAGAGATGTTATTCACTTCAACATCATATTTGGCTGGCGCGGCTAATGGCCCGGAAGCTTGCGTTGCAACAGCTTCTATCTCTGCAATATGGGTTTCACCTACTTGTGTTAAGGCCGTGATATTGAGCAGGGGGATGATCCCACGTAGCGGGGTAATCGTGGCAAACAACAACAGAATAGTGATCAGCATTTCCGAGAGTGTTAATGCTTCTGGTGAATTAAAGCGCAGAGCGCCAGCCAGAATGCCAACAACCACGCTGGTATCAATGATGATGTAAAACAGGCTCAGTAGAGGAATACTTCTGAATACCCCACGGCGGAATGCAACCCGTAATTGGTCGATTTCGCGGTCAAAACGCTGTTCTACCGTTGTGGTCGCTGCCGCAGCACGAATAAAGGACATACCTTGGGCGTACTCAACGATAGCTTCGGATACATCAGCCATCATAGTGGCACGCAAGCGCAATATTTCATTCAGTTTTTTACGGATAGCCCCCAAGATGAACATCCCAACCATCAGCACTAATAATGCACTACCGGCAACCACCCAATCGAACCAGAATAAAGCCAGGTAGATGAGGGTCAGCATCATCACCTGACAAGCGATTTGCGGTGTGGTATAGGCTGACTGATTTTCCTGCCATTGCACATCTTCCGATAACGTCAACGCTATTTTTCCAGCACTCAATCCCCGAATCGTGGCGATAGACATACTGACAAGGCGTTGTAGCAGAGCGCGACGAATTTCTATGCCCAAACTATAAGCGGCAATAGTGAGTTTACGTAATGCACGAGCCATAAAAGTAAATCGCAGCAACAGTAAAATAACCAGTAATCCCAAAGTGATAAGCGGCAACATAGGATTGTCACTTTCCCCTAGATGGGTAATCGCCCAGGCAGCAATAGCAAGTTGAGCCATAATCGCAACGGTATCAAACTGTTTATATAACAACCCTTTGAACCAAACTCTTTGCAGTTTTGGTGATAGATGTTGCTGGAGACGATTAAATAGCCCCATGATAATTTGCTCCTGTCCCGGTTTTTTCTCCCCGCCAAGCAGCCCACTGTCTGGCGTATGCCCCTTGCTGTGCGACCAGTTCTTCATGGGTTCCTTGTTCGAGAATCTGTCCTTTATCTAAAACCATTATTCGATCAAGATGACGGATAGTCGGTAGACGATGGGCAATGACAATCACTGTCTTATTGCGGCATAAGGCATTGAGGGCCTGTTGCATCTCTTTTTCACATTCTGGATCGGTATAGGCTGTCGCTTCGTCCAATACAAGAATTGGCGCATTTTTCAGAATAGCGGCGGCAACGGCAATACGCTGTTTCTCACCTACCGATAAACTCACGCCACCATTCAGTACAGTGTCGTAGCCTTGTGGTAATTGCTGAATAAATTGATGTGCTTGCGCTGCGTTAGCAGCCGCTTCAACTTCGGCCCGTGAGGCATTAGGACGGGCTAGTCGTATGTTATTAGCCACCGTATCGTTGAACAGAAACACACGCTGGAAAACAAAAGAGACGTTATTGCGTAGCGTCGGTTCATCCATATTACGGATATCAACACCGCCAATAGTCACCTGACCATGCTGAGGGTCCCAAAGACGTGCGATAAGACTCGCTACAGTAGATTTACCCGAGCCACTGGCACCGACCAAGGCTAATGAACTTCCCGCCGGTATAGAAAATGAAATGTTATTTAATGCATTCTCCTGCTCATCTTGGTAGGAGAAACTGACATTGTGCAGAGCGACGCTGTGATCGGCTGGTGTTTGGCTTTGGGTACAAGGCGCTAGTTCAGGCTGATTCATTAACCAACGATAGCGTGTGATCAACGCCTCTTGCTGTTGCAAACGTGTCATCACAGCGAACATGGATGAGGCAATATTGCCGAATGCCATTGCAGCCAAAATAAAGAAAGTGAATTCGAATAAAGTGATCTCTTGTCGGTTCAATAACCAGACCGCCAAAGGGAGGACAAACAACAGATTAGCGCTGGATAACACGAAAAACCGGCTGGATTTGACCTGCACTTTCTCAACCCAAACATCAATAATCCGAGTCAGGGCGGTAAACGCTTCCTCAGCGCGTTGCAACGCAACCTTGCCGCCTGAATAGGTTTTGACTACCGGAATCGCATTAATAACTTCACCCATTGTTGAAGCAATACGGTTTTGGGCTGCATAAAAACGCTGAGTTGTTGTTTGAACTTTTATCTGAATATAGACAAATAACAAGCAGGCACCCAAAGTTGGCGCGAATGCCGCCAAGGCTAACCGCCAATCAATGGCTAGCATGACGCTCAGTGCGATCAATGGGCCAAACAAAGTAGCAGACATCTCTGGAATGATATGGGCAATACCCTCTTCAAGCTGTTCGACGTCATCTAGCATCATCTTTTTTATTTCGGTGCTGTCGGTCAGCATGAAAAAACCCAAAGGCACCGACTTCAACTTACTACTGATATTGCGGCGAACATCAGCTTGCACATCAGCGGCAATCAAATGCGCAAAAAACGTTGAACCACTAAAGGTCAACATAGCGGCAAAGGTGAATCCCAATAACATGACGCCATAATTCAATAGCGTGTCATATTGCCCGTCATAGATAGATTGGGTGATGAGCCCAGCCACTGCCGCCGGCAATATTTGCAGGCCGGCGGAAAGAATAGCAAGCCCAATTGCAACGTAACTCAGCGTGCGGTATGGGCGCATCATATACCATAACTCTTTAATAACGCCGGCATCAGCCGCACGCTGCTCCGGCGAACTCTGAACAGAAGTATCATGATGACGCATTCACGCTCTCCTTGTGGAAATCATGGAATTTACGCAATGTCCAGAACAAGGCAATGAAGGTGAAGAGAAGTGCAAGAACGAAAAGGGCAGAATAGCTTGCTTTGGTCACAATCAATCCACCCAACACTGAACAGATAATGGCAATACCCATATCTGCGGATTGCATCAACGCAAAATCCACACCGGACTGAGCACCTGCGGCGAGCGACATCATCTGGGTATACAGCGCCACAAATTTAGCGGCGGTGATTAAGGTGATGAAGACATATGCGGCTGAAAGCAGGGATAACGGCGCCTCTGGTTGCCGGGCAAGCCAGAAGATACAGGCTAACACGATAGATTCAAGCAGCATGACAGACAGTAAAGTCTGGATAGCACCGAATTTACGTACAATGATGCCACCAAGCAAAACACCCGATAATCCAGCTAATGCACCACCACTGGCGGCAATGATACCGAGTTGAGTTAAATCCACACCGCGATCGATCAAAAACGGTGAAAGCATACCAAGTGAAAGGCGAGTACCGATCATACACAGCAATATCAAAACCAGTGCTTGCCTAACCGGCGACCGACGGAGTGCATTTTTGAGAGAAGGGGCAACTGGGGCTTTTAAAACCGTTGGTGCTTTTTCTACCTGTGTTTCCCGCAAAAATAAGGCAGGTAATGACATCAATAGAATCACTATGGCTAACACCCCGGCGCCAATGTGCCAACCATATAGTGAAACAAGGTATAGAAACAGACCGCTGCCGATGATAGAACCCAAATAACCGCCGCCAACTTGCATAACATTGCACCAAGGGCGGTGCTTTGGGGATAACCGGTCAATAGCGTGACCATCGGTGGTGGTATCCACCACGGTTAGACAAAGGGTGATCAGAAACAGACCGACAATAATCAGCGGCATATGTTCGGCAGGTTTTGCCAGTGACATTGAACAAAAAAGCAAGGTAATTAACAGATTACCGCAAATCATGATACGACGGGGGTTTGTATCCCCCGAACCAGATTTGCGATAGCGCTCTATAATAGGCGCCCAAAGGAATTTAAACGCCCAAGGCAACATCAACAGGTAGAGCAAGCCGATTTTATCCGGGGTTACACCGTGGCTGCGCAAAAACGCTGGCATACTTTGTAACGTTAACATGCCGATAGTACTTTGAAGGGTGTAAACACCCGCCAAAGTTAGCAATAGTAACGATATATGGCGGGGGTGGGAGATATTATGCGTCATAGTGAGACACTCACATCCAGCCCAACATTCAAGCCTTTATTGATCATACTGAGCGTATTTGGCCCCACAGTGAAACTGGAGACACGATACTTTTTATCACCCAGATTTTCGCCATAGAGTTTTACATTAACCCCATGTGCCATTTCTAAACTTAATGACGCGTCATAAAGGGTGTATCCCCCCTGTTCAAGAGTATTCGCTTCATTAAAGTAGCTCTTTGAATAGTAGCGGGCACCAGCATTTAAATAGAGGTTACCGGGTAACAACGTTTGATCAATCAAGTAGTCAAAACTTGCATTGAGCATGACATCTGGCGCATAAGGCAGACGTTTATTGTTATAACTTATACCGCTCTCTGTATCGGTTGCATCAGTGAAGTTTGACTTACCAGCGCTACCACCAAGAGAAAATTTGAGCCCTTTCATTGGTTTGATCTGGCTACTCAACTCAACACCTTTGCTTTCTGCTTTACCGACATTACGTATAAATTGCGCACCTACCGGACCAACATAAATTTGTTTATCTTTCGAACGAATGTAATAAACAGCGCTGTCTAATGTCACTGCGTTATCAAAGAACGAGGTATGCCAGCCGAGCTCATAATTATCTGAGGTTTCAGTATCGTAGGGTTTTCTATCATTGGCGGAGTAGACAATGTTATTGAATCCACCGGGTTTGTACCCTTTCGTGGCAGAGAAATAGAAACGGGTATCTGGCGTCAATTGCCAACCCAGTGCGGCCTTAGGTGTGAACTCATTGCTGGAAACTTGGTTATCAAAAGCGTCGATTGCTACCATGCCAGAACGGCCCGCATAATCTATCTGCGATTTTTCATGGGACAAACGACCGCCCAAAGTAAGATCCCACTGAGCAGCAAACGGCAATTTCACTTCACCAAACAGTGCCAGCGATTTTGCTTTTATTGTGTTAGCGGCATTGCCATAGTAGCCGGGATAACCACTGGTATGATGTTTATTATTTTCATCTGAAAACCAGCCGCCGAGAACGCTGGTAATCCCATTTGAGAAATTGGAGTTCAAACGCAGCTCTTGCGTGGTGGCATAGTGTTTTTCTTTCCATTTACCCCCGATGAAATCACGGTAAATATCGCGATCCTGATAGGAGGTCACACTGGTTAATACACTGTCGCCAAAATCATATTCAGCTTTGAACGCATAACTGTTAACCCGCCGGGTTAAATCGGGGATAGGGCCATCGTATTCTTTCCGGCGAAATTGTTCGTCGCTTAAATAAAGCTCTTCATGGGAATCGAGATCTTCATGAGCAAAGCTCAGTTCAGCACTGAACGAAGAATCTTCCGGTGCAAATGTCAGTTGCCCTCTACCAAGCCAGGTTTTGCTGGAATCAATATTTTTATCACCACGATTTGGCGCATCAATTTGCCCAGGTTCTTTTACCCAACGCAGACTGGTACTCCCATAAAGGAGATCTTCAATAAGCGGTATTGATCCGCTGAAAGAGCCGCCTTGTTTCAGCTTCGAGTAATTCCCGGAAAGGTTTAGCCAGGGGCCGTCTTTCGGCGAACGAGTGATGATATTGATAACACCCGCTTGCGCATTTCCACCATATAAAGTCCCTTGCGGACCGCGTAATAGTTCTACACGTTCTACATTGATTAATTCTTGTGTTAGGAACTGGTGATCCTGAGGAACTCCATCGACATAAATTCGAACAGAAGGCGAATAGAAATCCGGCGAACTAATACCGCGAATGGTGGTTGCTGAATAGGTTCTATTACCCCGTGAGCGGATTTGTAAACCAGGGAAAACGCGCTCAAGATCTTGTACTTGGGTAATACCGGCCTGAACAAGTTCTTCGCCTGTTTTAACCAGAACGCTACCATCCACTTTATTTAATGCTTCTTCCCGTTTGTTGGCCGTCACAATCAAAGCATCTTCTGTCGCGTCAGGAGAATGTTCCGCCCATGCCATAGGCGAAATCAAACAACATAAGACAGACGCCTTAGCGTATTTTTTTCTCATATAAATAACTCGTTATGCACTGTTTAAATCATGTTTTACGAAAATTAAGTGTGGTAAAACAAAAAACATAACGGGAGACTATCGATAGTAATCAGCCATAGCTAACGGAATAGGGACAAAAGTAGCGCATTACGTACTATTGATAATGATTATCATTAATGATAAATTGCGTGATATTTACAATCCGAATATATATATACAATAAAAATATAATGTCTTTAATATACAAAAAATACTGTTTTAAGTACGGAAACAATTTTTAACTGGTGCTGATGCTAATTTTACAGGGGATCTCATGAAGACAATCTATAGTAAAAAACTAGAAGTTTTCACGGCTGACCATTGCAATTGCATGCATTCACATGCAGAGAAAAATAATACAAATACACCTTTACTGATTGAGGAATTATCTGACGGCATTCACATAAACCGGATGCGCTTTGAACTCAACAAGGATGTCACAGAATATTGTGAAGGACCGCCAACGGTATCAATTGCGTTCATTTTAAATGGGAGAGGGAAAATGGCGATTGAAAATGGCGATGCATTAGATATTAATTCGGGAATGATGATATTTTTCCATGCACCTAAAATGACGCGAGGCATGAACTTCTTTGGCCGTGGATCATGGCATATTCTCGATATTCGTTTTTCATTGAGCGAAATTGAAGCTCAGGAATTACCCCCTTTTACTCAATTATCAGCAGGTTTTGAGAAGAACGCCAGTCACAATCATGCATTGATGATGGCATGTCCTATCTATCCACCATTTATGCAGATAGTGAATCAAATAGAAGAGTGCCAATTAAGTGGCAATGTCAGAAAGGTTTATTTAAAGGCAAAAGCATTAGAAATACTCGCTTGTGTGGCGTCTAAAATTTATGATTGTCAATATAATATGATCAACGGTTTACAACGTCGCGCCGTTTATAATGCCATAAAAATAATTAACAGTGATTATCATTACCCTTGGACAATAAAGTCATTATCAAAAGCAGTTGGTTTAAATGAACGCAAATTAAAAGAGGGATTTCGTGCGGTTGTTTTTCGCACTTTCCATCAATATTTGGAAAATGTCCGCATGACGACCGCAGAAGATTTATTGAAAAAAGGCATGAGTGTCATTGATGTTTCTACCGCGGTGGGTTACTCCAGCCCAAGCCATTTTTCTAAACGCTTCCGGCAACATTATTTGATCAATCCTAAAGCATGGCAGGCGAAATATGCCGTTGGTCACACTTTATTAACAGAAAATATCGTAGTCGGAAAATAAATGAAAATCTCTGTTTTGTAATGCTGACTATTCAGTTGATTCTAGAAAAAGATGGCCATTTTGACATGGCCACTTCATGAATAGGGATATCGCATGATTTATATGTTATGCCAGTATTATGTTATCTACCGATAAGCTGTCCATGCTGACGCCAACCAGAGTGACTGAGTTTTGTCCGAAGGTAAACACCAGATCATTATCCACCATAGAAGCATGATCCAGATAACTACTTTTATCACTGCTTCCTTCAGTACCCAGGAACACCAGTTTATCAGTCTTATTGTAGCCATAAATAATGTCTTGTCCAAAATCACCGTTGAACAGGAAGGTATTGTTATTACCCTGACTTTTCATGACATCGTTACCTTCACCACCGACGAAGACATTTCTGTTGCCGAAGCCGATCAACGTATCATCACCATCCAGACCGAACAACCAGCTACCGGAGGTTTTAGAAGTCAGAGTATCATTCCCATCGTTGCCTGTGACTGAATTGGCGTATTTCGTCAATCCACGGCTAGAATACAAACCATCGGCTCTGACTTGAGAATCCACCTGTTTAGTCAGAAACAGCCAGGTACTTTCCTTACTTCTTATAGCCGAGATATCTGTAGCAATGGTGATACCGCCTTGTGCATCACGCATATACAATGTCCCTGCCTGGTCATAGGCTATTTCCGCATTTTTTAGTGACTTCTGTAAGTCAAAGGTATTATGACCTTTCCCACCGGCAATAATGTTAAATCCTCCATCATCACGGAAGATATCATTGCCGTCGCGCCCTTCCAGATAATCGTTTCCTTTACCACCTTTAATTAGGTCGTTGCCGTCAGTACCGATAATAAAAGTACTACCAGTGTGTTTCTCAGCATTCCGGTTTAAATCCTGCACCCAGGTATTTTCACGGGTGACATTGGAAAGGTTGCTGACAACAATAGTAGAGTCTTTATGAGTCAAGTCGTAGAACGTTGACTCCATAATACGTTGCATACCACTCTGATAAAATGGCGTCACATGCGAAACCCAGGTTGACGCATTAGCAATGGAGAAGGGCAACACATTCCACCAGTTTGATGCATAGTGATCGTTAAAATTAACAATATTATTTGTCGCAGAGTCCCTTGGTGTATCGTGAACTCCCGCTGATAATGAATCAACGCTGGTGCCGTTTAATACGCGGAATACGGGATCATTCTCGTATCCCACGTTCAGCACCTTATTACCTTTCTCATACTGTGATGGCGAAGCGAAAGTGATATAGTTCGACTGAGAGTAAAATCCCCCCCATTTCGTATCGCTAGACTCCGCCATACTATTCACAGCTAACCCACCCAAACTATGGCCGCTAACCACAATGTCATTGCCCGTCAAACCGTGAGCTTTGGCATAATTGGCTACATGGTCCAGCAGCCGGCCGAAAGCGTTTGGCGCGTAGTCATTCGAATAGTCTTTCTTACCTAAAGCCACCAGCACATTATTCATAACGTCGCCAAATGTATCGGTAATAATTGACTCTCTAGGACCACTCGTACCGCGAAACGCAATGCCAATAGAAATCAAATTACCATCAGCATCATATTTTCCCATTACCTCTGCTTGAGCAGTGGAATGACTTGATTTTTCGCCGAAAAAAGTACCGCGGGCATCCGTTTTTCCCTGATAACCTAACTCATCAGCACTGATAGTAAACCATCCTGAGTCATTGAGTTTATCTTGTGCCTGTTTTTCTGCGTCCGGATTCCAAGGCAATTTAGGTGTGACGCCCTGCGATGTCGTGCTGCCGAGAAGTGCGGTCAGCAACGTTAATGGCATCCCTAAACCAAAACCATAACTGTAATACCCCTCAGCAAATCCGCTGCCCAGATTATGGTAAGCATACCCGGCGATAGTTTTTGCGTCGGAAAATAACTCTTTGGAAGTATTGTCATCAAAGTCTTTGTACTGAAAAACACCCATGATGCATATCCTTATTAAGTTAAAATAAAGTTAAAAAAGTGTTCTAAAAATATTAACTAACTAGGTAAGTATAGATTGACGCAGATCATTTAAAGAGTAATTATCTAAAAATTTATAAATTAGTGAGCCATAATGAAAATTTAATATTTTTACAAATATTAAATTGAATAAATTTAGTTTATATGCTAAGAGGTCTCGCGGGTGATAATAAATACGCTGACATACCTATTATCACTATTGATAGTTTTTAAAAGTAACTAAATTAATGAATAACTATATTACATGACATGATAAAGAAAGATGATTCCATTTAATATTCTTGAAAAATATAGATATGTGAATTGTGGTAGAAAATTTTTATTGCTGATTCACTTAATTTAATTGATTAAAGAAAGATAATTAAAACCCATTACTCCATATAATTCCTTAACGTTCTTGAATATTAATTCAATACAAATTAATTCATGGTGTTGATATTCACTCTCCATTTATTAAAATAATTTTCCATTACACCATTAATATAAACTCATTAATAACAAACTCACGAATGATTAATTTTTCATTTAAAACAAATGGTTAAATTACTTTTATATGTTTCAATAAAATAAAATGATTACTTTAAATCATATCGCAAGTTTAAATTCAGAGACTGTCATGATTAAAATAGCCATGATGAAAACATTATTAAAAATATCCAAAAATTCATCTTAAATCGGCTAATAGATATATTAGTTACTGTGCTCCAGCCGGTTAAATAATTGGTGATAAAACCGGTGATGGTGATTATTTCTTATTAGCCGTCATCTATCTAATGTTAATATCCGACCTCTTTTTGATGCCGTACAGCAAAAATTGTTGCTGTTTCATCCCCAATCCGGTACAAGGCGATATAGCCACTACTTCCAAAATCAACAAGCCATTCTCGGAATGCTGGATCCATATCATCAACAGGGCGTCCTGCTTCAGGCTGACGTGCCAGCGTTTTCACGCCAGCCCGTATTGCTTTAATGGCTCGACGAGCAGTGTCTTTGTCTTTTTTAGCAAGAAAACCATAGAGCCGCTGTATATCAGCAAGAGCAGACGGAGACCAAATCAAACGTGGCATTCTGGTAACTCCGCATCTTCTCCTGCTTCGAGCTTAGCTAACCAGTCATCCGCTTCTTCAAACGTCAGATGTAGTCCATTCTCTTGATATGCTTCCCAAGCACGCAATGCATCCTGTTTGAAAGATTCACGTTTTTCTTCACGCTCTACATAGTCACGTATAGCTTCACGCATTATCCAATGAGCGGAACGATGTCGCACTTCTGCCAAATACTGGATCCGGCTTTTCAAGTTATCGTCAAGTTTTACTGAGGTTGCCATTTTCTTCCACCTTATATATTAAAAGGTAATACCTTTTAATACTATATCATGAAATCTCCGCTTTGCTACCAGGTAAAGAAAACCTTCGTTTTTCACTTGGTTGGAGCATTGGCTGAACTTGAACGTAATCTAACAAAGGGAAAGGACGCAAGCCAAACTTAAAGCTGCACGAGCCAGAAGGCAAAAAGGAGGAAGAAGATGAATGACTAAAATTTGCGCCCTCTAGCATTATGTAGTAACGTACCTACATAAATTAGCTATTATATCGAGGTGTATCATGTCAATCACAACCTTATCGAGTCGGGAGCTTAATCAAGACGTCAGCAGAGCAAAGAAGGCGGCTAAAAGCGGTCCAGTGTTCATCACAGATCGTGGCAAACCGGCACATGTCCTGCTAACCATTGAAGAATATCAACGAATCACCAAACAGCGTCGAAATATCGCTGATGCTTTAACAATGCCTGGTGTTGAAGATATTGAATTCAATCCACCACGTGTTTCCATCAATAGCCGTCCAGCCAATTTCTCATGATGTATATTCTTGATACGAATGTTGTCTCCGAACTGCGGAAAGTTCGAGCGGGTAAGGCTAATGCCGGTGTAGCTGCATGGGCTGAAAGTGTTGACGCAACAGAGCTCTTCCTATCAGTCATTACCATTATGGAGCTGGAAACCGGCATCTTACAGATTGAACGACGAGACATAACCCAAGGGGCATTATTGCGATCATGGTTTAACCACCATGTAGTACCGGAATTTACTGGACGGATATTACCAGTAGATACGGCTGTGGCTCAGCGGTGTGCCCGGTTGAATGTTCCTGATCCATGCTCAGAGCGTGATGCACTTATCGCCGCAACCGCGCTGGTTCATGGTATGACTGTCGTCACACGAAATGTGATTGATTTTGAATTGACCGGCGTGCCAATATTAAACCCCTGGGTTTAAGGATGATGAAATATTTAAATATTCATGTTTATACTAAGCAGGAAATAAACATGAATATTGATTTTTTATTAAAAATAAAAACGTTTTCATATTTCAAACTTAATGTCATATAAATTAATTTTTCAGAAAAATAGGGAAATAATAATTCATATACATCAATTTGTTTATTCACTCCTTATACAAAAATAATTAACCCTGTAAGTTATAAAAACACTCCATTATTCTTTTTATGAACTAGACTATGATTGGCACCAATGGATAAAGTTATCTGCACGATAATTTAATATATTGATTACGTAAGAAAATTATTTTATTTAGAGGGGTATATGAGCCAAAAAAATGATTTTAAAGCTTTTTCTATTAGTAATAATGCTAATGTGGTAAGTCAAGAAAAATATGAAACAGATAAGAGTTTGCAGGAAGGGTTTCCACCAGAAAATATCTCTACACATGTATTAAATAAGGCATTACGCCAATCATCAACAATAGCCTCTGTGGTGGCTAATTTTATCGCAACACAATCTAGCGATGATGTTCTAGATGATGGGGATATAGCTAAACTCACTGCCAAATTAAATCAAGCGTTAAAACAAAAAGTCACAGCAGAAATTCCCAATGCCTCATTAACACAAAAAGGCGTTGTTCAATTGACCAATGAAACTGGCAATAATGAGACATTGGCAGTGACACAAAAGCTGGTACAGGAAATCGTCAATTCATTGCGTGGAAATATTGATGGCAAAGTCTCCAATAGCCGGAAAATAAATGGTAAAGCGTTGACTGAGGATATTAATCTTAATGCAAGTGATGTGGGGGCATATACTCGTGCGGAAGTATACACTCGAGAAGAAGTAGATCGACTGATTAAAGCAACCAGTGAAATTCCTGTTGGTTCTCCTATTCCTTGGCCGTTGCCTCATCCACCTTTTGGTTATTTCACTTGTAGCGGTGCAGCTTTTAATAGATCACAGTACCCAAAGTTAGCAGAAGCTTATCCTGATGGCAGATTACCCGATTTAAGGGGTGAATTTATTCGTGGTTGGGATGATGGTAAAGGGATAGATCCATCTCGTTCATTATTGTCATGGCAAGAAGGGTCTTATTTGCATAGTGGTGAAAATGATTATGTTTATGCCTTAGCACGCAATGATCGCACAAAATTACAATGGGATATTCCACAACCTAGCAGTATTTCGTTAGCCGTAAAATTTGCTTCCGTAGTTAATGGTTACAATACCACTCCAAGTTATAACTATATAGGAGTGTCAAGGCCACGAAATATCGCCTTTAACTATATCGTAAAGGCGGAATAATAATATCAGAATATATCTTAAATACTGAAATATAATAGCATTAAATTTTTACCATCGTCAAATATTAATAAGGCGCTGTTTTTTAGTCAGCGCTTTGATTCAATAAAAACTCGTAAAGTATTTTATTTTACTTCACAAGTTAAATTAAATCCTAATTCAATCTATATTTCTATTTTTCTGACTCGTCAGATTCTCATTGTTATAAACGATGGTGTGAAAAATAAGACAAGTATGAAAGTGTATTTTTACCATAATGTATCTCGTTAATTTTTCATTATAAATACAATCAGTTACAAAATAATATAAAATCCCCGATATTATATTTCGCCATGAGACTATTGTATTAAGTTAATATTCATGAGAACTTATTCCCCGCCGAAATACGGTGGATTTTAAATATCATTAAATGCGTCACAGCATATTTACTTGCTATATACCTAATAGATTTCGAGTTGCAGCGAGGCGGCAAGTGAACGAATCCCCAGGAGCATAGATAACTATGTGACTGGGGTGAGTGAAAGCAGCCAACAAAGCAGCAGCTTGAAAGATGAAGGGTATAAATAGTATTAATTGATCTCTCCATTTATTTCTCATCCTATTATTCGGCTATTTAATCAGGTTTGGTGCGGTTTAACGTAAGTAAGTTTGCACTTCCTGTCATATATAAAGGTAAAAGGTGCCATGAATACTCAACGTAAGCTTGATAAAGTCAGACCGCCCCGAGTTCAGATTACTTATGATGTTGAATTAGGCGGCGCAGTCGAGAAAAAAGAATTGCCTTTGGTTATTGGTGTTGTTGGGCAATTTGCTGAGCAATCTATTCCCATGCGTGACCGTCGTTTCATGCATATTGATAAAGATAATTTTAATGCAGTGATGGATGGTTTATCACCCTCATTGGAATTACAGGTTGAAAGTGCGCTGCCGGGTCAGAGCGGATTTATTAATATTGATTTGCAATTTAAATCAATGGCTGACTTTGCCCCTGAGAATTTAGCGAAGCAGGTAGAACCGCTGCGCAATTTACTGGAGGTACGCGGCAAACTCAGTGACCTAAAAGGCCGTGCATTGAGCAATGAAAAATTGCGTGACCGTCTGGCGGAAATTCTGGCTGAACATGCAGGTAAATGAAGAAGCAGAAACTGCCGCCACAGAAAAGACAGCAGATGACGTCACTCCGGAAAATAACAATACCCCGGAAAATAACAATGCACAGTGAGGACAGCATGGAACAGAGCGTTGTTGAACAACAAGAATTGAAAACGACGGAAACAAGTGGTGATTTTCTTGATCAGATTATTGATAACACGCAAGCCATTCGTCGGGAAGCAGATCGTGATCGGGTAAAAAGCCAGCTCGACCAGTTTCTGGCCGAAGTCACTTCCGGTTCATTGGTGGTTTCCGGCGATTTGGTAAACAGCATTGAGGAACGTATCGCAGCAATTGATGCGCTGATGTCCGCTCAACTGAGTCTGGTATTGCATCACCCGGAATTTCAGCGTCTGGAATCTTCCTGGGTAGGGCTTAAAGGATTACTTGACCAAAGCGAAACAGATAACACTCAGATTCGTATGTTGAACGCGACGAAAACCGATTTGATTAAAGACTTTAAATCGGCATCGGATTTCGATCAGTCAATGCTGTTTAAAAATGTGTATGAATATGAATACGGTACGTTTGGTGGTGAACCTTATTCAGCGTTTGTCGGTGATTTTGACTTTGATAACAGCCCGGAAGATCTTTACTTACTGGAGCAGATTTCTCACGTGGCAGCGGCAGCCCATGCGCCGTTTATCAGTTCAGTCAATGCGGGCATGTTGGGGCTGAATGATTTTGGTGAGCTACCACGTCCGCGTGATTTGTCCAAACTATTTAACACATCCGATTATCTGCGCTGGAAACGCTTCCGGGAATCTGATGACTCCCGTTATGTCGGCCTGACTTTACCGCGGGTGATTGGTCGTTTGCCTTACGGAGCAAAAACCATCCCGGTTGAGCAATTCTGTTTTGAAGAGCAGGTAAGGGAAGGGAATAGCAGCAGTTATTTGTGGATTAATGCCGCTTATGCACTGGCGGGACGTATGGTAGCGGCATTTGAACAGTATGGTTGGTGCGCGGCGATCCGTGGAGTGGAAGGCGGAGGATTGGTCGAGGCATTGCCAACTCATCATTACTCCTCAGTATCTGGTGAAAAGATGCTGCAATGCCCAACCGAAGTTGCCATCTCTGATCGCCGTGAAAAAGAGTTAGCAGAATTAGGGTTTATTCCTCTGGTTTATTATAAAGGGACTGACTATGCCGCATTTTTCTCGGTGCAGTCACCGAATAAGCCGAGAAAATATAATTCTGACTTGGCAAATGCCAACGCAAAATTATCAATCCAATTGCAATATATTATGACAACATCTCGTTTCGCCCATTATTTAAAAATGATTGTGCGTGACAAAGTGGGCAGTTTTATGTCCCGTGGAGAATGTCAATCTTATCTGCAAAATTGGATCAACCAATATATTGTTGGCTCTGATACTGTTGGCGCAGAAATAAAAGCAAGTCACCCATTACGGGAAGCAAGAGTTGATGTTGTTGAAGTCCCCGGCTCACCGGGAACATATCGGGCTGTGGCCTATTTAAGGCCGCATTTCCAATTAGAAGGATTAAGTATGTCTTTACGGTTGGTGGCTGATTTACCGCCGTCATCAATGGCCTAATTTTTCTATTTATTAATATTTATCCTATTTATTACAACTAACTGGAATAGTTAATTATGAGTTCTTCAATTTTTTTACAAATTGATAGTATTAAAGGTGAGAGTACCGACAGCAAACACAAAGAGTGGATTGAGCTGGAGCATGTCAATTTTGGTGTGTTTAACCACGCACGTATTGCAGACAGTGGTAAACGTAAAATTACCGCTGGTTCAGCGGATTTCCGTACCATTGACTGTGTGAAGGTGATGGATACCAGTTCTATTGGCTTACTGTCTGCCGTGGCACAAGGTACCGCGATTAAGAAAGTGAAACTGGAAATCTGTACGATTTTCAAAGGGGAAATGCACCCTTACGCGGAAATCGAAATGGAAGAATGTATCATCTCTGATATTCATGAAACCTGTACACGTGGCGGTACATTCCCACAAGAACAGATTTCTATCACCTATTCCAAAATTAAATGGACATTCACACCACTCAACCCAAATGGCGATGAAGGCAACAAAGTCGGTCCAGAAGGTTGGGATCTTATCGAGAACAAGAAACAGTAATTTTTACTGCCGGCCTTTGGCCGGCAATTTCTAACCGGAAAAATATGATGATTCAACCTTCATTACTCCATCGCCTGAAAGATGATTATCCACAAGATGAAAAACGGGGTATCACACTTGTCTGGTCACGTCAGGAAGTTGTACAAAGCCTGATTTATGATTTGAGTATGTTATTTTCATCAAGACCGATTTCTGAAATTTCCCCTTTATTTGGTGAGTTACCGAAATCAGTTTTAAATTATGGCGTTTCCGATGTCATTAATGTGGATATTTCCGATGATGAACGTATTGATGCATTAAACAATAATATTTACCAAGCTATTTCCTGGTTCGAACCACGTTTGCAAAATGTCGTTATTACATTACAAAAAAACACGCCAGAAAATATTACCTTCTGGGTAAGTGGAATTTTCTTCAACGAACAAGTGGTGTTTTCTATCTCATGGAACAGTACCGCCTATACCTATTCAATTTCATGGGATAAATAACAAGATGATGTTATTACCACAAAAAATACTGACTTATTACAACCGGGAATTGAGTTATTTAAGACAATATGGCGCTGCTTTCTCTCAGCGTTTTCCCAAAATTGCCAAACGTCTTGGGTTCGCGGAAGGTGTTTCAGAAGATCCGCATGTAGAACGGCTGGTGGAATCTTTTGCATTTTTGACAGCAAAAATCCATCAGCGGATTGATGAAGATATGCCAGAACTCAGCAACGCCATGTTGGAAGTACTGGCGCCACAATTTCTACGTCAGGTACCGTCGGTATCGCTGGTGCAGTTTCAACAGGACCCATTAGCATCCGGTGTGACCGGAATGATGACGGTAGCGCGGCATACCCCGTTGATTTCTCAACCGGTAGGTGATGTGATCTGTCGTTTCCGCACCGTATATCCGCTGGAAATGTTGCCATTAGATTTAACGCACGCAGAACTGATACCAGACCCTTATGATCGGGACTTTATCTTAACGCTAAGTTTTACCCTGTGGCCGGGCGCCAGCTTTCAGACGCAACATATCCGGTTGTACTTACATGGCGCACCAGTGCTGACTCATAGTTTGTATGAATTGTTGTCGGCGCAAGTTAAGCAACTGGAATGTCGGTTGGGCGAACGTACATTCAACCTGAATAACCAGAGTGTTCAAGTGGTAGGCTTCGATCAGCAAGATAACTTATGCGCTGATGATGCATTAATAAACCCGATTCATCACTTGTTTCGTGACTATTTCAGTTTTCCTGAAAAGTTCTTATTCCTGGATATTCCGTTACCGGATGCCGGTTTGATCACCAGTTTATCAGGCAAGCTGCAATATCGTTTCCGGCTTAAGGATTGCGTCGCATTACGCCGTATTGAACGTATGAGCGATAAAGTCAGCAACGAAACCTTCCGGCTAAATTGCGTGCCGATAATTAATCTGTTTCCTCATCAGGCGGAACCCATTATTCCGCTAGAAACGGAACATGAATATCTGGTTCAACCAGATGCGCGTCGCCCACAAAGTATGGAAGTTTATACTATCGATCAAGTCGAGATTGTCAGTCGTCAACAGGAACAATTGAGTTCCAAGCCGGTACCGTCATTATTTGGTATTGAACATACACGGTCTGATGAGCAGTTCCCGTTATTTTGGCAGGCTACGCCGCGTCCCTCACTCAGACATAACGATCTGGGGATGAATATGTTCATCGGTTTCTCTGATAGCAGTGGTGAGCACCTGAAACCCGAAACCGATGTGGTGGTCCTGAACCTGACCTGTACCAACCGTGATATACCGCGGCAGTTGAGCAACGGTCATCCTGATGGTGATTTCGAATCAGAAAGCGCATTGCCAGGGGTAAAAATTCTGGGATTGATCCGTCCTCGATTGCCGGTACGTCCACAACCCAATAGTGCATTGAACTGGCGGTTGGTATCGCAACTCAATTTGAACCAAATGCTACTGAATGGTCCGCAGGGTGTTCAGTGCTTAAAAGAGACGCTAGAACTCTACAACCTGCTTGGCGATCCAGCTATATCGCGGTTGATTGCACAATTACAACAGGTTGCTATTGCGCCAGTGAGTGCACGCCTGAATCCCGCCGACCCTTATTCTCTGGCGCGTGGACTGGAGGTGGCACTGACATTTCAGGCACAAGCAGGGGAATTTGTGGATTTTTATCTGTTTTGCAGCCTGTTAGAACGTTTTATCGCGATGTATGCGCCGATTAACAGCTTCACGCAGACTGTAACACAGCTAGAGACGGTTAATAACAGTACTCACCGTTGGCCTCGTCGCTGTGGGAGACTGACATGGCTGTAGAAAACAAGATACGTTTAGCTGGCGGCCGTTTTTATCAAAATGTCCGTCGTCTGCTCAAACGTTGTCGCCGACGTGGAGAAACGGCAATCACCCCTGATGATGTGGTGCAATTCAGCTCTGTACTGACATTAGATGCGCCAGAAAGGGAAGTCGAGTCGCTATTACCGCCACAAGAGGGATATGAGCAGTATCGCATGGCGGTACATCACTTTGGTTTATTAGGAACCCTTGGCGCATTACCGTTGCGTTATACCGAATGGCTGATTGACAGGCGTTACCGCTATGGCGACGAATCCGCTCAGGCATTTATTGATATTTTTACTCATCGTCTGCTTAGCCTGCGTTTTCAGGCATGGCAGAAATACCGGTTATATATCAATACAGAGTTACAAACCCATCGGGCCTTACCGGCAGTCATTCCAGCGGTTGCCGGTCAATTGATGGAAAACAAAATACAGCGCTCTCATCCAGCTTGTGTCGGATTATTGGCAACACCAGTCCGCTCAATGGTGAATTTGCAACATCTGTTGCAACGGGAATTTAGTATGGCGATCAACATCCAACCTTTTAAAGGGCGCTGGCAATATGCTGAACAGGCGCATTGTTGCTGTCTTGGCCGCAGTTTATTAGGCGATAACCCGATGCTGGGTCGCGCTTATTGGGATATTCAATCCGGGTTTCATATTCAGTTGGGGCCGTTTGCCGCTCGGCGGCGAGCCGCTTTTATGCCGGGAAATGAACAATATCGCAAACTGACACAATGGGTGTGGCAATTTGCCGGACCGTTGCTCCCCTTTTCACTGGAATTGTTGGTACAGCATAGTGGGCAAGGCAATGTATTAAATGGCAGCCGTCAGTTGGGGTGGGATGGTTGTTTGGGGGATACCGGCGAGAGCAATATTCAGCGTATCTATTTGGCTGAATGTACGGGTCCTTACACAAATTAAACCAAAAATTCAGGTAATAAAGAGATGCTGTTAGGGCAAAAGAATCGTTTTTTACAGGTTATTGGTAGCCTGTCAGATATTGTGGCACTGAACAAAATAGAGGGTGAAGAGCACCTGTCGCGGCCTTATTCATTTTCTGCTCAGCTCTATTCCAATGCAGACTGGGATAAGTTGGAGTCTCATATCGGTAAGCCTTTGGCATTTCGTCTGGGTGAAGCGCCGAATCACCGCATTGTGCATGGCCTATTGACTGAATTGCAGCAACAAGGTTTTAGAGACGGCCAGTTTTGTTATCAAGCACGTATTGAACCCTGGCTGAAAATGCTGACATTAACTCATAATTTGCGCGTCTATCAGCGCATCAGTGTGCCGGATATGGTATGTGATATTTTCCGTAAACGTGGGTTTAACGACGTTGAACTGGCGCTAAAAAGCCGCTATCCGAAGCTTGAATATTGTATGCAATACAAAGAATCTGATTTTGACTTTGTAACGCGTCAACTGGAACAAGCGGGGATTTTCTATTTCTTTCGCCATGAAGAGGGACGGCACGTACTGGTATTAGCAGATCACCCTTCAACGTTTATTAACGCTCCCTTAGCGGTATTGCCCTATCAATCGAAAGTAGGTGATCAGCAGGGTTATGGGCTCCGCGCCTGGCATATTCATCGCACAATGATTCCAGGTACGGCGGAAATGAATGGTTATAACGTTAAAAGTGCCGCGGCAATCAGTGCCAGCGCCAAGGCGAACAGCGGCTATTCTACCAATCCCAAGCTTTCTATCTATGATGATCGACGTCAGGAGGAACGTAATCAACTGGAAGTACAGGCAACGCTGTGCATGGAACAATGGGAATCACAGTCCTATTACACACGTGCCGTTAACAATTATCCCAGTTTACAAGTGGGGCATCAGTTTACCCTGAAAGGGCACACCAGTGCCGATGGCCGTTATGCAGTGGGCCACCAGCAATTAAAAGCAGAGAACAACCTGGAAGAAGGCGAATTACTGTTTTCGTCTCAAGTGACCTTATTCCCGGCGAATAAAGCATTTCGCCCGCATCCTTCTGTTACGCGGCCCTACATTTCCGGCGTATTGTCCGCGCTGGTGGTAGGGCCGACATCAGAAGAGATCCATACTGATGAACAGGGACGCATCAAAATCCAGTTTCACTGGGATAAAGAACATAAAAAAGATGATGACAGCTCCTGTTGGATACGGGTGAGTCAGTTCTGGAATGGTGCAAAGTTTGGTGCCCAATTTGTGCCACGTGTGGGCAATGAAGTATTGGTGAGCTTTATTGATGGCGACCCGGATAGCCCACTGGTAACCGGAACGGTTTATAACGGAGTAAAAATGCCGCCATTCACGTTGCCGAAACAGAAAACCCAAAGCGGGATTGCGACGCGCAGTAGTACAAAAGGCACGGTGCAGCAAGGACATCAATTTTGTTTCGAAGATAAGAAAGGTGAAGAATTTATTTTGCTTCACTCACAAAAAGATATGCGCCTGAAAGTGAAAAATGACTTTTCGGCGCAGATCGATCGCAACGTGTTATGGGAAATTCAAGAAAAGCGCGATACCCAAATTAAAAAGGGCAACGACACATTAATTTTGAGCGAGGGCAGCTATGAGATGGCGGTATCCAGAGGCAACGCCAAAATCAATGTGGGTCAGCAATGCACGATTACGGCAAATCAGGGCATTGAACTGAAAGTCGGTGCCAGCACATTATCGATTACCCCGTCCGGGATCACCATCAAAGCGTCATCTGTCACCGTAGAAGGCTTGGGAAAATTGGCGTTGAAGAGCGGCGGCATGGCGGAACTAACCGGAACCACGGTAAAAGTAGAAGGCAGTGCAATGGCACAGCTAAAAGGCGGCATTGTTCAGGTGGATGCGACTGGCATTGCTATGGTGAAAGGAACTTTGACCAAGATTGGTTAATAGCAGGATCAATGAATAATAAGAGTTTGTAGTCATGGTTAAATTACGACACTGCCAACTTTCGCCACAGGCGGAATTGGTACTACAACAACACGCGGCACATGAACAGAATCTATCGGTGCTCAATAAGGAAATGTTGTGGCAAGACGCGGTGTGCTACACCATTTTTATGTTGCCTTACACTCAGGCTCTGGAGCTGGCACTGACATTTATCTCCTGCGTTTATGAACGCGATCTGTTGCAAGAACAGCGATTGCTGTTGCAGCAAGTGCGACGCTGGCGGGTTGATGGTGGAGATCCTCTGCGTCATGAATTGTTCGAACAGGCACAAACAGTCGGGTTCGATAACCCAATCTCATGTCTGGTGCTTTCCGTTTTTTGGAGTGAAGGCAGCATGACCACCCCGGATTTGGAAGCGGTCTATCCACAACCGTGGCAGTCACTGGCGGCATTAGCCAATACGTTGTGCCTGATATTGCACGTTTATGGCGAACAACCGGAACGACAAATGCGGTACGTTGAGCAATTTATCCAACTGGCACACGGTCAACTAAGGCAATTGACACCATCACAGGATCAGGGATGCAAAAACTATCTGTACCATGAAGCCATATTATCAGGAGAACAATGATGCCAATGCCAGCCGCCCGTGTGGGTGATATGCATATTTGTCCAATGGTGTCGCCTGCGGTACCTCCGGTGCCACATGTAGGCGGACCGATTATGCCGCCAGGTGTACCGACAGTGCTGATTGGTGGATTGCCAGCGGCAACAATGGGCTCAATGTTGGTGTGCGTCGGGCCGCCGGATACCGTGGTCATGGGCAGCCCAACAGTATTGATCGGTGGACGGCCTGCGGCCAGAGTCGGCGATCTGTGCGCACATGGCGGCACGATTACCACTGGCTACCCGTTGGTGATTATTGCTTGAAATGGAAGCCACTGTGAACTTAGCCCAAACAGATATCGCGCGTTTTTTACAGCCCATTGCTGCTGACAAACCAGCGGGGTGCGATATCGAATACGAACCTATTTTTGAACAGATAAATGCCGCACGCGAAACCGACGATGATTTTCTCCGGGACGACGCATGGGGGTATGCAACCCGTCAGGCTGATTGGATGCGAGTTTCAACGTTGTGCCAAGAGGTACTGGAAAAACAGAGTAAAGACTTGCAAATAGCCTGCTGGCTAACCCAGGCACAAGGGGAACTGTATGGCCTGGAAGGTATTAATGGCGGTATCACATTACTTGCCCGTCTACTGGAGACTTTTTGGCCGGTACTTTACCCGCCGTTAGATGATACAGAGACAAACAGTGCGGATGCCCGTCTTGGTCGGTTGAGCTGGTTAGATAAGCAATTGGTGAAACAATTGGACAATCTAACACTAACCGATGATGGCAAATTGAGCCTAAACATTTGGCAACGGGTGCAATATTTTGAACAACGCGTTGCCGTTAATAGTGAATTACGCAGTGCCTTGATCAGTGACGGTTATTTCGGTATCGCTGAATGTGACGGCAGTATTCGCACTACGCCAGCCGAACGATTTAACCAACTACTGGTACAGACTGGACAGGTCAGCAAAGCATTGGCAGAACTGCAACACATCATGGCGAGCCTGTTGCCAGATGCCGGTAACAGCATGAGTGCCAGTACGCAGCGGTTGCAAGATCTGCTGGCCTTACTCGAACGGTTTCGTGAAATGGTGACCCCGGAATTAACTCAGGAATATAGCAATGAAGAAATAGTGGCAGGAGAAAATGCACCCAATGACATAAATACGGTTTTTTTAACAGAAAGTCGGGCGCACCATGAAATGCGAGCTATCGCCATTAGACAATTGATCAATATCGCCAATTATTTTCGTCAAAATGAACCTACCAGCCCAGTGCCTTATTTAATCGAACGAGCAGCACGTTGGGCTAATATGGGCATGGCCGAATGGCTGGAAGAAATGATGTCAGAAAATACCTCCGCGCTACAGGAAATTATGCGCGTGATAAAATGATCGGGAATAAATAGAGAGCAAAATGAATAACATAAATTCTTATAGCGTCATTAAACGCCGTTTTTTAATATTGACGATGATTCTTTTAATAAATGGTTGCAGTCATTCTACTTCCAACGATGAAAAACGCTTGCAGGCAATTGAACAAGCCAAACCAATTTATGCCAGCAATGCCATTCACTTAAGAATAACTGCGGTTCCGCAACTGAATGTTTTTAATAACATATCAAACAGTTGCACAATATTAATTGCTCAAGCGGAGAAACGTGAACAATTAGATAAATTACTGGCTAATCCGGTGTTATTACGCAATTTATTTGCTGGCACTGGTGCAACAGAGCATATATTACAGTTGGATAATTACGTAATGATGCCGGGGCAATCGGTATCTTTACATATCGACAGAGCAGAACAAGCGCGTTATATCGCATTAATTGCGGGTTATTACCCGGCGCCAGATAGTCCTCATACACGAGTATTATCACTGCCGCTGCGCCTTGAGCAACATGGTTGGTGGAATAGATCCTGGAGCGCTGAATTTGTTCCCATGCGCATTAATCTGACGCTAGGGCGTTACGCCATTATTCGCAGTGATTTCTCCGCAGGCAACACCGGAGATGAGGTGATTTTCCCCGGACAAACGGCAGAAAATTCAGCCGTGACCGAAGTTCGTTGAGGAAGTAACACTATGTTTGAACATAAACCGATATATTGGTATTCAGGATTATATTTACAGCCACAACACTTTCAAGCCCATGAATTGCAAAATGAATATTGGCAAGGGCGTTATCAGTTACTGACTCAGCCTTATGCTTTTGGTGTGGTGAAACTCGCATTCAATCTGGCCGCGCTAAGTGATGAAATACTGAGTGTTCATCATGCCGCGTTTATTTTTCCCGATGGTTGTTACGTGGATTGTGACGTCAATAGCGTACTCAGCGCCCGATCATTGCGGGATTGCTGGCGGGTACGAGACAAACCACAGCGCATTTATGTTGGCTTGCGTATGTTCAGCCACAATCAGAGTAACGTCACCGGTATCACGGATGCCAACAGTGTCGGTAATATCACCAGTCGTTGGGTAACATGGCCGCAAGAACAGCGTATGCGGGATGCTTTTGGCGAGGGCCCGGAAGCAGAAGTGCAACAACTGACCTATAACTTACGTTTTTTCTTGCACGATGAGATTGCTCAGGCAACGGGTTACACATTATTACCGGTGGGCCAACTGCATTGCACCAGTGACGGTATTGCGCTGGATAACCGCTATCTACCGCCATGTTTAACGCTCTATGCCGTGCCACAACTGGGCCAACGTATTGCTCAACTTTGTCAGGAATTAACCGGGCGGGTCCATCAATTGGAAGAGTTGAAACGCCCGCAAACGCTGGAAGGGGAAATTTATACCCAAGAAAAAAGCACATTATTGCTGACACTACGGACTCTGGCGCGTTATGTCGTGCAGTTGCACCATTTTCAGGAGGCGAGAGATGTTCATCCCTTACAGATGTTTGGATTATTACGCCAACTGATCAGCGAGCTTTCCTGTTTTACCGACCGTTGCTCCTTTTTAGGCCAGTGGAACGGGCAGGAAGAAATACTGGAGAAATATCAGCATCTGGATTTGGCGCTAACGCTTAATAGTTGTGAACAGACAATTGCCGATTTGCTTAATGCATTGGTGCTGGAACCGAACACCGTTATCCCTCTGCAACAGGAAAGCCACGGTTATTATCATGCTGCCTTCAATGCAACGGGCGTCAATGAACAGCAACGGCTCTATTTGGTGCTGCGCTCTGACAGCTTTACCCATCGCGAGCGGGAAATTCCTGACGATCGCTTGATTAAACTGGCGGCGGCGGAACAGATCGACAGCATTATTAATCGTGCTTTGCCCGGTGTACGTCTGTACTACCAGGAAATTGCGCCACATGGTTTACCTAACCGGACAAATACCCGTTATTTCCGGGTAGAAAACCGCGGTGCGTTGTGGCGGCAGGTAGAAGATAGTAAACGTGTGGCGGTGCATTGGGCAGATGCGCCAGACGATTTACAAACAGAAATCGTTATAGTGAGAGCATCATGATGCAGTTGTTGGATTGTTATATTCCAGTATTCACTTGCGTATTACGCATGATCCAGCAGCAGGTGAATCAAGCGGAAACACTGCGGCAAGCCGTATTAGCTGAATTGACACAAGCACAGAATAGGGCGCGTTTGCAGGGTTATGGGGCGCAAGATATCGAAGAAGCAAATTTCACCGTGGTAGTTTGGGCAGACGAAGCTATTCTGTGTGCAGGTCAGAAAGAGTTGAGCGTTTGGCGCCAATCATCATTGCAGGCAGAGCTTTATGACGCTGAACTGGGCGGAAATACGTTTTTTGATCGTCTTGCTGCGTTAGTACCGGATAATTATCAGGTTCGATTAGTTTATGTTTTTTGTCTGCTTGCGGGATTTTATGGTCGTTATGGCAAACGTGATAATCTGGAATTACACAATATTATCCAGCAAGAATTAAATAATCTTCCTGATACGTTGCGTGGTTATCTCTCGTTAGAAAATCACCGATTAATGAATAGGTTCGATAATAAGCTGAAAAATAATCGCCCCAATCATAAATGGCGCAGAAAATTAATATTATTCATGTCATCTCTTACATTAATTTATATTTTTCTTACCGTCTATTTATTAAGTATTGGCCGGTAAACTCGGAAATTAAACATGAAAAAATTACTTTATGCCATTGGCTGGCTTAGCGTGATGGTTATCCTTTTATTACTCAGTTTAACCATTGCTGTGGCATTCTCATGGCCGACAATAGGTGGCTTGTTATTATTTCTTTGCCTACTCCTGCTGTTATTATTGCTGCGTGGGGCAATTACATTCATGCCGCAAATAATGCATAAACTACGCTGGATAAATAAATTCTGGCGGAAAGGAGATAACCGTCTGGAATATTTACTCTATCAGCACTGGCGGCAGGGAGGATATTTACAAAGTTGGCGTCGATTCCATTCACTGTTACACCGTAACGGACCCGTTCCACCGTGGTTTCTGGTGGTAGGGGAACGGGGCAATGGTAAACAGAAGTTGTTAACACGCTGCAATGTGGCGCCCATGACGGGGAAAAATCTGCCGTCGCTGACAACAAACACCTTTACCTGTCGCTGGTGGTTCTTCCGCCGGGCAATGTACATGGTCGTTTCCGGCCGTTATACCGAAGGTCAATCCCTGTACCGGCAAGCCTGGTTGCGACTGATACGCTGGGTAGCGCAGGTGCGTAAACCGGCTGGTGTACTTGTTTGCTTGTCAGTGGAACAGTTGTTAAACAGCGACAATAGAGCACTCTATATCGCCGCACGTCAGGTACGTGCGCAGTTAGAACCATTACAGATACGTCTGGAACGCCGTTTGCCAATCTGGTTGATCCTTACTCATAGTGAAACATTGCCGGGATTTAACCATTGGTGCGCCCAATTGTCAGTAGAACAACGTGCTGAATTGCTAGGCGATTTTATCGAGCATCACACGGTGGGTCATGTCACCGACGTGCTGGATAAGAGCATGAACACCATTGTTAACACGTTAAAAATGATGCGCCTTAAGTTGCTCAATCAGCAACGGCAGCAACCCAATGCGGAAGTCTTAGCGTTACCAGAAACCGTAGCTCAACTGCAACCAGCGCTAGGTTGTTACTTGAATGCACTGTTCGACCAAGATCATTATCTGGAGCATGGTCTGCTGCGTGGCATGTTTTTTACTGCGGAGCATCAAGCCGCTGGCGTTTTCAGCCATCGTTTGTTGGGAGAATCTCTGCCAGACCAAGTTCAACGTAGCGATAGCATATTGCTGACCGGTTGGCGGACATTGACCAAACGCCTATTCGTTAGCCTATTGATTTTGATGCTGGTGTGCGGCGCAGGCAACGCATTGATGACGACCTGGCGTGGTGTTACACAACTTGAAAATATCCATGAGGTAAACCCACTTGAGCGGAGTTATTTGCGTTACCAACAAGTTGAGTACTGGTCACAGGAAACTCTGTCACCTCTGCTTTTTTATCCAGTCAGCCATACGCTGGAACAACGGATGGCGCGGCAGTATCAACAACAAGCACCTGTTGACGTATTCAACCCGGAATCGGTAGCGACGCACTTGCTAGCACATTTTCGTCACGCGGAAGCACCACAAAAACGGCTGCTGGCTTTACACTGGGCTCGTTTCATTAACATCGAACAGGCAATGGCGCATGGCGCTACGTTGGAAACGTTACAGCATATGCCTGCTTATTCAGCTTCACTATTAAGTGGTGAAAACGATCCTTTATCAGCAGAACAACGCGTCGCACTCCGTCTGGCACAATATCGCCAAGGCAACGCACAGCAAGAACAGGATCAGTGGCAAAATGTATTGCAAACACTACTGGAAGATAACAGTAACTGGCAGTGGCTGTTAGCTGACGAACAACCGGCTGGAACGCATTCGCTGACACTGGCTGATTTCTGGCCGCTTACCAGAGAAGATGCTGCCACAATTAACGCGCGTATCCGTGGTGTTTATACCCAAGCTGGTGAGCGGGATATTCAGGCAACATTGGATGAATTAGCACAAGCCCTTAACAGACCGGCATTCTTTGCTCCTCTACAGCGTTCATTTTATCAACAGTATCAAAATCAGCGCCAATCAGAGTGGTTAGCATTCGCCCAGACTATGCCTCAAGGAGAAACATTAGTACGAGGCAAGAAAAACTGGCAAGCGCTGATATTAGCAGCGGGCCAATATGACAGTCCCTATATCGCTTTTCTGACCCAGTTAGAACGTGATTTAGCCACGATAGAGCAGGCGGATCGGCAGCCCTGGTTACAGACACAGCAGCGTTTATGGCAACTGCATGGTTATGTGCAAAAAAGTAGCGTGATGCAACGAGTCTCGCTAGGGAATCTCTCCTTACGCCAGCGCATCATGTCATGGCTTGGAATTTCACCGCAGATCTCGGTACGGCTGGACAACACCGTGCTGACACGCTATCGCGCTTACCGACAGGCGGTACAGTTAAATAGCCAACGCGAGTTGCTTAGTGATATGGAAACCGAGGTATTGGTTAAAAATGCGCTAAGTAACGGGAAAGGAGAGTTGAATGATAACGGTTTACGCGCATTGTTTAACCGTTTCACCCTGTGGCGCCATGAGACCGAAAGCAAGCAAGACGCAGGAATAAATGAAACCTTATGGCGGCTCTATCAGGGTGATGCTCATCTGATACTGCGTTACGCTTTCTTAAGTGCCGCCAGCCGCTTGCAAACCCAGTGGGAAAGTAAAGTGATTTGGCCGATGGAGAAATTGAGCAGACAGGAACTGTTTGATGGCCGGGAATTGAACACGCGTTTGTATGAATACAGTAACGCATTTGTACGGGATACCGCAGAGTATGCGCTGGATATTCGTCCTGAAGGTATTAAACGTCAGGAAATAGAAGATGTGGCCTTTCCGTTTAGCGACGATTTCATTTTCTATATCAATAACCTCATTCAACCAAATGACCTACTTTCAGCGACATCGGATATTCGCCGTCGCCTGCAAGAGAAACTCGCCTTACTGGAAAGCGAGCAGCAACTGGCGACGGTACAACAGGAACCGGAACAAGAGCAGAAGCCATCGGCGGAAGTGACAATTGTCAGCCAGCCAGCAACCGCTAACCGGGGGGCAAGGGTATTGCCAGTGGGGAGCTCAGTGACGTTGAGTTGTGATGATGGCGTACAGCAGCTTAAGAGTATGAATTTCAATGACAGCATGACGTTGCATTGGAGTCCAGGAACATGCAGCAAAGTACAAATTGATGTCTATTTTCCTCGCTTTACCCTAAGCAAAAGTTATGTTGGCCCCGATGGTTTGCTGAAATTTATGCACGATTTTTCCCGTGGCGAACTGACATTGGCAGCTCAAGCGTTCCCGCAACGGCGCGATGAATTAAGTGCACTGGGTATCAATAACATCACTGTGCGCTATCAGGTCAGCGGAAGCAGAGCTGTTGCAACACTCTATCAGCAGTGGCAGCAACATCAGCAACAACAAACGGCGTTGTTGGAGCAACGCAACCGACTGGATAGCCAGTTGTTAAATCTAAGTGAACCGGCAGTAGCAAAAGGAACCCTTTCTACTTTGCCATCACAGATCACCACCTATTGGAACGAATCAAGGAAACCGAAAAGTGAGTAATTATCTTAAACAGATCGTCAGTAAATTAACGGTAGAAGCGCGTCAGTGCCTTGATGAGGCGGTTAATCTGGCAATACGGCGCACCCATCATGAAGTGGAAATTGAACATTTGTTGTTGGCTCTGTTTGAAAAACAGCTTCCGACGATAGAACAAGTGTGTCACCACGGCGGTATTGAGGCCATGACGTTGTTGAATGCTTGCCAACGGTCACTGGCATTATTACGCAGCGGTAATCATCGTCCGCCAGTGCTGTCTACCAGTCTAACTGGATGGATGGAACAGACCTGGATGTACACCAGTACTCACTGGGGAGCATCACAGATTACCGCTCAGGCATTGATTGTGGCACTGATAATGCATCCGTCACTGCACCATTCACTTACCTCAGAGTTACAACAAGCGTTACAGGGTAACACCGATGGAATAGAACAGTGGTTGCGTACACAGACAGAACCGCAACAAATCACGACGCCTGTCAGCGATGATAATCAATCCGCATTGGCACAGTACACGCATCACCTGACACAGGCAGCGCGTGATAACAAACTGGACCCAGTTTTAGGGCGTGAACGAGAGATCCGTCAGTTGATTGACGTGCTGCTACGTCGTCGCCAAAACAACCCGCTGTTAACCGGTGAAGCGGGTGTCGGCAAAACCGCTCTGATCGAAGGGCTTGCTCAACGGATCGTTGATGGCCGTGTACCG
The DNA here is from genome assembly GCF_020387775.1 of Photorhabdus antumapuensis. NCBI lineage: Bacteria > Pseudomonadati > Pseudomonadota > Gammaproteobacteria > Enterobacterales > Morganellaceae > Photorhabdus > Photorhabdus antumapuensis. Next base: position 164,061 of record NZ_JAHZMK010000024.1, read on the forward strand.
AAAGTTTTGGCACAAGCCGAACTATTTACGTTGGATATGGGGCTGTTACAAGCGGGTGCCAGCGTAAAAGGTGAGTTTGAAAGCCGCTTGCAAAAATTATTGGATGAGGTGAAGAGATATCCTACACCGGTGATTCTATTTATCGACGAAGCGCATATGCTGATTGGTGCCGGCGGCCAAGCCGGACAAAATGATGCGGCCAATCTGTTAAAACCCGCGCTGGCACGTGGCGAATTACGGGCGATTGCGGCAACCACTTGGTCTGAATATAAGAAGTACTTTGAAAAAGACGCCGCGTTAGCCCGTCGTTTCCAAGTGATCAAAGTCGAGGAGCCTTCGTTAGAACTGGCAACCGCCATGTTGCGTGCCATGACACCCGCAATGGAAAAACATCATGGCGTCAAAGTACTTGCAGAGGCAGTCACGGAAGCGGTTACGTTAGCCAACCGTTATATCACTGGACGTCAATTGCCGGATAAATCAGTTAGCCTGTTGGATAGCGCCTGTGCCCGCGTTGCAGTTTCACAGACGGATGAACCGGCGCCGATTGAAGATCTGCGTGCCATGCTGACAAACGTTGCTACCGAACAAGAAGCACTACTGCGTGAAGGTGGCCATGAAACTCAGTTACAGAAATTGGCACAGCGTCAGGCCGAATTGCAGGCATCATTGGCAGCAATTTTGCCGGAATATCATGCTCAACAGCAGTTGGTCAATGACATCCTTGCCTGTGAAGAACACGACGAGCGGCGGCTACCTGTGTTACGGGCGGAACTGCATCAGCGCCACCATCAGCATGCTTATGTCTTTGACTGTGTTGATGCCGCCTGTGTAGCGGACATTATTGCCGGTTGGACAGGAATCCCCCTTGGCCGGATGGTAGAAAATGAACGTGATGTGTTGCGTCAGTTGGAAACCCGTCTCGGCCAACGGGTCATGGGACAAGAGCATGCGCTCAGCCAGATAGCACGTCAAATTCGGATTGCTAAAGCACAACTGGCGGACCCGGTCAAACCTACCGGAGTGTTTATGCTCGCAGGGCCTTCGGGTGTGGGGAAAACCGAGACCGCCTTAGCGCTAGCGCATGAGTTGTATGGCGGGGAGCATCATTTGATCACAATTAACATGTCGGAATATCAGGAAGCCCATTCGGTTTCTGGTCTGAAAGGCTCTCCCCCAGGTTACGTCGGTTATGGACAAGGTGGTGTATTGACCGAGGCGGTTCGACGCCAACCTTATAGCGTAGTGTTACTTGATGAAGTGGAGAAAGCTCACCCCGATGTGCTGGAGTTGTTCTTTCAGGTATTCGATAAAGGCATGATGGAAGATGCCGAAGGGCAACAGATTAACTTTCGTAATACGCTGATTATCCTGACCACCAATGCAGCATCAGATTTGGTAATGCAGGCGGCAATGCACGGCGTAAAAGAGCAGGGGGAAAATCGCCCGGCAACTCTTGAAGATATTCAAGAGATTATCCGGCCAGAGCTGCAACGTATTTTTACGCCCGCATTTTTAGGCCGTTTGCAGGTTATTCCTTATCTGCCGGTACATGGCTCAGTTCTGCATGCCATTGTGCACCATAAACTGAATAAAGTTGTCGCACGCTATCGTCAATCAACCCAATGTGAATTGCATTATAGCGACACGCTGGTGGATTTTATCGCTAAAGAGTGCCAGATCGCGGAAAGCGGGGCCCGTGAAATTGACAACCTGTTAACACAGTTTGTTCTGCCGTTGTTATCAGATCAATTGTTACTAGGTGATGTGCCAGTCAATCAGGATGCTTGGATGGATGTTATAGACGGTCAAGTACAGTTACACTCAGACCAAAAGAAACTATTACCATCTAATATTATCAACTAAGGGTAGTAAGAGAACATCTCTGCTATTATTATCTTACGATGTAACATCAGTGTTACGGAATAGATCCCGATGAAAATGAAAAAGATAGTGATCTTCTGGTTTATCTTTACATTGGTCAATTTCGCGCTGGCACTGTTAAGCCTACAGGTACGGGATGTATGGAGTCTGTCATCACTGGTATGGTTTCCGGCAGGCTTGTTACAAGGCATTTTTTGCGTCAGGACGCCACGGTATTGGCCGGTCTGGTTAATGACGAGCGCCTTGATTTCGCTAACTGCCAGTCAGTGGTATGGAAGACCGGTAAATGTATCGCTGATCTTTTCCAGCATCAACGTGATGATGCTGGTGGTAACAGCGTTGATCTGGCAATTTTTTTACGGTGTCATGTGGGCGCCGAAGCGGGCAAGAGACATCATTAACCTGACCGTACTCTGTTCGTTAAGTGGAATCATTGAGCGATTTATCGCGAAATGGATACTTCATCTCTTTGGTTATCCTACCGACATATCGGTTTCATTACCGATTATCGTAGGCTCAGTGTTGAGTTATCTACCACTTACGCTGTGTGTTATCTACTACATCACCCATGAGAAAAATGGGGTTGGGAACTGGAAAATCCATGGCTTATGGCTGGTAGCCCTATTTGCCATGACAGCATTGTTTATTAGTCCACCACCGGAGGCCGGGAAAATTCACTGGCAAGGGATCGCACTGCTGTTTTCCTTTAGTTTGCCGATGCTGCTAGCACTCAGCGGTAATCTGCTGGTATTAAGCAGCTTTTTATCCCTGTGTACGGTGGGGATCGTGAGTGCCACCATTTTTGGTCTTGGGCCATTCTCATCCCCGTTAACCAATCTCCAACAAAATGTGCAGATGGCGGCTTGGTACGGTACAGCGCTGACCTTACCTGCATTGTTATTCTGTAGCTATTTTTATAACATAATCAATGCATTACACCGTCGCAAAGCGCATTTTCTGTTAATGAGAGCCATGTTGGATCAAGAACAGGTTAATTGCTTTCGGCTAAGTGCCAACGGACATCTGTACTGGCATCATAATGGTGCTGCCTGGATGCGGGGCGGAAAAGCACCTGCCTCCTGGTCGCAATTGATGGCTTGGGTACATCGGGAAGATCGGCATAAAATCGAACAGCTTAAAAATTCAGTCTCGCAAATACCACAGACACTAAAAATTCGGATTGCCGATGGCAAAGGCGAATTTAATCTGGTCATTATCGCCTTAATCATCCATGTGGGAGAAAATGCCGGTTTTATTGAAGGAACGATACGTGAAATAGTCAATAGAAAATAATCTGGAGAAATAACCCATGCCCAAACGAGTCATTATTGCCGACGATCATCCGGTATTTTTATTAGGACTACGTACGATATTGGCAACATTGCCGGAGAATTACCAGATTGTGGGGGAAGCCCATGATGTCACTTCACTTTTCTCTCTGCTGGAGGAAAAAGAAACGGATATGCTGATTACGGATTTCATTATGCCGGGTAATAACCAGATCGACGGTCTGAGGATGATTAGCCGAATACGTGAACAGTATCCGAATTTGCCGATTGTGGTGATTACGATGATCAGCGACCGGAAAATCATTGCTTCATTAATTGATTACAAAGTAAAAGCAATTTTGAACAAAAACAGCTTATCCCATGAGCTGGTAAAAGGGTTGTACAGTACAACCGGACGTTATGAACCCTATTTAAGTGAACAATTTCTCGAATCACCGGACGAGGTAGTTGTAAAAACGCTAACCAGCAAAGAATTGGAAGTGATTAAATTGTTGGGACAAGGGTTGAGCGTGAATGATATTGCCGCGCGTTTATACCGTACTAAGCAGACGATCAGCGCACAAAAAATCAGCGCAATGAAAAAGCTCGGGTTAGATAATGAAGCCGCACTTTATAATTATTTGCATCAGATTGGACTGGGGCTATAAGCCATGACGTGCTGGCGCAAAGAATGGCGATGGTTTGCCCCGTTGGTATTACTGTTACCGCTATCTGGCTGGAGTCTCAACCTATTCGAATACCGCAATGCGCAAGAATTGCCTGCCAATGGATTACCAGTGGAGTTTTATTCAAACATCACGCAAGAGTCGCAGGAATTTTTGCCGTTGCCCATTAAAGAACAAGCGGTTCTTCCCTCACGCTTCCCGACATTAAAAGTCGGCATTCTCTGCTGTATCGGTGCGCCATTGGTGATCCATCGTTGGGACGGCAAGTTGGAAGGGATTTATGCTGATTATCTGCGCTTGATTGAAACTGTGCTGAAAAGGCCGGTGGAAGTACGGCTATTTGGTAACTGGGAATCAGCTTATAAAGCGTTGCAACGTGGAGATATCCAGTTGTTATCGAATTCCGCCTCATCACAATCAGGAAATGAAGCAAATGACACTTACCCAATTCTGGTACAACCACTTGCCCTGATCATGCGCAAAGAACAAGTCAATATGCCATTTGCCAAAATGGATATTATGGCGGCACCCAGCAGTGATCCGAATGTCATTAAGCAATTACGTAAACATTACCGCAGTATTTCAGTGGCGAAAAATCAGCAAGAAGGAATACAGGCCGTCGTGGATGGCGAAATGGATGCCTATCTGGATGGACAAAGCCAGATTGCCTATTTACTGGCTTTTCGTCCATTTACCGGATTGACTTACCGCCGGGATATTTCATTCGGGGAACGGTATGATTTTCTTGGTCACAACGGTGATGGCATGGTTGAAGCGGTAAATCTGATTTTGACATCCATTCCTCATGCCATCAGAAATAAAGTTTATGAACGTTGGATTTCTGGACTGGCGTTGGGCAACAATAACGACGCAGCAATATTTTCGTCGCAAGAAAAAGCCTGGATTAAAAGAAATCCTGTCGTCAATGTGGCACTGAATCGCAATGTACCGCCTTATTCCTTTCTGGATAAAAACGGTCAAATCACCGGACTGGATGTAGATATTTTACGTCTACTGGGGGAAAAAAGTGGCATCACCTTTAATTTCATCCCAACAGATGATGCAGTAGGCATTAAAAAACGGTTAGAAGATGGCGAAGCGCAAATGACCTCCATGATCAACACGCCCGAACGTCGCCGTTGGCTCTCTTTCAGTCATCCCTATGGTACCGTGGAATGGGTGATGATCACGCGCAGTGAGCGTAATGCGCCTTATGAGTTTGAACAACTTAAACACCATCGGGTGGCGATTCAACGCGGCAACGCACTTTTGTCACTATTTAAGCAATATCCAGAGATTTCCATCGTGGAAGTTGACAGTGTGATACAAGGTATTGATATGGTGCTGGCCGGAGCAGCAGATGCCACTTTTGATAGCCTGATCAGTGCTGATTACCTACAAGCAAGCCGCTACGGCGCCAATATTTCTATTCAGTCCTTTAAAGGCTCATTGCAACCGGAACAATACGCCATCATACCGGCCTATCCTCAACTGGTTGACATATTAAATAAAAGCATTGATGCACTGCCACCAAATGAACTGCGAGTATTACGGTTGAAATGGTTATCCATGGCGAATGTCACGCCTTATGATGACAATAAAATCTCTCCTTGGGTGAAGCTATGGGGAGGGGCGTTACTTGTGATTGCGTTAAGTTCGGCTTTTTGGGGCAGTTATCTTGCACACCAGATCAGACGACGTAAAACTGCGGAAAGCAACTTACAGAATTTGCTGGCGTACTGGGAAACACTCTTTAATAACATGCCTACGCCAATGTTTGTCTGCGATCCTACCATGTGCATCACGGCGGCTAACCTCTATTTCCGACATGAAATGGGCTCTATTGGATCTGAGGTGATTGGCCGTAGTCTTTTTTCCCTATGCTTTTTAAAACCGGCCGATGAGCAAGAGATCAGCCTAATTTTTCTACGCTGTTTGGAAGGTGCTCCTGTACATTTTTCTGATCGCAACATTGTTATTCAGGGGCAGGATAAAGACGTTTATTTGTGGCTCGAAAGTTATAGCAATACCGAAGGCGTTGTTCAGGGAATCATTGGTGGCTGGTTTGATGTGACCGAGCGTAAATTGCTGGCGCAGGAACTACGCCAGGAACGTGATAAGGCAGAACTCGCCAGCCTTGAGAAATCAGATTTTCTGGCTCACATGAGCCATGAAATCCGCACTCCGCTACAAGCCATTATCGGTATTCTTGATCTGGAGGTAAAACAGCAAACTCAACCATCCACACCATTACATATCGCCTGGCAGGCGGCCATATCCTTGCAAGGAATCATCGGTGATGTGCTGGATTTCTCCAAGATAGAATCTGGGCGGATGGTGCTGAATCTCAAGCCGGAATCATTGCAGGCGATTTTGGAAAATTGTATGGCAACTTTTAGCCATCGAGCAAAGGAAAAAGAACTATTTTTCACCTATCAGTTTGATTTGCCGTCTGAATATTATCATCTACTGGACGCGACACGCGTAACCCAAGTTATCAATAACCTGTTGGGTAATGCCATTAAATTTACCGAACAAGGTGGTGTACAGATCAGCGCCAGCTATCAGCTTATTCCAGAGAGTCACCAAGATGAAATTACGCTGGTGGTTGCTGATACTGGTTGTGGCATTCCAGAAACCATGTATAAAGCGGTTTTACTGCCCTATGTACAAGTGACACAAAATAACGGCGGAAAAACCGGTACGGGATTGGGATTACCTATTTCTGTACAGTTAGTTGAATTAATGGGTGGCAGTCTGAAAATCACGGGTGCGCCCAGTGGTGGTGCACAGGTTACCGTGGTGTTACCGCTTACACGCACTGTTATTGAAAAAGAGGCGATAAGTGAAAAAACCGCAGACATTGAGACGGAACTTCATGAATCTTTGAATATCTTAGTGGTTGATGATTTACCTGCCAATTTACAGGTGTTGTCATTACAGTTAGCACCATCGGGCCATCGTATCGCGCTAACTGAAAGCGGTGAACAGGCCATGAATCTGGTGGAGGAGGGCTATTTCGATATCGTGCTGACAGATTGCCAGATGCCGGTGATGAACGGTTACGAACTGGCTCAGTTACTGAGAAAACAGGAACGATTACGGCAATTACCGCCGTTTATTATTCTGGGATGTACCGCGAACGCATTTTCTACCGAACAGGCTCGTTGCTTGGAAGCCGGAATGAATGGTGTATTGATCAAACCACTGGTGCAAAGCAAATTGCTGGCAGAAATTACCCGTTATTACCGACAAGTTAATGACGAAGCAACATTGAAATTCGATGAAATTCAAGCGTTAGCTCAACAAGATGTGGCTATAGAGCGCCAGTTACTCAGTGCAATACAGCAAGGGATGTCGGAAGATATTGCAGAATTGCAACAACAGGAAAACCAGCAATACCATGAAAAAGTTGTGCATCACGCTCACCGAATGAAAGGCGCTTTTGCGCTGATGCAATATCAGCAAGGAATACGTGTCTGCCTGCGGATTGAAAAAAGTGAACATTGTGATGTGAAAACAATCGCCGTTTTATTAACTCGTGCGGAATATTTTCAACAGCAGATTGAGCAGAAATTGGGGGAATTGCAGGGTTAGAAATCAGATGAAGCGACACAGAAAAATCTTGGCTTTAAAAGATTAAAAGATATTATGTTTATCGCTCTAATGATGATTTTGACCCTAATTTTGAAACACATGTAAATTAATTCTATTAAGCTTATGACGCCATTCTTTGAACAATTTTATCGAGAAGGAGTTAAGGATAGAATGAATAACATCAGTTCACATGAATTTGAGCAAAAAATTAATTATTTTAAGAGTGATAATTTAATTCAAGAAATCGGCATGTCCGAAATATTCATTTCACCAAAAGTGCATGCAAGAGAAATCAACAATAGTCAGATTTCAAATAAGAAGAAAAAAGCATTAATTGACGGAATTATCAATTCTTACAAAGCCGGTTACTATGGCAAGTAAGAAAATTAACTATGAACTTATAAGCACAATGAAGTAAGGAGCAAGAATTTTACCAATTCTAAAGGCCAAATTAGCGGAATGGGAGGCGTTTTACAACTATCACATATTACACCACATGGTGGCTTGAAAGGTAAAACGCGCCTTATGAAACTTTTGTCGATAAAATGAGAGTTTAAGAATAATTTGTCAGTCGAAGCGCCGGAGATCTCACATCTCAATAATTAGATATTCAATCTCAAATTTGTATCAACTAGATCAATCAATGATTTTGGTACACCAAAATCAGCGGCTATCTTACGCCAGGCAGAGACTTTTTCTATGGTTTCATCAATAATTCCATTGACCGTTTTTTTAGTAAACAACGGACTTAGTTTTTCTAATGAATAAAAATCTTGCCGAGTGAAGTTATCTCTTTTACCGTTTAAACTCATCCAGTGACTGTTTACCCATCTACTGTCAGGCTTGTAACTGTAGGCTAAATCGTAGGCCGGGGCCAAATCCCATTTTTTGTTTTTTAATATGAAAGCGAAGTTTTTAGCGTGGTCATCATGATTTCTAGCAATGATATTAAAGCACATTCTTCTTAGTAACTGTTCGGCAGCTTTAGCCGATAATTTTAGCTGCCTAGCAACAAAGAAAAGTTCTGCGTAAGAGAAGGAACCTGGTTTTTTATAATCAACATGTGCAAGTCCATTTAAGGTTTGGACATGCACTTTTTCATTCCCATTGCGATCAAAACGCTGTGTGATAAAGTGGCGCCTGTCGCCTTCTGGTAGTAAATGGCAGGGCATCATATCTATACCGCAGTCTATTGCCATTAAATGGTACACATACTCCATCGCCCCATAACCTAGTGGATCACCAAAGGTTTCTTGGTTTTTGTTGTGCTCACTGACACCATCAAATTTCATAAGATAGTGAGTAAAACCGTTAGGAACTTTAACTTGACCGGAGCGAACCTGAGTGAAGCCCTCATTAAAGGCTAATACAGCTTTGGGCCTAGCTCCGCCAGCACTCATACCAACAGAAAGTAGTGACATCATGGCCTCGAGCTCTTCCCGACCGTTATTAATCAACTCAACAGTAAAATCACCACGGGAATTTAGAATTTCTTGGGCGATAGAAACCAATGAATCTATTTCTACTTGTTTTGAGGAATTAAGATTTCTCATTTTGGTTGCTGGTACGTATTCAAGAGCACCCATCCCTCGTTTCCCTGTATATTGAAGTCGCTGCAAAGGTGTAATGTCGTTAGGAGATCTACCTTGAGCTGCAACCCATGCATTAAGTACAGCGTTGCCAAAGTCGTCCGGTAGTGAATCTGCAATCAATCCAGGTAGTCCTTTAAACGTGTCATAGTCTAGTTCTGGAAAACTGTAGATTTTATTTGTTAAAGGCATTTTCAATGGAGACAGTTCGATCCCTTTAGCGATAAAGCTGGGGTCGTACTGAAATAAACCCAAGTTTTTACTAGAGTCAAAACTCACCGCACCAACTTTATGTTGATTGTAAATTGCGTTGATAACTTCCATTACCATCCTGACGTATCCTCTTCAATATTGTTTTTTCTAAGACCGGATGCTCGTTGTCGTTTTTTTCCCTGAAGTTTAGCTAGTTGGATAGGAGATATGTTTTGTTTGGGAAGAAAAAGATCTAATTGTTCGGTTAAGTTTAACGCTGCCATAATGGCAACAAAAATCTCTAATTGGACTTTACCTTTTTCAGCATTCAGTACAGTTTTTCTTGTGACCCCTGAAAGTTCAGCAACTTCAGCTTGAGTCAGATCATTATTTAGTCGAGCTTGTTTCAAACGTTCTCCCAACTCTTCCGCAATTGCTGAAACTGTTCTTTCATCTGAAATCATAACGCCCCCAAAATGACACATTAAAACTGTTATTAGCTATAATGGATAATTATTAGAACATTATACACTTTAACGGTGATAATGTCCTGTATATATACCTAATAGATTTCTAGTTGCATCGCGACGACAAGGGAGCATAGATAACGATGTGACCGGGGTGAGTGAGTGCAGCCAACAAAGAGGCAACGTGAAAGATAACGGGTATACACCTAAAGAAGGTATTTCCTATGAATACAGCCATAAACACCAAACAGGACCGTATCAACCTCCGACTGAAACATAGCGCTAAAGAAATACTGGAACGCGCCGCAAGCTTCGAAGGCAAGACTGTCAGCAATTTTATATGTAGTCACTCTCCTCAATTATCAATATTGGACATAATCTTATAGGAACTTTGCCTTTAAAATTTTCTTCCAGAAACAGAGGTATAAGGACAGCAGAGAAGACCCAATACATCTAATCCAAAGGACATACTCGAATAATATGACCATCGGGATCTTCAACGAGGAAAGTACGACCAAAGATTTCAGTGTGAGGTTCCTTCACAATCTTGATATCGGGTTTCTTTCGCCATTCCTCAAATAAGCGATCTACATCTCCGCCCGATGGCAACATAATACCGATCTCAGAGAACCGTGGAGTAGAGGCATCTGGCGTTGTTCCTCCTGACCAAATAGCGAATAGTGTTTCGCTACCAGCGGCAAATGCCACATAACGAGGGCTCGAAAACACCGGTTCAGAATTAAAAAGTGTCTTGTAAAAGGCTGTCGAACGTTCAATATCAGATACGTAAACAAGTTGAAGATTAGGTTTAGGGGATAATGTCATCATGTAATTCTCATGTGTTAGATTCAATATTAAGAGAGTAAAAACAAATTGTTATATAACTCAACATGTAATATTTGTTACTGGATTGCGCTTATCATTTTAAGGTAATAATAATCATATGTATATACATACATGTGTAAAGAGATGTCAGAGATGTCATATATAAAGAATTCGCCCGCATTATTCGGGCGATGCTCCTTAAATATGGTGTAAAAATTATTCACTCTACACTGAGTGTCGTCTGAATGGTCCGCTTCCCATACGTGGTTCATATGGGTGATCGGTCCTTAGTGAATGACTCTCTCTAGGATACCAATTTTTTGAACGTTCATTTTTTCCATCATATCGCTCTACATGGAGATATTTAAGTTCTTCAAATGGTATAACCATTTGCAGCCATTTATATCTCTCCAAAATATATTCTCCAGTAGACATAGACATAGACATAGTCATAGCTCTAATGAATGCAATACTATCTGGATTCATAACTGACCATTTACAATGTATTAATGGCTTAGTTGAGTATACTTTCAGAATAGCTGGCCTCTTATTTATTCCTATAAATGGATTGTAATTATAACCTGTTAAAATATTAACTATTTTTTGAAATGTTGACAGCGGCCCAGTTGCACAACCAGCTCCCCAATCCGGCAATGGCCCATTTACTTTAGCAATATAAAATCCACGTCCAATCTGTCCCATTGGAGGCAAGAATTTCGATTGAACACCATTAGTGAGAATACTCCTGGCAGAAGACTCATTAGTTCCATGATAACCTAGAAAATACATATTTGTTCCCTTTTTTTGGCTTTGTAGCGCTAAAATATATAAGCATTCTTATATACCCTTCATCTTTCAAGCTGCTGCTTTGTTGGCTGCTTTCACTCACCCCAGTCACATAGTTATCTATGCTCCTGGGGATTCGTTCACTTGCCGCCTCGCTGCAACTCGAAATCTATTAGGTATATGCCTGTGATTATTTTAAAATAGACAACAACATAGTATAAAATACTTCTCAAGTATTTCTGATTTGTCAGCATTTATCTGAAATGGGCAGATTTATTTCATTGTCTATAAATACCTGTTAATATATTTAAAAAATTTAATGAAAAGCTATCCTACTATCACGCTGATATCTATGAAATGTTAGGTAAAGTAAAAAATCTTTTAATACACACCTCTATTATTTCAATCAGTGAAATTATTACCGTTTGCAGCTATTCTTCTTTATACCAATAAAAACTCTTTTTCTTATAACGTGCAAAATCCCCATTTCCATTATCATCAACATTTACATAAATAAATCCATAAGGAGTTTAATTTAATTATTCTCTTTGAGTTTCATCACATATCTTTTTTCTAAGTTATTCTTTTATTATAAACTACCGTATTCATAATATAGATATTTACATTAAATTAAAGGGCAGGGTAGAAGCCGCTTTTGAAAAAACAAACGTAACGTTATGATGGTTATGGCATATGCCCTGATACACCTACAAACCACTTTTGCCACCATAAAAAGGAAATTTTATGTCTCTCGTACCATTTAAGCAGGTTGATGTATTCACTCACCAGCCTTTTAAGGGAAATCCCGTTGCCGTTGTCATGGATGCTCAAGAACTTTCACCGATACAGATGCAAGATATTGCCAACTGGACCAACCTTTCGGAAACCACTTTTATCCTTCCAGCAGAAAATCCACTGGCAGATTATCGTGTACGGATTTTCACACCCGGTAGTGAACTTCCTTTTGCCGGTCATCCCACAATCGGTACCGCACATGCTCTTCTTGAAGCTGGTTTAATTCAGGCGAGAGAAGGGCGTATTGTGCAGGAATGTGAGGCGGGACTGATTACATTGAACGTGACTGAAATGCAATCTGGACATAAATTAATCACCTTCGAACTACCAGAACCCGCTACCACACTGCTCAGTGTCGAACAGATAGATCACCTTGAAAACATTCTAGGTTGCCAGTTAGATCGCGGGCTAACACCCGCACTGATTGACGTGGGAGCTCGCTGGATTGTCGCTCATACCACAGGAGCAGAAGCCGTGCTGGCAACAGAACCTGATTATGCCAAGTTGAGTGAGCACGACACGAAAATGAACGTCACCGGGGTTTGTCTGTATGGTGCCTATCGTGAGGGAGCAGAGGCTGATATTGAAGTACGCTCTTTCGCCCCATCATGCGGTGTCAATGAAGACCCTGTTTGCGGTAGTGGAAACGGCAGCGTTGCCGCATTTATGCGCCACCACAAGGTCGCCATGATTGACGATAAAATCGTTCATTCATCACAAGGTAAAAAACTTGGCCGTCAGGGAAGCGTGTGGCTCAGCCATTCTGATGGTAAGATTTTTGTCGGCGGCAGGGCTGTAACCTGTATCAATGGCACCATCACGATCTAAAGAAAGAGCTATCAGCCCCAATTTCTAATTAGATAACTCAGGAAGTGCATTTGCAGTGTCGGAAAACAGATGTTTTCCGACAGAATCATATTATGAATTTATATCCTTTCAGTGCCTTAACTGTCATAGGTAAACCCAGTTTCAGCAACATTTCCAAAAACTCCGGCGGGTTCTTTAAGGCTATTCGTTGTGTTTGAACTGCGGCTAACGCTTTTGCGTGATTAAGATCAAACAGGTCAGAAATAAATTCATCAGGGTGCATCGTTTCCATTCCTCCTGAATCCGGTCAGTCCATTTGGCTTGATATAGACCAGCTATTCCCAAATGCATTAATAAGTCACCAATAATGATTTTGAACCCACATTAAATAATTCTATCCGGACATCAAACCAAGATTAAATGATAATAAATCCACGTTATTTGATAATGAAAACGCCCTTTCTTGATGGATATATTAACGATGTATGAGGAAAAAATGCTAATACCATAGAACAGATTTGTTAATTCGAAACCAACACTCTATAAATATATCTATACCTAATAGATTTCGAGTTGCAGCGCGGCGGCAAGTGAACGAATCCCTAGGAGCATAGATAACGATGTGACTGGGGTGAGTGAAAGCAGCCAACAAAGCAGCAGCTTGAAAGATGAAGGGTATATACAGCAAGACTCTAAAAACTCTGTTTATATGTGATGGGCGTTTCAAAATTATAATGAATGGATTGAATTAATCACTATTGAATTAATTACTGTTGGAACATTGGAATACTCAATAAAACATAGGAACAAATCCACTACCATTCAAAACTATCTAGTTACTAACTAAACTTAAGGAATATATATGGATAATAAATTTTTTCCTTTATTTCCGGTCACATTATTTTTTTTCTCCTCGCTTTCTATGGGAGCAATTCAGGAAACGAGAATGATTAATTTTGAAAATAAAATTTCATTACCAAAAAGTACAGAAGAGCAACTATATAAACTTGGGAACGAGCTGTATAGCACATCTGTTGACAAGTTGTACTCTCCAAAATATTGGGACAAATATGGTACTTTTTCAAAGGTTGGTATGGAGGTTCAGGGAAGTTTAGCTTATGGAATGGCTCTGGCTAGTTCATCGGATCTTGACATTGCATTTGTTTATAAATACAACAATGGCGACTCTATGGACAGACTTAGCCCGGTTAAACTAAAGGCTGATGCTGTCAATGCATTCAAAGAAGTTTTTGGTAGTAAATATAATTATACTATCAAGACTCCCGTAGTAAATTTAAGTAACCGTACAGAAGATATCGATATTGCATTTTTCAATGTTCTGAACAAATCAACACCTTTATGTTCTATCTATAAAAGGTGTTCTGAATTGAACTATGGACAAGATGCTGCCACATCAGAATGGTATCGTTCAGAACGTCTGAGCCTATACTCTGAACTTGATAGTGTTTTCAGTAAAAAAACACCCAAAAGAGAGATAATTAATCGCTCAGGAAAAATATTAAAAGTATGGCGGGAGAAAATTTTTTCCGATCAGGATGTGAAAATACCCTCAATTGCCTTAGTTACCATGATGTACGATTTCAGTAAGGACAAGGGCACTACATATAATTACAATAAATCCACAGATACTCTTCGTGATGTAACTAGCTATAGTATTATTAAGTATTTTAAGAATAGTAAATGTGAAGGTGCTTCAAATGCAAAGATTGACTTGCCTGTATATCAGCAAGATCGAAACCTCTTAAGTAGATTAGATTCATCACAACGTATGAATACCTGCCTGAAATTAGTTGAATTTAATAAAGCACTTATAATGGCAACATCAGCTCATGTAAGCGAAACTGAGTCGGTTAAAATCCTTGAACCTTTTATTGGTCAGCTCTGAGTTTTAAAAAAGGTACCCAAAGATACTTATGCAGGTGTGAGATCAGTATCGCAAATAAAACCTCATCTCCGGCTTTGGTGAATAAATCAGTCCAGGAAAACCATTTCTCCTGGACTACATGGAAATCATGCTACCCGAATACTGCCTGGAATACCCTGCGGTATCACTCGGTTAAGCGTTTTTTATCAAATTGGCCCGAAACAGATGATGCTTTTCAACAAAACATCCTACAAAATAATATGGAATATGGAGAAGCTATTTTTTATATATAAAATATAACCAAGTATTCACTATTACAACACCGATAATAACCATACGCATGTATCTTATAAACAATCTTAAATATAATCATATTGTTGACAATTTAACCTCCCAGACCAAATGCCAGTCCCATATCTTTTAATAACAAAACTTGTTAGCTTATAATAAAATAAATAACGACATGATTAATTTATATTATTTAAGTAAAATTGGTTTTTTAAATTCCCTGTACTACTCTTTTTTATAGCAGCTTTGATTTATAGAAACCGCTTCTATCTTTGCAATATAATTAATTGCTGCGACAGATTTATATTATTATCACGGCAAACATAAATAACCTGAACATGTTATTTATAAGCTAATCACATAACCCTAATATTCATTTATGGACTTATAGGTGAAATTATGTCAACAGAATACAAGATTTATATCATCAACCAGCAAGATAAAAAGAAAAAGTTTTGGTGTTTTCTTAGTGAACCACAATCAGAAGTAAGTGATAAGGTGTTTGCTAACTCATCAACTTATATGACATTATCTAAGCACATAAAGGGAGACGAAAACTCCTTTATTATTCCTCTTGAATTTAAATTGAAGGCGAGTTCACACAACAAAGTAGTAGGTATTAGCTCAAAAATATCTACTCATTCTCTTAAAGATATAGAATTAGGTAACATATGGAAGGTAGAATTTGATTCTAGCAACGAACATATAAACCCATCTTTAAGTAAGTTGAGTGAGAAAACTGAACCTAACCAAGTTGGAATTAAAATAAACGGTTTTGACCTGACAGAACAAGAAATTAATCGGTGGTATAGCTGTCTTACATTTGGTATTGAATCAGGAGAGGGTTTTATTGGCTACTCCTGGCTCCCATCACCTAACGACACATACCATATTCAGCCTAAGATAAGATTTTATATTAAAACTGGAGAATACGTTGAGAACCAGCTTATCAAAATGAGTGACGTATCTAGTGATTCCGCACTGATCACTGAAGAAGATTTTGATAAAAGAAAGGAGTGTACCGTTATTTATACGACTCAAGGAAAGTGGGAAGTTAAATCTGGCAAGCCCTCACCGTCACTCCATGATAATTCATTAGTGGAAAATTTAATTTCTGCCCATATTGATTTAACTGCATCTCATGCTGCTTTAATTGAACTGGTCCAAAAAAATTATAGTGAGAATGACTCTAAGCAGGAAAAAAGAGTATCTAATGTTGAAGATCCTACCCTTTGGTATATAAGTGCAGCTATTACCCTTGTAGCCGGATTTACTTACAAGATGTTAGTGCCGATCTTACAGCAAAAAATAGTGAGTTACTTGTATCAAAAGAATTTTGAATTGAAAGAGATAAAGATTGTTGACTCTGGTCTTGAGTTCATTTATGCCTTAAAAGAGGGAGGAAGGGGCATATTAAGAAGTAATAAAAATAATGAACATCTGTTAGATATAACCAAGAAAGCGTTGGACTATGAAGAGGAAGAACATCACATCCAGAGTTATAAGATTACGATCTAAACATGATAAAATGAATTTTTTCATCTTATTATAATTTATAGGGCGGATTTTTCGCCCTATATTACAATCCATTCTATTTTTCTACTTTGACAGCAGAAAATAAGTTGAATTTTCGGATAAAAATAAAAGATTAAAACACGTAGTTAAATATGCCCAACGTTTTTACAGAATAAACTTAAATAACCTATACCCTTCATCTTTCAAGCTGCTGCTTTGTTGGCTACTTTCACTCACCCCAGTCACATAGTTATCTATGCTCCTGGGGATTCGTTCACTTGCCGCCGCGCTGCAACTCGAAATCTATTAGGTATATTTATAATCTATAAGAAACAGTTATTGTTGGCGAAAACAGAGCAATTGAACTAAACTCAAATTTTACTTTTATGAGAGGAACTTAACTATGTCCGAAACCTATTTTTCTGAATCGTTAAACCTAAAATCTCACTGGATGCCATTCACTGCCAACCGTAGTTTCCAACGCGATCCACGCCTCATCGTTGCTGCCGAAGGGCAATGGCTAAAAGACGATAAAGGGCGCCGGATTTACGACAGTCTGTCCGGTCTTTGGACCTGTGGAGCAGGGCATACCCGGACAGAAATTCAGCAAGCTGTTGCTGCTCAATTGAGCACCCTCGACTACTCACCAGGCTTTCAGTTCGGTCATCCCTTGTCGTTTCAACTAGCAGAAAAAATTGCCAATTTAACACCAGGTGATCTCAATCACGTCTTTTTCACCAGTTCAGGTTCTGAGACTTTAGACACCTCAGTCAAAATGGCACAAGCCTACTGGCGTGTAAAAGGCCAGCCCACGAAAACCAAACTGATTGGCCGTGCACTTGGTTATCATGGCGTCAACATTGCAGGTACTAGTTTGGGGGGAATTGGTAGCAATCGCAAAATGTTCGGACAGTTGATGGATGTAGATCACTTATCCCATACGCTACAGGCCGATATGGCATTTACGCCAGGTATGGCGGAAACTGGCGGCGTGGAATTGGCCAACGAGATGCTCAAGTTGATCGAACTGCATGATGCCTCCAATATCGCGGCAGTTATTGTCGAGCCTGTGTCCGGTTCCGCCGGTGCGATTATTCCGCCCAAAGGGTATCTACAGCGTCTGCGTGAAATTTGCGATCAACATAATATTTTGTTGATTTTTGACGAGGTTATTACCGGCTTTGGTCGCATGGGACGCTGGACCGGTGCTGAATATTTTGGTGTGACGCCAGATATTCTTAACTTTGCCAAACAAATTACCAATGGCGCCATTCCTCTGGGAGGCGTAGTGGCAAGCAGTGAAATTTATGAAGCCTTTATGTCTCAGCCACTACCGGAACATTCCGTGGAGTTTAGTCATGGTTATACCTATTCGGCACACCCCGTTGCTTGTGCTGCCGGGTTGGCAACCTTGGACCTGCTGGATAAAGACCATCTTATCCAGCGTTCTGCTGAGCTTGCTCCCCATTTCGAAACCGCTCTTCATTCTCTCGGAAACTGTCCAAATGTGACTGACGTCCGCAACTGTGGCTTGGTGGGGGCAATTGAGTTGGCTGCCCGTGACGGTGATGCCGCTATACGTCCTTTTGATGCCAGCATGATGCTTTGGAACGCGGGTTTTTACGTACGCTTTGGCGGCGATACGCTGCAATTTGGGCCGATGTTCAATGCTGAACGAGCCGATTTGGATCGTCTTTTTGACGCCGTTAGTGAAGTACTACATTACATTGACTAAGGAAGGGGAATGAATTTGACGCTCACTTGATAGGTGAGCGTCACTATGATCGTGGTATTGGTGCTTATCCAAGATAAGAAACTCAACTGCGTGAAGCGTCCAATCATGAACTTACTCCCTGCTAAATATCAGCGGAATATCACAATAAATTGTAAACCTAAATAATATAATTACGGTAATGGTGCAAAAGGGTATACCGATTGGCCAAAAACGAATCCCTTTCATATTGGATTTTCATGTTCTGAATTTTAAACCTTCGAGTTAATTTTGTATAACAAGGAGTAGTTATGAAAACATTAAATATTATAATTTTATCTCTATCGACAGTGATAGCTTCTAATTCTTTAGCCAATGAGATTAGAGCAAGGGATTTAGGCATTCCTTTCTCTGGAGTAACGGGGAAATATAATGCGATTACAGATGTTAGTGGTGTAGAAGTTGGCTATTCAACCATAATAGAAGGCGATGGAAAGCTAGAGGTTGGAAAAGGCCCAATAAGAACCGGCGTAACAGCTATATTGCCAAGAGGAAAGAAATTTAGCCCGGTATTTTCCAGTACATTCTCTTTAAACGGAAATGGAGATATGACAGGTAATCAATGGGTCAAAGAAAGTGGTTTCTTAGAAACGCCGATATTAATAACCAACACTCATAGTGTTGGCGTTGTTAGAGATTCAACAATTAGCTGGATGATTGATAATAATTTAACATCACCACTAAAAGATGATTTATTTTGGTTATTACCCGTGGTTGCAGAAACATGGGATGGAATATTAAATGATATAAACGGTATGCATGTAAAAAAAGAACATGTATATCATGCGTTGAATAGCGCTAAATCAGGAACGATAGAAGAGGGTAATGTCGGGGGCGGAACTGGAATGAACCTTTTTAAGTTTAAGGGAGGCACAGGTACTTCATCAAGAATTCTAGATAAAAAAGATGGAGGATACACTGTTGGCGTTCTTGTTCAAGGCAACTTTGGTGATAGGGATGACTTGATTATTTCTGGGATTCCAGTTGGTAAAGAAATAAAGGATCTCTATCCGATATATCATGGTAACAAGAAAAAAATAAAGGATGCCGGTTCTATAATAGCAGTGGTAGCCACAGATGCGCCATTAGCTCCTCACCAATTAGAAAAAATAGCGAAAAGAGTATCTCTTGGGCTTGCAAAAGTAGGTGGGGTAGCCAGGAATACGAGCGGTGAAATATTTATTGCATTTTCGACCGCAAATAATGATGCATTCTCTAGAAAGGCTGTAAGAGCAATAAAAATACTGCCAAATGACAAACTAGATCCTTTGTATGAAGCAACAATAAATGCAACAGAAGAAGCAATAATTAATGCTATGATCGCCGCCAAAAAAATGGTTGGGAGAAATGGCAATACTTCGTATTCCATCCCTAAAGATAGAGTTAAAGAGATATTAAAAAAACATAATGTCTTAGTATCACCTGAAATGTATAGCTCAGACCCAATCTGACGCTTAGATTTGAAAAGAAACTGGTTCCGATGAAGTGCTTATTTTACAAGCATTGAAAATTGTCTGTTCATCAGAAAGCTATTTTGAATTGCTATGCAATCGAATTAAGCGATTGAACCTCAATCCATGCTCTGAAAAGCCTCTTATTAGAGGCTTTTTGGTAAAACTTTAAACTTCTCTGCCTTCATAATAAGCGGCGTAAGCGGTACTTCCATTATAATCACAAGATCCATAACGCCCTTTAAAATACCATGTAATCGTTTTACCAACGCCAGACTCATACCGAGTAAATACATTAGCAAAATTGTCATAAGGATTAACAACAATTCTAGCATACTTCAAGCCCAAGCTATCTGCCCCTGCTACGCTTACGTCCTGTCCCGGACAACTCGCTGCTAATGCTGTTCCAATTCCTCCAGTTAATGCAATACTCGCAGCTAATACCCCAACTGTTAATAATTTCTTGAACATAAAAATTCTCCTTAAATAGTTTCAGAATTTACATATTTAAACATATTACTTACAAAACCATATGTGATAACGCATACAAAACCTAAATCATCACATCGATGATGTTACAATTTTAAAATTCAAAAACTGCTTATATTTTTCATCCTAGATTGGATTAGGTTGGGAACCTAATTTCCATTTATCATAATAGTACCAGAAATTAAAAATGGCGAATCTAATATATAATGATAATTTGTTGTTCTATAATTTCCCATGAAACTATCTTGAATATCAGTATATTTAACCTTTCTGGAATTTATGATTTATCTCACATATTTATAGGGATTGAAATCTATAAATGTAGCAACCTAGGGCTGTCTTAAATAAGGGGAAGTCGGCACTGACAATTGAGAGAACAAGAAATGCGCTTATATTTTGCTCACTCACACTGGATGGATTTTCTGGTAATAATGTCAACTATCCTGACTCTGGATGATCTTAATTTGATTAAAAGAAAACATTTTCCCTCATTATTTCTTCAAAATAATCATAGTGAAAAAATTCTTTCTATAATTATTGCCCTCAGATGCTATATCTATTAAGTATAATATTTCTGAATAAGTACTCTCATCGTAATTATGTGACTACCCAATAAAAACATGAGCCTCGAAAAAATACCAGTGTATTCATTCATGGAAGCAGGAGAGGGGGGTAACAATATTTCATTGAGCCGAAGGTGAGACTTTTCGGGAACGCCCCTTATTAGCCTTATAGGTTTGCTCCCAAGTTACGTGGAGCAAACCTACGCAACAAAGCTCAAAGACCGAATTTTTCTTTAAGTTTATCAATCTGCTGTTGCTGAAATAATTCAAACTCAGCTCTTGGTTGCTGCAAACGTATAGAATCTAACATTGGATCTTTAACTTCAGTACGAATGCCGCTCATCTGTTCAAGTACCGCCAATCCACAGAATGGTACATAAGACTCCGCATACCCGCCTTCATGAACAACGACTAGTTTTCCGGCGCATAAACTCTCTGCTGCCTGTTGCACTAGCTGGGTCATCTCCCGAAAACTTTCACTATGGAGCTGCATCCTTGCCAAAGGATCCACCGCATTCGCATCATAGCCACAGGCAACAATAATCAGTTCCGGTTTAAAACGTTCAAGCGCAGGAAGTACTATCTGTGTCATTGCATAGATATAGCTATTATGTCCAGCTCCAGCAAATAATGGGATATTCAAGTTATAACCTGTCCCTTCACCTTCGCCGATATCATCTTCACCACTGTATCCTGGAGGGAAACAGCCATCCTGATGTATCGAGATGGTCAAAACATCAGAACGATCCCAATAAATATGCTGAGTACCATTACCGTGATGAACATCCCAATCAATGACCGCAACTCGTTTTAAATCAAAACGCGCTTTTGCCTGTTCAATTGCCAATGGGATATTTGCTAGAAAACAAAATCCCATGGACTTATCAGGCAAACAATGATGACCTGGCGGTCGAGAAAGGCTGTAAGCATTATCAAGCTCACCGCTAAGCACGGCTTCTACCGCAGCACAAGCAAGGCCGGCTGAGAGCTTAGCAATTTCATAGCTTCCCGGTCCCAGAGGAGCTTCTATACCAAGCATTCCTCCACCATTATCACTGAGTTGCTTAAACCGTTTCAGGTACTCTTCCGGATGAATTTTACGTAGTGTTTTCTCATCAATAGGCGATGCCGAAGAAAGGTGCAAAGAGTGGCTCAAGCCTGATACATCCATCAAATTTTTCAACCGCCTTTTTGTTTCCGGCGATTCAGCATGTGCAGCTCCAGAAGGGGGCTGAACCCAACCACCGACCGGCAGCGTCGTTACATGCACGCCAGTACTATGCCAAAAACAATGTTCATCAAAGAAAAAACCCGTTTTTCGTCTCATCATCCTTTCCTTTACATTAAATTAATTAACATAATCAAAATAGTGGCGACCATTTTTCCCATTTCGCTTTCTGTACTGACACCGTCATCCAGAAATTTTACGGCAACGCCTTGTTCATCAAATTATTTTATCAATTGAACCATATCGGCAGTATCACAGCCAAAACTCTGTCGAGTTTTTTGACTAGAATCACATCACGTTTTTCGAAGGTAGGTAAAAAAGGGATATGGCGGATGGAGTAGGTTATTTTGATAATTTTTTATCTAAACATTGTTTCTCCAAATAGTGTTTTGTGTCACCAGCTCTCATTCATGTTTATTTAGATTGTAGTTTTTTATACGCTCGTTGCAACAATGGAATGGCCAGCGGAGGTATCGAACCAAGTTTAGGTAGGGGGGTATTTTTGAAAATCAAAGGGGCCACCGAAAACCAGTCAGAGTCAAATGGAATTGCGACATTGGCCCCCAGATTAAACTTAGTTTCCATTAATAACCCTGAAATTTCCCATCCATCAATTTCAGGCCCAATCAAAAATTCCCCCGGATAAACACGATCAGTTTTCTTAGTGGTTCCATAGACGACAAGTACCGCATGTTCATCGTGAAAGACTTTTAATACTAATGCCGGGCGGGGTTTCAGGCCGGGTGTGCCAATCTCGTAAGGAAATCGGCACCACACGATATCCCCGGCTACCGGCAGGGGTTTAAAGCGGAATTGCATTATTCATCCCCCAACAGCGGAGAACCAAATTCGCTCAGGGTAAGATGGCCGACTGGTGATGCTTTTCGAATGGCAGCAATCTGTTGATCGGTCAGAGGGCCGTCATCCGGCTCGTATGCCGGTATCGTTTTTTTTGCAAGATCTCTTAGCGCTTTATGAACCAACTCGGTTTGATTGAGTGAAAGCTCACTCATTAAACGGTTGAAGGTTGATTCACTTACCCCAAACTCACTATCACGTTCGCGGAGTTTGAAAAGAAATTTTTTGGTTTCCCGGCCTTTGGTCATTGCTGTCATGGTAGACTCCTATACAGGAAGTTGAGTATATATAAAGCATATACTATCGGGTTTTTCATGCAATCAAGTATATACATACTATATACCGAAGATTAACTAAAAGTCCATGGCAGCAGGGGTTAACGGATATGTTTTCGTTTTTGCTTTCATGTTTATCAAAATTATTTAACATAATATACATTAGGCGAACCAATGCACTTGTAGGGAGAATCTGGCCGGAATCGTTATTACTGGCCCTAGCCGTCAACGGACTACTATCATCAATGATGATTCACGTTAACCGTTTCTCCAGACGAACCAGAATCAAATGCAATTAGCACTAATCCTCATCCTCCGTTGGTAAAATAGCATTGGGTAAAGCACTAAAGGTTCCCCAATAGAAGGCAATTAAAGACATCACTGCCACTGCAACGATATCCCAAGGCGCAGGAATAATGCCTTTACCGCCAAATGTGCCTAAATAGGACAGAATGATCATGGCACTGTAGAAACCAATCAACCACAAAGCAGAGGTTATCTGTTGGCGCAGGCTCACTTTACCTATCGGGACTTTATTTTTAAATAACAAATAGATAAAAAACAAGACAATCTGTAATCCAAGCAGCCAAGAAACGGTTTTCCAACCGGACCAGTAAACAATGAAGGCGGAAATAATAAAAGAAAGTGGGCTAATGATCGCAAGCCATTTAACATAAAAAGGACGTTTTATCTCCTTGGCATTACGACGTAAGGCAGAAGCGGTTACTGGCGCTAATGCATAGCTCAAAATTAACGCCGCAGAAACAACACTGATGAGTTTTTCCCATGAAGGAAAAGGTAATGTCCAAAAAACAGAAAGAATAAATGTCAACCAGAGTGCAGGACGTGGTATCCCCGATTTTTCATCGATATGGGTAAACACATTAAATAACGTCCCACTTTTTGCCCAACCATAGACTACACGGGGAGTGGCATTCATATAAATATTCCCGGTACCACTTGGAGAGATTACCGCATCACATACCACCAAAAAAGCGAGCCACCCCGCACCGAGAATTAAGGCTATATCACGAAACGGCAGTGAAAAATATTGCCCAATGTTGTTCCAGCCACCAAAGAGTAGATCAGAAGGTATCCCGCCAAGAAAAGCTAACTGTAATAAAACATAAATGATCGTAGACAGTGAAATAGACAGAATGAGGGCAATAGGAATTGTTTTTTGAGGTTTTTCCACTTCACCAGCAACGGAAATAATGGGCGTTAGGCCAAGATAAGCAAAGATAATACCCCCCGTTGAAACCGCCGCTTGAATACCCGATACCCCAAAAGGAGAAAATCCGTGAACTTGCAGATTATTCGGATTGAAATAATTAAACAGGATAATAATGACGAGCAGCGGAACGATAAACTTGAAAACACTAATAATATTATTGGATTTCGCAAAGGTTTTCACGCTGTTGTAGTTAAGGTAAAAGAAAAATGCTAATAAGATAAATTGAACCAGCCAGCCTGTCAGAGTCGGATCACCAGAACCCGGCTGACTGAGAAATGGGAACCACGCCGCCGCATATTGTCGAGCTGCGACGACTTCGATGGCTATTAGGCTGGAAAACGCAATTAAGGTGATGGAACCCATTAAATATCCCATGAGCTCACCATGAGAAAACACCGGGTAACGGATAATGCCCCCTGATTTCGGCAGTGCCGCACCCAGTTCGCAATAAATAATGCCGAGTAAAAGCACAGCGATACCGCCAATCACCCAGGAAAAAATCCCTGCTGGCCCGGCAATAACAGACACATGGCTGGCCGCAAATAACCAGCCAGAACCAAAAATAGCCCCTAATCCGATGAAGGTTAAATCCGTGAGTGTTAACTGTTTCTTAAATTTACCCTGCCCTGAATCGGATTTTGGCCGTGAAGAGGCTTCGTATAGCGCCATAATTATTCGCCCTTTTCTGTTTCTTATTTGATTTACAATACTTCCCTACTCATCACCCCATTAATTAATCGAGAAATATTTAACGGGTTATGGTCTTGAAGTGCGGGTGGAAGTAAGAATTCGGGATAGTTTTGGAAACATACCGGGCGCAGAAAACGCCAGATGGCCAGTGTGCCAACGGAAGTCCCTCTCGCATCTGAAGTTGCCGGATAAGGCCCACCATGAACCACGGCATCACATACTTCAACGCCTGTTGGGTAGCCATTAACAACCACCCTGCCCGCTATGTTTTGTAATCGTCGACTAAGCTCATGCGCATTCGCTAATTCACCGTGCTCACCAATCAAGGTAGCGGTAAGCTGCCCCTGCAAACAGTCAATTGCGCGTAAAAGTTGATACTGGTTTTCGGCTTCAACCACAATAGCAACAGGGCCAAAAACTTCCTCTTGTAACAGGGCACTTTTACTCAACAACAAAGCAATATCTGCACGATACAGCATTGCACTTGCCTGATTTTCATGATGTTCGCCAATGGCTAACCGGGTCATTAAGGGTTCATCATCCAGTTGATGAATACCTTTTTGGTAGCTGAGTAATGTGCCTGGGTTTAGCATTGCCTGTGCCGGACGAAGAGTGATTTCCTGCGCCAATTGAGTAATAAATTGATTAAATTCTGGCGAACGAATACCCAAGATTATTCCTGGCTTAGTACAAAACTGACCGCCACCTAATGTGAATGAATTTGCCAATTCTTGGGCAATCTGTTTTCCCCGCTGTGCTAAGGCGTTTGGCAGCACAATGACCGGATTGATACTCGACATTTCAGCGAAAACCGGAATAGGTTGTGGTCGCTGCATCGCCATATCGAACAGTGCGCGTCCACCAGCGAGTGAACCGGTAAAACCAACGGCTTGAATAATTGGGTGTTTGACTAGATCTGCCCCCACGCTATTGCCATAAATCATATTGAATACACCTACGGGCATTTGTGTGGCGATAATAGCGCGTTCAATGGCTTCTGCGATAATTTCGGCGGTAGCCATATGGCCGCTATGTGCTTTGAAAACAACGGAGCAGCCCGCTGCTAACGCTGACGCCGTGTCACCACCAGCAGTTGAAAAAGCCAAAGGGAAATTACTGGCACCGAAAACCGCAATAGGGCCTAGAGGAATATGGCACTGGCGAATATCAACTCTAGGGAGCGGTTTTCTCTCAGGTTGCGCAGTATCAATGCGGGCAGCATGAATATCACCACGGCGTAACAGCATAGCAAACAGCCTCATTTGCCCGCTCGTTCTCGACCGTTCACCTTGAAGCCGGGCTAGAGGCAAAGCCGTTTCTTCTGATACAAGGGCAATGAAGTCATTACCAAGAGCATCAATTTCATCGGCCACTTTATCTAAAAAAACGGCACGTTCTTCCAGCGATGTTTGGCTATAACGTGTAAATGCATCGGCTGCTGCTTGGGCGGCAAGATCGACCTCATGTCGTGTAGCCTGATAAAACGCACAACCTATTGGTGAATTATCCACCGCTCGTCGACTATGCAAACAGCGTTCTCCCTCTGCTTGCCTGCGACCGCCAATAAACTGCATACCTGAATGTGTTACCAACATAGCGATTCCTCCCAGGGTATCAGAAACGGTTACAGCCCAATTCAGAGACCGACATCAGGCAGTGAAGGACGATGAGCGAGA
The DNA here is from genome assembly GCF_020387775.1 of Photorhabdus antumapuensis. Lineage (NCBI taxonomy): Bacteria > Pseudomonadati > Pseudomonadota > Gammaproteobacteria > Enterobacterales > Morganellaceae > Photorhabdus > Photorhabdus antumapuensis. The sequence goes on from NZ_JAHZMK010000024.1 coordinate 190,880, forward strand.
GCTTTTTCTACAACAGCGCAGACTTCCGCCAATGTTTCCCCTTCGAGTGGTAAACGCGGTGGACGAGTAATAGCACTACCACGGCCAACCATTTCTTCACACAACTTGATGCATTGCACCAAATCAGGACGGAAATCCAAATGCAACAGAGGCATAAACCAGCGATATAATTCCCGAGCTTCTTCATAACGTTTCTGTTTAGCCAGACGGAATAAAGTCTCCCCTTCCCGTGGAAAAGCATTCGACATACCTGAAATCCAACCTTCCGCACCCACTGCAACTGACTCTAAAACGACGTCATCCAAACCAGCAAAAAGAATGAAGCGATCGCCTGTTTCGTTGGGAATATCACTAAAAGGACGGGTATTGCCTGATGAATCTTTAAATGCAACGATATTTTCGCAATCGGCCAGAGACGTCAGGATTTTCGGCGTAATATCATTTTTATACAGCAGAGGATTGTTATATAGCATGACGGGTAAATCGGTGGAGGTAGCAATTGTACGGAAATACGCCCTATTTTCTTTCGGTGTTGGCGTATAAATCAGAGGTGGCATGATCATCACCCCATTAGCACTTGCCTGACGGCATTCAGAGACCATTTTACACGCATTATCGGTTGTCAATTCTGCGATACCCGAAAGAACAGGAACTTTCCCACCAGCAACATCTACTGCGAGTTCAACGATAGCACGCTTCTCCTTCATAGACAGAGACGTGTTTTCCCCCACAGAACCATTGACGACTAAACCGGAGACCCCATCTTTAATCAGGTTCGTCATTACCTTCTGTGTGGCGTCAAAATTAATGGAAAAATCGGAGTTAAATTGTGTTGTCACTGCTGGAAAAACACCATGCCAGCTAACCTTTTTTTTGCTCATAGCCTCATCCTTTGATTGTCATTGATTTATTTACTTGATATTTAAAATGCGAATTGTTTTTATTTTGTTAATAAAGTGTGACTCATTGGTTTTGCTTGAATGATGGCTATTTCGCGACAGAGAAGCTTGTCACTTTTCGCAGTGAACAATGACGAAATTAGCATAATAGGAATGGCAAACTTAAAGCTGAACGGAAGTATGAGTAAAACGGCAAATTACTCCAGCCAGATTGACTGACGAAAATCACTGGGAGTGAGTCCAGTTGATGCCTTAAATTGCCGAGTAAATGCGCTGTGATCCGTATAACCACATTGCAAGGCGATATCTGTGATAGGTAATTCCGTGGCCAGCAATTCAGACGCTTTTTCAATTCTGATTTTGTGGATCATCTGCCGAGGAGTCAGGTGAAAGATGCGTTTACAGTAACGTTCCAATTGAGCAACCGAGAGACGTGTTAAATGAGTTAGCTCTTCGAGACGAATGGTTCGATTAAAATTTTCACGAATATAATCATCAACGATAGCCAACTTCTGGTACACAGGGTGATTTTCCTTAACTTCCGTCAGATCATGAGAAATTCCTGCCATACCAATAATTTGATTATGTTGATTATACAATGGCAATTTATATGTCATACACCAACCTGCTTTACGTCCATGATAAAAATGGAGTTCCAGTTGGTTTTGGATAATTGCCCCTTGATGTAATACACGTAAATCCTGTTCGATATAACAACTGCCCATCTGAGCAGGAAAGATTTCGGAAGAGGTTTTACCAAGTAGCGAAGAGACCGACTTAAATCCGCAGCGTGTGGCTAGCGTAAGGTTCGCAATTAGATAACGTGCTTTGATATCTTTGATAAAGAAAACCACACTGGGAATCGCATTTAGCAATGGTGTAATTAAGGCAACCGCATTGAGAATATCTTGCAGGTTATTGGGTTTGTGATTAACTAATCCACTACACAGTGCCGATAAAAACTCAACATTACAAGCATCATGACCATTTGTGCCAATGCCATTTTTTTCATTGTTCTGGTATATATTCATCATCGATATCTCCAGTCTATTACCATTAAAATAGGATTTTTGACTCGTGCTTAGTTATTTACTTTGATTAAAAAGATAAATATCAGATTCGACATATTAGCAATATACAAAATAGCTATTTTGTGTTCATGTGATAATTGTCACAGAAAGTTATTCCGACCACTCTTATTTATCTGTTTGATTTTATAGATTAATTTATAAATTATTTTTCTGGTAAAAACAGAAATCATCATCAGGTTTATTTATAATTTTTCTCTTTATTATCTTTATTTTATTGGAGTGCCTCTATGATAATTCAGTAATTTTTTCATTGTGCTGATTTCAGCATATTGCGGTATGAAATTCATCAAGCAGCAAACGAAATACTCTGCCACCATTTATTAAAAATACGTTAATTGGGTGGCTTTATGGCAGATAAGCATGATTATCAGATTGTTCGTGTCATTGATTCACACACAGGTGGAGAACCCACCCGCACAGTAATCGAGGGATTTCCATCTCTTGGCAAAGGAACCATTGCCAAACAGCGTCAACGCTTTGAAGCCGAATTTGATCACTGGCGCAAAGCTCTCATTCTTGAACCCAAAGGGAATGATGTGTTGGTAGGTGCACTTTTATGTCCGCCTACTGTACCTGACGCCGATATGGGAGTGATCTTCTTTAATAACGTGGGGTATTTAGGCATGTGCGGCCACGGCACTATGGGCCTTATTGCCTCGCTCTCTCATCTAGGCTGGTTAACCCCCAGCAAATATAAAATTGAGACGCCTGTTGGGATTGTAGAGGCGGTACTCCATAAGGATGGAACAGTGTCTGTTTATAATGTCCCCTCTTATCGTTATCAGCAAAATGTCACCGTGAACGTGCCTGGTGTGGGTGATGTTAATGGAGATATTGCCTGGGGCGGAAATTGGTTTTTTCTGATCGGTCAGCATGACCTGTTGCTAACCCCTTGCCATATTGATGAACTCACACAATACAGTTGGGCAGTTAGGCAAGCACTGGCACAAGCGGGGATCACTGGCGAAAATGGTGAGTGTATCGACCATATTGAATTGTTCGCTCCTGATAACGATGCTGATAGTCGCAATTTTGTGTTATGTCCGGGAAAAGCCTATGACCGTTCACCGTGTGGCACGGGAACAAGTGCTAAGTTAGCCTGTTTGGCGGCGGATGGAAAATTGCAGCCGGGTGAGATTTGGCGCCAATCCAGCATTATTGGTCGTGTTTTTGAAGCCCAATATCAGTGGGTTGGTCAGAAAATTGCCCCCGTGATCCGGGGAACAGCGCATGTTTACAGTGATAATAAATTAATCATTGCCAAGAGCGATCCTTTTGTCTGGGGGATAAATGTATGACTCCTCCCCAAATATCGGATGTCATTATCGTTGGCGCTGGCATCGTTGGAGCCGCGTGTGCTTATCAGTTGGTACAGGATGGTTTGAGAGTTGCGGTGATTGATGATGGTGGTAAAGGGGCGACACAAGCAGGAATGGGGCATCTCGTGTGTATGGACGATAATCCTGCTGAATTGGCATTGAGTAGTTACTCATTAGATATATGGCGAACATTCACCCCACATATGCCAGAAAATTGTGCATGGCGGAGATGTGGTACGCTTTGGCTGGCGGATGCCGAGGATGAAATGGAACTGGCTGAGGAAAAAAGCGCACGTCTTACCTCCTATGGTATTGGGAATACTCCGATGACAGCAACACAGATTCACCAGATGGAACCTATGGTGAGGAGTGGGATTGCCGGTGGTTTGTGTGTTCCTGGAGATGGGATTGTCTATGCACCGAATGTCGTACACTGGTTTCTTGCTAGCTGTAATAAAAAGATTCGGTTTATTAAAGGCCAAGTGCATGCCTTAGAGCCTCAGACCGTTGTACTACATGATGGAAAGAAATATTGTGCACCGAGAATATTGCTAGCAAATGGGTTGTGGAGCACACATCTGTTACCTGAATTACCGATTGTCCCTAAAAAAGGACAATTGGCGATTACCGATCGTTACCCTACCTGCATCACACATCAATTGGTGGAATTAGGATATAGCGCTAGTACACATGCCTCAGATGGCACATCAATCGCTTTTAACGTTCAGGCCCGCCCTACAGGTCAGCTCTTAATTGGATCTTCACGCCAATTCCATAATGAAAAACACACTATCGATTTCGCCCTACTCCGTTCTATGCTCCAGCGCACACTTTATTTTTTACCTCAGCTTAGTCAGATGAATATTTTACGTTGCTGGTCTGGCTTTCGTGCCGCGACTCCCGATGGTTTACCGCTATTGGGGCAACATCCTGCTTATGAATGGCTATGGCTGGCCGTAGGCCATGAAGGATTAGGTGTGACGACCGCACCGGGCAGCGCCAAAATCATCTCCGCATTGATGCTGAATAGAAAAACGGAGATTGATCCATTGCCTTACCAACCTGCACGTTTCACTGCTATGGCCCGTCAGAGGTTGCCATGATACGCAAAAAACCACCCTTTATTGCTCTGTTTATTGATGACGAACAGATCACAGTTCCTACGGGGATTACTGTTGCGGCGGCGCTAGCTTATACCGGTGATGAGCATTGCCGTATGTCTGTATCACATCAATTGAGAGTGCCTTTTTGTGGTATGGGGATCTGCCAGGAATGCCGTTTGATGATCAATGGCCGCCGCCGTGTAGCATGCCAGACAGTTTGTGAAATGGGTATGAAAGTCGAGAGGATCTGAACATGGCAACATCATCTTCTACAGTATTGCGCTGTGATGTGCTAGTTGTTGGCGCAGGACCGGCGGGATTGGCTACCGCACAGGCTGCTGTACAAGGGCAACAATCCGTTATCCTGATTGATGACAATCCCAGAGCAGGCGGACAAATTTGGCGTCAAGGGCCATTTCATACATTGCCTTATACATTGCCACCGATGGCAAAACGTTATTTAGCGGTACTATCAGAAGACGCCTTGGTCTATTTACCGGGTTGTAAAGTGATTGCAGTAGACAGCCAATGTGTGATTGTTGAAACGGTAGGTAAGCACCGAATGATTCACTACCAACGCATCATTCTTTGTACTGGAGCCAAAGAAAAATTACTTCCCTTTCCTAGATGGACATTACCGGGTGTCACAGGGGCAGGAGGATTACAAGCACTGATAAAAAATGGTCTTCCCATGACCGGTGAGCGTGTTGTTATCGCCGGTAGCGGTCCCCTTTTGCTCGCGGTTGCAGAGACGGTAAAAAAAGCGGGAGGGAACGTGGTTGGTATCATTGAACAAGCGCCTTTATACCGCTTATTTTCGTTTGGCTTGCAGCTATTCCGCTGGCCAGACAAGTTGCATCAAGCTATCACTCTCATGCCGCTCAAAAATTATTACAAAAACAGTATGGTGTTGGGAGTGGAAACCTCGATAGAAGGCAAGTTGACTGGCGTGTATATCAGCAATAAAGGGCAGAAGCAGAAATTATCCTGTACGCGTTTAGCTTGCGGTTTTGGTTTAAGGCCCAATACGGAATTGGCACAGTTGCTTGGTTGCTTACTGGATGAACAAGGAAATATTCAGGTAGATGCGTGGCAACAGACTACTATACCCGGTGTATATGCAGCGGGAGAATGCACAGGTATTGGTGGCAGTGAGCTTGCGCTTTGTGAAGGATTTATTGCCGGGTTTGCAGCAAGTGGTAAATGCGCCTTAGCAGAAAAATGGCGGCAAAAACGAGTAAAATGGCAGCATTTTGCAACAGCGGTAGCACAGACGTTTAAATTGAATGAAGAGATCGCACGGGCTCTTCCACCCGATACGTTGATCTGCCGTTGTGAAGACGTACGTTTAAACGAGCTTGAACCATTTCAGGATTGGAATAGTGCAAAAATGGCGACACGGTGCGGTATGGGCGCTTGTCAGGGAAAAATCTGTTCTGCCATTCTCCACGATATCAAACATTGGGCAATACCATCCCCTCGCATTCCACTATCTCCTGTTAGTCTCGAAACGCTGGCAGCGGAGATCCCCCCTTTCAAAAATGGGAAAAATTAACTTTTCTGACTGATAGATAAATATCCCCTTTTATTTATCAAACTGAGTTTCTGCTAAAAATCACAGTTTGTTTGGTCACCTTTGCTATGATTCACTTCGAAAATCATTAAAACCTGTAATGAGTTACTTTAAAGATTAAGGTGTGGACATTTATGTATAAGACAAATGGAACAATCCTGGATATAGCGGGTATTAAGGTTGGACATGCTGAAGATGAACTGGAGCAAACCGGTTGTAGCATAATTATTTTCGACGACGGAGCTGTTTGTGGCGTTGATGTCAGAGGTTCTGCACCGGGGACAAGGGAAACCGAGCTTTTAGATCCGATTAACACTGTTCAGAAAGTCAATGCAGTGGTGCTAAGTGGAGGTAGTGCTTTTGGATTAGATTCCGCCTCTGGCGTCATGCGCTATCTTGAAGAAAGAAAAAAAGGTTTTGATACCGGTGTCGCTGTCGTACCTATCGTTCCTGCCGCAATAATTTTTGATCTAAATTTTGGCGATCCTGCTGTTCGTCCTGACGCTAAAATGGGCTATCTTGCAGCACAAAACGCTTCTGTAAACCCTTTTCCATCGGGAAATATCGGTGCAGGTGCCGGGGCCACTATAGGTAAGATGGCCGGTTTTGACAAAGCTATGAAGGGTGGACTTGGAACCGCATCGGTTAAATTACCCGGGGGACTGACAATTGGCGCAATGGTTGTTGTAAATGCTGTTGGTGAAATCAGAGACCCTAAAAATGGTAGAACTATTGCGGGTGCATGTGATGAAAATGGTCATCTTATCGATCTCACTTCCTACGTTTTAAAAAATTATAAAGATAATAATTTCACTCAGGGGACAAATACGACCATTGGCATAATCTGTTGTAACGCCAATATGAATAAAAGTCAGATGAAAAAAGTTTCCCAGATGGCTCATGATGGCCTTGCGAGGACGATATACCCCGTTCATACCATGAGTGACGGGGATACTATTTTTGCAGCGACAACAGGTGGTGTAGATTCATCGGTGAATATTGTTGGTATGCTTGCGGCGGAGGTCATGGCTGCTGCGGTTTTAGATGCTGTGAAATCAGCCAAATCAAAATTTGGTGTTAGAGGTTATGCCGATTTAGCAGATTAAAAAACACGGGGTTATGGTTACATTGGAAAGCGCCAGTGACGCGCCAAGTGCCACCGGTGCCAATGGAAGCGAGCTATACTTCAATCAATAAACCGATGTTATTATCACAAAACTGGACTAATTCATAAACAACTGCTATAAAAATTAGTACTGTTTAATATAATTTTTTTAAATGGTTGGGAGTATAAGATATGAAATATGCAATGTTGACATTAAGGCGAGATCTAGAGTCGCTAGATTACAAAAAGAAGGTCAATCCATTCTTGTGGGAACAAGATAAGGATGTTGTTCATGAAAATCTTTCCAATCAATTCCTGAACAACCAAAGACGTAAGAATTATCTTAATGATCTAACCGAGTATTGCTGGTTAGTTTATCGGAAGGCCCTTTCAGCAAGTGGGCCGATGCTAATTGGTCGAGTTGGCGACCTCTGGCAGGAAAAATTATTTAAGCCTCTCGGACTCGGCCTAAAGAAAAATGAGAATTCATGGAACCCAAACGCCCAGGGGAATATGTTAATGATAGATAAATGGACCGATGTGATAAATGATTGTTGGGTACTTGGTGGTATTCATAGACATGCAGATTTTCATCTAATGTCGGCAGAAGCCCCGTCTAATTTATGGAATCACGAGCAAGGCTACCATATCGTTACAGCAAGAGAGATATTAGGTCTTCTCAATTTTGGGTATGAACGTGAAAAACGTGGGAAACAAGTGATTTATAGATGTAAAAATCCTTCTTCTGCCGACAGAGCAAGCCTTCTGCCCTATAGGATCTTAATGAAAAAAGCAATGGGACAAGGGCCTTCTTCAATTACAAAGCTTATTTCTGAACAAGTGACCGGTTTTAACGAGGAAATTAGAACATTCGATTATTCCAGCTTAAAATCCTTTGAAAATAACATTGAAGCACGATGAAATTCATAATCTATAGCGTCTTATCACCCTTTTCACGAATACGTCAAAAGGGTGATTACGATCTCTGATGGACTATTCTGATCACTCTTCACCTTCATAAGGTAATTTTTTTTCATCCTCCCAAAGATTAGCCTCACGGACCTCCCCATGTAGAACTTGATGTCGATAAAATCAACTTGGGACATATGTTAGCATCCACGATCCGGCCTTACCTGCAAATCCAATCAAAAGGTTAACATTATGTCAGACATTCGCCTGTATATGCTGCAAACCGGAACCATTAAATGTAAGGTTCACTACATCAAGATGAATCAAGGCAACGGCGCCGATTATGAAATTCCGATTCCATTTTTTTTACTTACTCATCCTAAAGGTCATACGCTAATTGACGGTGGCAATGCCGTTGAAACCGCAACTGACCCCAAAGGCTACTGGGGAACTATCACCAAAGCCTACTGGCCGGTGATGCATGAAGATGAAGGTTGTGTAGCTCAAGTGAAAAAGTTGGGTATCGATCCCGCAGATATCCGTTATGTAGTGCAATCCCATCTTCATCTCGATCACACTGGCGCAATAGGACGCTTCCCTAACGCAACACATATCGTACAGCGACGTGAATATGAATACGCCTACACCCCGGATTGGTTTGCTGCTGGTGGCTACATCCGCAAGGATTTTGATCGCCCTGGTCTGCAATGGGAATTTCTCGATGGGGAACGCAATGACATGTTTGATGTTTACGGAGATGGCACTTTAAAAACAGTATTTACTCCAGGGCATTCGCCGGGACACCAATCACTACTGGTCACCCTGCCGAACAGTGGCAGCCTGCTGTTAACGATTGATGCCGCTTATACCCGCGACCACTGGGAAGAACGGGCATTGCCCGGGTTTCTCACCTCTACCATTGAAACCGTACGTTCGGTGCAAAAACTACGGCATCTAGCCAAACGAACAAATGCAATCGTGGTAACCGGGCACGATCCAGATGCCTGGCCAACATTCCGTAAGGCGCCGGAATATTACGATTAACTCTAATTCGTCAATCCAAAATAGCCAGAAACTCGAAAGTGGACGTTTCTGGCCGGGTACTCATTTGACTAAAGTTTGACTTACTGTCCGAGAATAACCGTTATTCCGCCCCTCCCTCTCTTAACCAATCATTGACAAAAGATTGGGCATTTTCAGATTTAAATCCAATCGAAGATATGCCGGTTGGCTTCCATAAAAGCTCGATAGCACGAACCTTTTGGTTATAATCAAGAGCATTAAAGATTTCACTTAATTGTTCATTTAAAAGTAAATCTTGAGATTGAAGAAAATATTCATCATTGAATTGATCGCAACATCCAGCAAAAAGCTTATTGCCGTTTTCACGATTTAACCCACAACATCTCACACGCTTAAAGCCAGCTTTATAATAAAAATCGCATATTTCATCATATCTGTATGCGTTGACGATAGGATTCAAAAATGCATCCACATTAACAGCAACCTGATCAACATTATCATCTAAGTGATTAGCTGTACTATCGCCATATTGATTTCTACTTAAGTTTTCGCACAGCTTATTCATTAAATCAGTATTTAAAAAATACTCTTCTGCATGAATTTGTTTTACAAAAATCTGCAAAAATTCTCGCCGCCTCAATCGTTCATATTCTCCTATAGCGTTGTATAACCAAATGAACGCGATACCCTCTTCCTTTAATGAACGGGAAGCTGCTAAAAAACCCTCTTGTGGACATTCCATATGATGGATAACACCGGTAGAAACAACAACATCGAATTGATTATCTCGTGTTAACTTCTCAATCGTATTATTTTCTAACGTGACGTTATCCAACTGATGATAAGATATCAGCTTATCTGCCACCTCTAATGCTTTGTCCGTCATATCAATACCCACAAATTGGGTATCGGGATACATACTTGCCAGCCCTACCAAACGATGCCCCGTTCCACACCCTAAATCAAGCACATATTTTCCCGTTAAATAATCCGGCTTAAATATAAGCCCTACCACCGTGGCCATATCATAAATAAGATTGTCCCCAATGGCAGAACTGGGATATGGATATCGGTTATACATCGCTTTGACGTCCTGATTACTCATATTTATTTCTCCGAACAACATGACAAATCAGTGTTACTAGCCCATGATCACGAATAATAGATTACAAATAGTAGTATAGAGGTCACCCTCATAAAATTCATGGCAACGAGTAATAAAATATTTCATAATTAGGAAAAAATATCTTAAACTCAATTAGAATGGAAATGATTTCATATTAATAAATATCTTAAATAGTTGAAAATAGAAACAAGATGAATATTAATTTATTCACACAAACATCATTTACCATCATGTTGTTTTGAATATGTAAAACAGACAGAAAATTAAACTAATAATCATATCACTATAAAGTGTTAATTTTATGAAAATTAGAAAATTTAAACCCTAAAATTAAATATTATTTAATAAACAGACACATAACTTTTTTACCAAATATTTTTCAAGATAAATCCCTAAGCTTTCTTGCTCTATTTCTATGTACAGTATATTTTTATTTTAAATACTATATACCTAATAGATTTCNNGCAAGTGAATGAATCCCCAGGAGCATAGATAACTATGTGACTGGGGTGAGTGAAAGCAGCCAACAAAGCAGCAGCTTGAAAGATGAAGGATATAAAAAAGTCATGGCTGTGATTAGACAATATCGAATAGATATAATCACTACGATTTAGCCAGAATCTCTCATATCTATAGCAGGAGAAATATTATGCATGTCGGTATTATTGGGGCAGGGATTGGTGGTACATGTTTAGCACATGGATTACGTAAAAATGGAATTAAAGTGACGATCTATGAACGAAACCCTGCTGCATCATTCGAACTTCCCGGTTATGGAATTCATATTAATACATTCGGCAAGCAAGCACTGCAAGAATGCCTCCCGGATGAACACTGGCTAACCTTTAAGGAGGCATCAAGATATATTGGCGGACAATCACGATTTTACAATGAACGTATGCGTCTTCTCGCCGTTCATGGCGGTATTTCTCCAATGGCAGGAAAAATTATTTCCGAACAACGTTTGTCAATTAGCAGAACTGAACTGAAAGAAATACTAAACAAGGGGCTTTCAAACATAATTCAATGGAACAAAACATTCGTTCGTTATGAACATATTGAAAACGGTGGTATTAAAATTTTCTTTGCCGATGACAGTCACGAAAATGTCGATGTACTTGTCGGTGTAGACGGTAGCAATTCAAAAGTACGTAAGCAGTACCTTCCCTTTATCGAAAGATTCGATGTTGGTGTTAGTATGGTCATTGGTCGTGCGCGTCTTACCCCGGCTCTCACAGCTTTGCTACCCCAAAATTTCCTGGATGGTACACCCAATAGTATCGTACCTAAAAGCCCCGACTGGTTATTCATCTCTATGTGGCGTGCCCCAGTTAATATCCATGTAAAGGCCACCTTAGCAGAAATCGATAATTTTATCGTATGGGTTTACGTAGCAGCAACAGATAGTTTTCCTGACAATATCACCGATTTTTCCGCTGACGCCCTCTGCGATCTGGTCCAATCGCGTATGATTTCGTGGGACCCAAGCCTACATACTCTGATTAAATACAGTGATATGGAAAACATATCTCCGATACATTTACGCAGCATGCCCCACCTTCCACCCTGGAAATCCAGCACCGTCACATTACTTGGAGATGCTATTCACAACATGACTCCAATGACAGGCTCAGGAGCAAACACAGCGCTGCGAGACGCACTTTTACTCACGCAGAAGCTTGCCGGTGTAGCGTCCGGGCACGAAGAGTTAGTCAAGGCAATTTCAGATTATGAGCAACAAATGCGTGCATATGCTAATGAGATTGTTGGAATTTCACTGCGCAGCGCTCAAAACGCTGTAATACATTTTTCAATACCACCATTGAAACAACGGCATTTGAGCATAAGAAGAAAAAATACATACCAAGGTTATCAACACCGACGTTAATATTCCGAGTAAATTGTCATACCTGAACAAATTCCATACCACTACTCTAGATACACTTATTACAAAAACAATCCGCCACCAGTACAGATATCATACTGGTGGCTTGTTGGCTTAATTAATTATGCAATTTTTACCCAAGGATAAGCATCAGATGTTCCTGCACCATCTGGCACGGTGCCTCTATTCCACCATTTAGCTTCCCAATTTTGATTGTTCCAACTCACTCTATCGCCGGCATTATATGCCCTATTTGCATCCCAGACAGGGTAATCACTCCCTGTCTCTGGATTAACTGGATCGACCGGCTCAACATTAACACCCTTGAAGTAAAATGGTGTCATGTCTATTTTTTTCGTGATTAACTCACAACCAAGCCCTTCCCTAGCCGCATTGACCAATAAACCACGATCCTGATCTGCGGTCCATGTAAATATTCCTCCCAGATTCTTTTCTAGTGCATATTGTGCCTTAGCTTTAACGGAACGAGGGGTATCAAGAGAAATAAACAACTTACTATCCTTATTATAGAGATAATCAGCGTCTGCTATTTCATCGGTATATAAGTCAAAATTATTTCTTCCCCTATTTTCTTCCAAATCCAGATAATTATATATCGTGTCGTACCATTCCGTTGTCCCTGATTCAAACGAACCGGTTGTTGTAATCTTCGGCTCTTTTTTCGGGACATAACCAGGATCATAACTGCCGGATAATGGAGAATCACTATCAATAACCGTATTTCTGGCATTGCGTGAATAGCCGGTGTAACCAATATTAATGGCAGATGCAGGCACACCAAGACTCAATAAATATTCAACCGCCTTTTCTACACTATTCTCACCACCAGGATAATTACGGAGATTCGTGTGATGCAACAACTTTTCGGCCCACGGAGTACCAAAGAAATCATAGGTCATAACGTTAATACCATATAATCCAACTTGGAGTAATTCAGGTATTTTTGATTTTTCCATTTTCTCTGGTACCGCCGAACACGCGATACTTATTTTTATATCTGAACGCCCTGCTTCTTTAAAAGCGGCAGTTAAATCTTTAATTAAACTAACATAATAATCGCCATCGTCTGGCGCATACATGTTACCTTCATTTCCAGCAACGCCGGGATACTCCCAATCAATATCAATTTCGGTAAACATAGGGAAACGTTGGAATATATCAACTAGACTCGAACAGAAATAGGATTTTAGTGTTTCGTCTCTGACCATATTATAAAAGCCATTACTCATGGTCCAACCACCCACACTAAATGACATAATAAGGTCATGGCCTTGAGCTTTTGCAGCTTGTTGAACCTTAGCCAATCCGCCTAATACGCCCATACTTTTAGATTGATCAAAATCCCTTGGCATTTGGATATCTTGCCAACCAGAATAAGTACAATTCTGATAAGATTGGCAATCTCCCCAAGCATCTGTGAATGTCACTTCTCCATTATTGGTGCGGGCAAATAATGGCGCTTGCTCTTTAATTTGCTGCTTTTTTTCGCCCTCATCACCTAATATTCCACAGAAACCAATAACTAATTTATCATAAGCAAAAGGATTATCTAAAAGGTGCTGTAAATCTATTCCTCTACCTCGACGAATGGGATCTTGATTTCCTTGTAATCTACCGTCATATTGCGACCAATCTGTATAATAACCAAAAACTTTAGGTTTATTTCGGATATCATATTTATTATAGACTGGTAATGCGGCTCTTCCCGATGTGTAACTAAAATTTATCGTTTCAGTTGATGGATTGAAATTATCTATCTTATAAGACTGTTCACTAAGAGAATCTGTCTGGATTATTTTTGACATAAATCACCTCGACTAGATATCAATTTATTTTTCGATGAACACTCCAATTACTTTATTTGCATGGTAACATGAATTACATTCTAGCCTGTATTCTTAGGAAAACAAATAATTGCTATTTGTTTGATTGTTAATGGTCAACTCAAATTTATGTCAATGACATTTATATTACCGACAATTTATTATCAAAGGGTAAAAACAAATAATTGCAAATTGTAAATATATTAATTGTCATTATTACAATTACCTCCTCCATTAGATTTGTAAATTAATTTTTACGAACCATTTGTTTTAATTTTATTTCTAGTTGACTACTTTTTATATTTTATATCTATACTAATTTGTATCCTTAGGGGTGTTCGTTTCTTCAAAATATTATTACCATCCTTATATATGGAGATTAAAATGAAAGCTAAAGATGTTCAGCCAACCATTATTATTAATAAAAATGGCCTTATCTCTTTGGAAGATATCTATGACATTGCGATAAAACAAAAAAAAGTAGAAATATCAACGGAGATCACTGATCTTTTGACGCATGGCCGTGAAAAATTAGAGGAGAAATTAAATTCAGGAGAGGTTATATATGGAATCAATACAGGATTTGGAGGGAATGCCAATTTAGTTGTGCCATTTGAGAAGATCTCAGAGCATCAGCAAAATCTGTTAACTTTTCTTTCTGCTGGCACTGGGGACTATATGTCCAAACCTTGTATTAAAGCGTCACAATTTACTATGTTACTCTCTGTTTGCAAAGGTTGGTCCGCAACTAGACCAATTGTTGCTCAAACAATTGTTGATCATATTAATCATGACATTGTTCCTCTGGTTCCTCGCTATGGCTCAGTGGGTGCCAGTGGTGATTTAATTCCTCTATCTTATATCGCACGAGCATTATGTGGTATCGGCAAAGTTTATTATATGGGTGCGGAAATTGACGCTGCCGAGGCAATTAAACATGCGGGGTTGACACCACTATCGTTAAAAGCAAAGGAAGGTCTTGCTCTGATTAACGGTACGCGGGTAATGTCAGGTATCAGTGCAATTACCATCATTAAACTGGAAAAACTATTTAAAGCCTCAATCTCAGCGATTGCCCTTGCTGTTGAAGCATTACTTGCATCTCATGAACATTATGATGCGCGAATTCAACAAGTAAAAAATCATCCTGGTCAAAAAGCGGTGGCAAGTGCATTACGTGATTTATTGGCAGGTTCAACTCAGATTAACTTATTATCTGGGATTAAAGAACAAGCCAATAAAGCTTGTCATCATCAAGAAATTACCCGACTAAATGATACCTTACAGGAAGTTTATTCAATTCGTTGTGCACCACAAATATTAGGTATAGTGCCAGAATCTTTAGCTACCGCTCGAAAAATATTGGAACGGGAAGTTATCTCAGCTAATGATAACCCATTGATAGATCCAGAAAATGGCGATGTTCTACACGGTGGGAATTTTATGGGACAATATGTTGCCCGGACAATGGATGCATTAAAACTGGATATTGCTTTAATCGCCAATCATCTTCACGCCATTGTAGCCCTGATGATGGATAACCGTTTCTCTCGTGGATTACCTAATTCACTTAGTCCGACACCCGGCATGTACCAAGGTTTTAAAGGAGTCCAACTTTCTCAAACTGCTTTAGTTGCTGCAATTCGCCATGATTGTGCTGCATCAGGTATTCATACCCTCGCTACAGAACAATACAATCAAGATATTGTCAGTTTAGGTCTTCATGCTGCTCAAGATGTTTTAGAGATGGAGCAGAAATTACGCAATATTGTTTCAATGACAATTCTGATCGTTTGTCAGGCTATTTATCTTCGCGGCAATATTAGTGAAATTGCGCCTGAAACCGCTAAATTTTACCACGCAGTACGCGAAATCAGTCCTCCTTTGCTCACTGATCGTGCGTTGGATGAAGATATAATCCGCATTGCGGATGCAATTATTAATGATCAACTTCCTCTGCCAGAAATGATTCTGGAAGAATAAAAAGAAAATCACTAAAAGTTTTTCAACCATCTCTTGACTAAAAATACAGAACCCCATTTACTACCGAGGTAGAAACAATGAGAGTAAACAAGGGGTTTTGTATGATCGTTTTTGTGACAGGAGCAACTTCAGGTTTTGGTGAATCAATTGCCAGAAAATTCATTCAAAACGGTTCTAAAGTTATTGCGACTGGGCGCCGTAAAGAACGGTTAGAAAAATTAAAAGCTGAACTAGGTGATAACTTTTACTTTGCTCAACTTGATGTAACTGATCGGGCAGCTATCAATCAAGTTATAGAACAATTACCAGAATCACTCCGCCATATCGATATTTTAGTCAATAATGCAGGTTTAGCGCTTGGATTAGAACCCGCTCATCAGTCTAACCTGGATGACTGGGAATTAATGATTAATACCAATGTCAAAGGGCTTGTCAATATGACCCATATTCTGCTGCCTGGAATGGTAGAAAGAAATCATGGGCATATTATTAATATCGGTTCTACCGCTGCAAGTTGGCCATATTCCGGTGGAAATGTTTATGGCGCAACTAAAGCCTTCGTCAAACAGTTTAGTTTGAGCTTACGAGCAGATTTGCAGGGAAAAAATATCCGTGTCACTGATATAGAACCCGGTTTAGTTGGTGGAACTGAGTTTTCTTTAGTCCGTTTTAAAGGCGACAATGATAAAGTGAATAAAACCTATGATGGCACGCAGGCATTAACCGCTGAAGATGTCACTGAAGCTGTTTTTTGGGTGGCTAATTTACCTGCTCATGTCAACATTAATACACTAGAAATGATGCCAGTTTGCCAGTCATTTGCCGGGCTTAGTGTGCACAGAAATGAATAATTACATTCTTCTTGATAATTTGTTGAATATCTTAATGCTATCTTATAATTTATCTATCTGATAGTTTCTTATTGTGCCATCTATACCTAATAGATTTCGGGTTGCAGCGCGGCGGCAAGTGAATGAATCCCCAGGAGCATAGATAACTATGTGACTGGGGTGAGTGAGCGCAGCCAACAAAGCAGCAGCTTGAAAGATGAAGGGTATAAATTGGCCCCACTCTACTTTCAAGAGGATAAAAGATGAGTATTTGTAATTCTTTGATATTAAAAGCTATGCCAGCTATCGCTCTGGCAATACCCTTGTTATGGCAAACGCCAGCATTGGCGGCAACCTGCACTTCCACTTCCGGTGGGACCTGTGTCACTGTAAATGGCAGTGGAGATACAGCCTTAAGTAAAGAGGCTGCCCGCCAAAGTAAAGAACAATGGGATGAAACAAAGAATCTTCGCACTAAAGTTAATAAACGTGCCGAGAAAGAGTTCGACAAGTTCGATAAAGCCATTGATGCTCGTGATGCATGTATGAAAAGTACCAATATAAATACTTATTGGGAACCCAATACCGAACGTTGTTTAGACAGCAATACAGGTATGCCTATCAGACCGTAATATAAGGTGATGATAATGAAGATGAAGAAAGCGCTTTTATTTAGTGCATTGATCTTTACCCTATCCCCATTTGCACTTGCTGCACAAGCTTCATGCGAAAGCGTGAAAGAGCAAATTGCGCAGAAAATTATCAATAATGGTGTGCCGGAATCTGGCTTTACATTGGAAGTTGTGGCTAATGACTACATTGAACAAGCTGGAAGTAAAATCGTTGGGCATTGTGAAAATAATACCAAAAAGATTGTGTATACCCGGCAAGGAAGCCAATCTCAAGCTCATCTGACCTCCAAATAAACCCACATCATCTTTCTTAAGGAAGATGCGCAAAGTTCAGAGAAAATATTACGCCAATATTTTACCGTTGATGAATGATGAGATGAATAGAGGTCGAGGCGCTATACGCCTTCGGCCCCTTTTCACGTTATCTCTATGTGGACAACACGCTAATAATGCTACCCTTGCAAGCTGACCGGAATGATAGCCTTGATATAGTTTCCTATATATACCCTTCATCTTTCAAGCTGCTGCTTTGTTGGCTGCGCTCACTCACCCCAGTCACATAGTTATCTATGCTCCTGGGGATTCATTCACTTGCCGCCGCGCTGCAACTCGAAATCTATTAGGTATAAACCATTATCTTTTTTAAAACTGACAATTTAAATAATTAAATCTAATATTATAAAGTTTTGGAATATAAATATTTGCCAAATAATTATGGTGAGTTAAATATTTTATTTGCTCAGAGAATCATCATATTGAAAATTTAAAATAGGAAACGTTATGGGTGATCTTATCACAAAGAAAATTCGCTTTATCGTGGTGTTTTTTATAGCATTAGTTGTATCAGGGTGTAACATTGCAGCAGAAAATCAAAAAGAAACTTTGAGTTTAAATAACAGCATTAATGAACAATATGGCAGTGATCAATATGTAAGAATTTACTTGCATAATAATACATCACATTCATTAATGACTGAAACAATAAACTTACCTTGGGGAAGTTGGATTGAAAGGCCATCATCATCAATACCGGCATATAGCCACGACTCATTTTCTTCAAAAGGTAAAATATTTAGTGGCACTGATGGAGAAGTTATTTATCGTTTACCCAATGGTGAGGGTAAATTAAATGTTTACTGGAGTCTGTCACATTGGGGTTCCCAGAACCATAATATCCATCTTTCTGAGGGGACAGATAAGTATAAAATGGAAAAAGTGATTAAAGGCTCATATCCCGGTATCACTATTGATATTTATCTCACTGAAAAAAATATAGGCAGCAATTATAAAATTGCCGTGATGTCAGATCCTCAGCCGTGGCGTTTAGATCCTGAAAGGGGTGATCCTAATGCCGACAAAAAACCGTGGGAAGAATCAAATAGAAAAGTAGCAAACAGCATCAACAATATTTATGAAAAAGACCATCTTGCTTTTGGTATCGTTAACGGTGATCTTACCGAGTTTGGACGCGCTAGTACCAGAAGAAGCCTTGATGAAGTATATACATCAAAGATAAAATTTCCATTATTTATGGGATTGGGAAATCATGATTATGCAAATAATGTTAATGATTGTACTTATCCAGAAAATCTTGATTTCAGTCGTAATGCTTGCGCCAGATCCGCTGTATTTGATATGGCAGAAAAAATAAGCGATTATAGTAAAAAACTGAATAATTTCTCCTATGATTATAATGATAAAGCATGGAAAGGAAGCTTATCTTATTCATGGGATTTTGGTGATATTCATTACGTTCAATTGCAAAATTATCCTACCTATAGTGTCGATTTAGACCACTATATCAGCCCAACCGTTTATATTACAAAATCCCTTGATTGGTTGGAAAGCGATCTCAAATCTGCTCAA
Source organism: Photorhabdus antumapuensis (assembly GCF_020387775.1). Lineage (NCBI taxonomy): Bacteria > Pseudomonadati > Pseudomonadota > Gammaproteobacteria > Enterobacterales > Morganellaceae > Photorhabdus > Photorhabdus antumapuensis. The sequence goes on from NZ_JAHZMK010000024.1 coordinate 210,068, forward strand.
AAAAGAGGAAAAGCAGTCGTTTTAAACTTTCATGATGGATATGCCCATTTTATCGATAACAGCAGTTCCGCTGAAAAAGAGAGATTTAGATCATTGATTGAACAGTACAATGTTATGGCGGCTTTTGTTGGACATTCACATTTCCTTAAAGAATACACCTCCTATGTATTTGGAAGCGCAAGAGTCTATGACAGTGGGGCACTATTTAAAGGTGATTTCTTTATCATTAATGTTAACAAAAAATGCATGAAAATATCTGCATATAATGGAATAAATGGTATCCCCAAGTTTGTTAAAGAAATGACAAGTGTTTGTGGTAAATAGAGATCAAGCCTATTTATATAGTACTAAGATTTTAGGTTGAGGATAAACCTCACTTGCAAAAAAGTGAGGTTTTCTTATTAATCGACTATAGATCGCAATCACGATATTTATTAGGTATATGTATGTATATTGGTTCTATATACCAAATCCACTCTCATTTCCCCCAACTTGTTTTAATATAGTGGAAATCTCCAGGTAGCAGGATAAATCCTTTTCTTCCGGACGTAAAATATAAGGAATTTCACCTAACTGTGGTGCATTAATGTGACGGCGTAACCTATCCATCACTTTCGTATAGTGCGATAAACCAGGATTAATTCTGTTAGCTACCCATCCTACTAATTGCAATCCATCATTTATTATTGCCTGCGCGGTTAAAATTGAGTGATTTACACAGCCAGGCTGAATACCAACAACTAAAATAACAGGGATTTTTTCCCGAATCACCCAATCAAAATAAAAAGTTTTATCATCCAATAATACACGCCAACCACCGTTACCTTCAATAATAACGCGATCTGCTTTATTACTAAGATTATTTAATCCTTTTTTCATCTGTTCGAAATCAACCTTATTTTCTTCACAATACCTGTTTTTCCAGATAACTGGGTTAATTTCTTCATATTTAAGCGGAACAGGAGAAGATTTTTGTAGAATCACGCCATCTCGATTACGCATACCTTCTTCTGTTTCATACCCTTCTGTGGCTATAGGTTTATACCCTACTGCCGTTGCTCCATCACGATTAAAAGCTTGTAATAATGCACGGGTAACAATTGTTTTACCTATGTTGGTATCTGTCCCCGTAACAAATAGGCGCGTTAACATAAATTCTGTTTTCCATAATGACAGATAGAACCCGGTTAATGAGCACTTAAGTCTAGAGGATGCGACTATAAAGGAGATTGCGTTAGCTCAATGTTTTGTTTAATTGCTCTTTCAAGTTGCCTCTTTGTTGGCTGCACTCGTTCACCCCGGTCACATAGTTCGCTATGCTCCCGGGGATTCTCTCCCTTGCCGTCGCGATGCATCTTGAAATCCATTGGGTATATACCCGTTATGTCAATTTAGCGAAAAAATTTATATAAAATTAATATTACAACCAGAAAACCTCTATCAAGTATATTATCCTCTCATTAAACTGATCAATAATGAACCATCATACAAAGCTTTTTTAACTGATGCTACCGTGGATAATGTGCCTGAATTATTGAATTTTGTTGCAACCAATTCAATCTGTTTGCTATAGGCAGGCAAAGCGTGTTGTTGAATACATTCATTAATCACCGGATACAAAACGTGTTGTGAAGCATTAAGAGGAGAACCTATCAAAATTTTTTCTGGGTTAAATAAATTGACCATAATTGCGATAATATGCCCAATTTTTACTCCGACATCACGAATAATATCCATTGCCAGAGTATCACCGTCATTAACCGCCTGACAGAATGACTCAACGGTCAATGGTTCACCGTTCAGTAAAGAATCGGGTCCCATTGCCAACTGCCGTTTTGCTCTGGATAAAATATGGCTGATGCCTACAACCGTTTCCAGACACCCCAAATTCCCACAATAACAGCGTTCACCATCAAGTTCAGCCTGAATATGCCCTACCTCCATGACACCACAGTTGCCGGCATGCAATGTTTGCCCCGCAATAATCACGCCAACACCCACATGTTCAGCAATGACCATTTGGATAATATTCTGACAATTTTTTGCGGTACCATATAATGATTCAGCTATCGTCCAGGCGGTTATTTCATGTTGAAGAAATACCGGTAATCCAGTGCGACAATGTAGATATTCTCCTATTGGTAATTCCTGAACCTGGTAATAAGGGAAACTGTGGATTAAACCTTTGGCCGGATCAACAATAGCATTTACAGTCATGCTAATTGCCGTCAGACGCTCAAGACGAGATTGATAGCGACCAAAAAATGCATCAATCTCATCAACAATGCGATCTAAAAAGGATTTTTCCTTGTTGGCTGGTAATGGTAAAACATCTTCAACAATTAATTTGCTACTTAAATCACGCAGTCCCAATATTAAACTTCCCAAGCTAATACTGACACACAGGAAATGCCAACTTTCGGAATCAAGCTTCAGCCCGGTCGCTGGGCGACCTCTGAATCCTAAATCCAAAAATTCCGTTTCCATGACTAAGTGTGCATTGACCAATTCACGGACAATCTTAGTAATACTGGCTGGAGCAAGTTGAGCTTTTTTGGACAGCTCAATACGGGAAATTGGACCATATTGATCAATTAACCGATAAACAGTACCAATATTAATCTGTTTTATCTGATCAATATGCCCTGGTTGTCCATCCATTATTTACCCTTTTACGCTCTAATTAATTCATGTTTCAAAATAATTGTTGGTTGATTATGTCGAGGTTTTAGGAAAAAAGTATGATTCCTTCAATAAATATGTGATATTCAGCACGAAATTTAGCTAATTTCTACTCATTTTTTCCATTCAGAATATTAGATATGAGTAGGTTTATCAGTCTGTCTGCGGCGGCCGATATTGGCCGTTTTTTGTGATTTACCAACCAGACCTCAGAGCAAGAATGGTTATCAGCCAATGGAACATACTGGACACCATCCACTTTCATTCGGGTAAAAGATTCAGTCACAACACTAACGCCTAATCCAGCAGAAACTAGCCCAAGAATGGTCATTGCTTCGCCTGCTTCCTGTGAAATCATCGGTGTCACGCCTGCTTGAGCAAGTAATGCCATGATTTCATCATACAAAGCAGTCCCTACTTCGCGTTCAAAAAACACCATCGGATAGCCCGCCAACATTTCGAGCTTTATTCCCTGTGGGGCATATTCCAACAAAGGATGTCCATCATAAACAGCAAGCATAAAAGGTTCCCGAAATAATAGCCGATACTCAAGGTTATCGGGTAATTGGGTATTACGCATGATGCCAACGTCGATCCGTCCAGTCAGTAATGGCGCAATCTGCTGTTTAGTATTCATCTGATGCATATGAATAGCGACTTCCGGGTAACGTTCCCGAAATTGCCGTAAACTCAGAGTGACCTTATGCATAAAAGGTGTCGTAGAGGTGAAACCGATAGATATTTCGCCTAATTCTCCTTTTTGCATTCTTGCTGCTTTTGTCGCAGCAGCATCAACCTGAGCCAGGATCTGATAAGCTTCTTTCAGAAACATGTTACCTGCCGGCGTCAGGCTCACATTCCGGTTATTACGTTCTAACAACTGGGCATTGATATTATTTTCAAGTGACTGAATTTGTTGACTTAATGGAGGCTGTGAAATATTAAGCCGTTCTGCCGCACGACCAAAATGTAATTCTTCTGCCACTGCAATAAAGTAGCGTAAATGCCGTAACTCGATAGCCATAATCACCTTTGAGATCTAATACATATTATTGTTAATGATTAATATATTAGACAAAATATTTTGCAATTCATATGCTTGATCTTCATCAAAATATAAGCTAGTAAATGAGCTAAGTAAGGAAATTATGTGAGCACTAGCCCTAGTAGTAATAGTAGTTGTAATAGCAGTAGTAGTATCAGTGAAAACCCAACGCCGGATAATCATCTTGTCCAAAATATTCAAAATAAGAAAAATTATATTCAGAAAAATGATCCTCTGTATATTAAAGTGACGATGTCACTCTTTACCGTAGGATTAGCTGCATTTGCCCTACTCTATTTCGTTCAACCGATTCTACCTATGTTGTCGGATGATTTTGGTGTTTCTCCTGCTGCTAGTAGTTTATCTTTATCCCTTTCGACCGGAATGTTGGCATTGGGTCTATTAATCACAGGTCCTCTATCTGATGCTATTGGCCGTAAAAATGTGATGGTAACAGCGCTATTTGCCGCCGCACTTTTCACTTTACTCAGTGCATTTATAACCAGTTGGCATGGAATTTTGGTTGTACGTGCTCTGGTTGGTTTATCTCTCAGTGGCGTAGCCGCCGTTGCAATGACTTATCTTAGTGAGGAAATCCATCCTCACTTTGTTGCTTTATCAATGGGACTTTATGTTAGTGGTAATGCTATTGGTGGCATGAGTGGGAGATTAATATCAGGTGTTATCACTGATTATTTCTCATGGCGGGTTTCTGTCATCGTATTAGGTTTATTGGCATTAATTGCGGCAATGATGTTTTGGCGTATGTTACCTGAATCACGCCATTTTAGGCCAAGTTCTCTCAAACCTAAGTCTTTATTAATCAATCTGAGATTACATTTTCGTGATAAAGGATTGCCATTACTGTTTTCTGAAGCCTTTTTACTCATGGGCGGCTTTGTTACCCTATTTAATTATATAAGTTATCGTTTATTGGATTCGCCCTATCATTTTAATCAGTCAATTGTCGGTATGTTGTCCATTGTCTATCTGGCAGGGACATACGGCGCATCTAAAGTAGGTACATTAACCCATCAATATGGACTCGGAAAAGTGCTGATCGCGACGATAAGTATGATGCTAATCGGTACGCTTATTACCTTATTATCATCTGTGGTGGCAATTATCATTGGGATGATAATCCTCACTTTCGGTTTCTTTGCTGCACATGCTGTTGCCAGCAGTTGGGTTGGACGTCGTGCTCGCCGGGCCAAAGCACAAGCGTCTTCCCTTTATCTGTTTTGTTATTACCTTGGTTCAAGTGTGGCTGGTACTTTTGGCGGTGTATTTTGGCTCCAATTAGGTTGGAATGGTGTTGTTTTATTTATTGCCATTCTTATCTTTTTGGCCCTACTTTTAGGGTTTAAACTCACCAAACTGCCAGAGGCAAGATAATAGAAAGAGAGAATGAGGTACACTCACCCCGGTCACATAGTTATCTATGCTCCCGGGGATTCGCTCCCTTGCCGTCGCGATGCATCTTGAAATCTATTAGGTATAGATAACAAAACCATTCACTAATCAATAATAACTTGAAAATCTGTAGAAATTAAATTCGCTAAAAAATTTGAACTCACTTTATTTTTTACAAAAAAAGATAGATTTGGGAAAACAGAGTCCTTACCACTATAACTCAATTCACCCTCTTTTATAATATAACAACAGGGTTCAATTAAATTTATGCTGTATTCTCCGGCACCTGTATCATCGGAATATATACCAAAATTATCAAAACCGTTCTCAACGTATTCCCCATTATTGAAAAACCAATCGTGAGTTGGCTTCTCCCTAGACATTTCTGCCGTAAAATTTCGTGGAGTGAAAAATTGTGCTTTAAACGTGAATGCAAGATAAAGATTTGAAATATTTGGATAACAAAATAAATTGCGAAACTCTGAAATATTCCGGCCATCCAACCATATAAATCCTGGTGTACAAATGCGAAAATTCAAACTCTCCGCATTCCACTTCTCTATCTTTCTATCGGGTGCCAATGGGAATTTCATCACGATACCATTTGGAGCATATTTGTTTACATAAATATTAGTCATCATTGCGCCTCATCTTTTAATTAATTTACTTGGCTCAATAGCCCCAATCTTGTTTATTATCTCTTTTTTACAGTATAATGCCATAATCGGATTATCGCTAATATTCCACAGTCAAAATTACTTCGTACTCATCACATTGCTAAAAAAACAATAAGAAAACACCGAGATTTATTTAGGACAAGTGCAAAATATTCACCTGACGAAAAAATTATCATCAGCACCGATATCAATATTAAAATAATATACAGCAAGATTATTACCATGTGGAAATAAACAGGAAATCGAGTAACGAGAATACACCGGATTAATATTTTAAAATTTTTTAGGATTTTTGCCTGATATCTCTGGCCGCATTGGAAGAAGATTTACAAAGATTTTTACTAATGTTCTCGATAAACCGTTACAGGTCATGATTGATAAAGCAATGACTCTCCCGAAAGACAAAGCAGGCCCGGTGTTTGGTAAACTGGATTACGCGACAATGCAACAGGTGGATCGCTGTCTGGCCTTTTTTTTAGGCATTGCAAAATAGTTTTAAATCCATTTTCGATTTTTTATAAAAGGCGACATATATGCCGCCTCAGAGTTATTATTTTGTTCAGCTCGCAGAATTTTTATATTGTCAAACGACGTCGCAACACATTACGGGTTTCAATGGACGATTGGCTAAATAGAGTTCCGGTACTATTTCGAAACGTTTGATTAACTTCAACTGCCCGAGGTGGGTTAACATTCACTGCTTCTGGTTCCAGTGGAGCGAAACGAGACAACGTATAAGCTTCACTTCCCTCCGAAGTACCTGCTGATGAACTAAGTTCCCAAGTATGATGATTCACTGCATAAGCTGTACGGGCAAGCTCAATTATCCCCGTAGTCGTCGATACGGCCCTAAAACCTAAAGAAATCCACCCCAAGATATTAGCTGCATTAGCATTACTGTCTGCAACCGCAGCCGCCGCTATCCCCGTAGAGAGCGACACCGCATTTGCGCCCAACGATATCGAAGATAACGCGATATCCCATCGTCTGCTGAAACGGCTGGCAACTTCACCAAATTCAAGAGGCACTGACCCGATAACACCCGCGCTGATTGACTGAGAACCACTCCGTGCCGATTTTACCAGCGAAGAGGCACTGATACCAAAACTCACAACACCTAATACAAGACTAATCCAATTTAATATTCCAGATGTTTTTGGATCTTTTTCCGATAATGCTGCTGAGGCAATTCCTATCGAATCAGCAGCCAATCCAATGACGGTCGCAGTAACTGCAAACGCGCTGGTAGAAGCAATCGCCCCCAAAACGCTCCCCGCAGCAATGAGACCCATACTAATTGCCGCTCCAGCCCCCAGTGACACAATCCCGACAGTGATGCCAATTGCCCCTAGCACAATGCTTAATATCCCGTTAGCACTAAGATGACCGTTCAAATCAATCCGGTTTATGGGATCGCTCTGGCAATAGGTATAAGGGTTAACCCCTCCCCGACCAAAAGGACTCCAACTATCGGGGCAATGAAATCTCATGAGAACCGGATTGAAAACACGATATCCATTACCTAAGAAGTACCAGCCTGTTACCGGATCGACCTGCGCGCCATTCAAACCCGGTAATGAAGAAATTAAACTCCTAACGCCATAAGGTGTATAGGATAAAGCCATCAACTCATTTTCGTTCTGACTGGCGATAACCGTACTGTTATGGTCAATACCATATTGATAGTAGACTGATTGACCATTCTTGGTGCTCTGATGTCCAATTCGTTGTTTATCACTGCTCAACCAAGTAATCGCTTCATCGCCCAATTGAACATTCGTCACTTTACCGGAAGCATAATGCTGTCGATTCACGGTACCATTCGCTAAAAATTGTGCGGTTAATTTGTTCAATGCATCATACTGGTAGTTGCACACCAAATTACCCAGCCGATCTTTGACCTGCACTAGGCGATCATTCTGATCGTAAATGAGCGTTTGCCCTTTTTCGTCACGTGTTAGATTGCCATTAGTATCATAACTTAACTCTATCTGCTGTTTGTCGCTGGTAATACGAATAAGTTGAGTTGGATCGGTTTGACTGAAATGATAATCCACCGTTTCCTTACCATCTCGATATGTATTATCGAGCCGCTTAATATTTCCCCATTGGTCATAATGGTAAATTTGCTGATTTAACACACGGCCAGTATGATCAATCGGAGATTGTTCTCCCTCACATTGGTACTGGCTTAGGCGTTGATTACTATCGTATTGATAACGTTCATTTTTCATAACCACCCCATTGATGGAGGTGATACGTTGACTAATTTGATTATTCTTCGTATAGCTTAAGGTAATTACTTGTATTGAAAAGTCACTAATTAACGAGCGTTTTATTTCTCGATCAAAAGCATCATATTCGATTTTTGTCACTAATTGGGATAATGACGTTGTGTCTTTGGTCGTCGTTGTTATCAATCGCCCAACATTGTCATATTCAAATGTAGCGTATTGTGCATCCTGCTCTGTTTTAACTAATCTTCGCTGGGAATCGTAACTATAAACATGCTTATGACCAAAACTATCTTTATGACGTTGAATCAAACCAGACATCGCATAAAGGTACTCGCCCGATGAAATGGGTTTATTATCCCGTAAAAATGATTCTCGCTGTAATACACCCGATGGAAAATAACTGTAATTACTCTGGGATACGCCTTCTGACGCAGATAATAATGCCCCCGTTTTCGAATGGTAACGAAAGTTTTGTTGGCTTGTCTCTGTGGTAAATTTGGACATCACGCTACCGAAAGAGTAAAGATAATCGATGTTTTGTTTATTATGCGCAGGAGTGACAGATTGAATCGGTTTATCACCTTGAGGTCCATATAAATATTCAGTTTTACGACCACCCACCGTGTCATTTATTACCCGCCCAAGACCATCATAAACTAATGCCCCCAACGGTGTTCCATTCACGTTCAGTGCAGAAATTAATTCTTCATGGCTAAAGCTTGCATAAGCAGATTCTAATATTGTTCTATCTGGCAAAGTTTTTTTCACTATGCGATCAAATACATCGTACTCAATTTGGGTAGCGTAACCCTCTGCATCAGTTTCAGTCACAGTACGACCAAATCCATCATAACGATAGGTACGCGTGCTATATACCATACCATCAGGATGCACAGCTTTGATCAAAGCGGGTTGCTCAAAATTATTTTGCTGAATATTTAACATCCCCAATCCTTTGACCCCTTGAGTCATTGTCCTCGTAATAGGATCATGGATTTCCAGCTCTATCCGACCATCGCTGTATTCAGTGCTGTAACGATTTCCCCAACCATCATATTGATAGGTTTTCGTTGTAACCAAAGGAGTAGTCAGGCGAGTTAAAGGATTAGCAGATAAATCCCATAACCAATCATTTGAAATTTCTTTGATCAATTGCCCCAAAACATCATATTGTCTGGCAAGAACTTTTCGATATGTGCCTTGATAAATCCCCGATGTGCCCCAAGTACCATCATCATCTTGTTCTTCAATCGAACAAATACGTCCCATTCCATCGTAATGAGTTTTACGTCTGATGCCTTGAGAATCAATTTCTATCATCACCGGCCAAAAATCATTTTCGTCACCCCCCGGATATTGATAAACATAACTACGTTTAATTTCTTTCGTCGTGCCGGGGTCAATAATTTGTCCTATAATTCGGCCCGAAAGATCATAAGACTGGTCTGTAATTACGTGGTTTACATCAACTTTACGGAGCTGCCGATGGGTATAAATAGACGTCACATTTTTCGATTCCATATGTGCGCCATCAAAACCGGTCACCGTAGCATTTGTGGTCATCTCACTTTCCGAATATTCATATTTAAATGTGGTGACCGTTTGCTGGTTATTCATCACTGACGTTATTTTCGCTAACGAGCCATGAGATTTACTCGTCGGTGAATTAACATAACTAAAGGTTCTCGCTATTTTACTGTCTATCGTCTCTGAGGCTTTACTGACATACTCCTTAACATAAGCACCAGTAAAAGTAGGCAATTTTTGATATGTATAGTGAGTTACTTTATCTGCGACACTTTGAGCAGCATCAGGTGATCCTTTTTGCGTAACTGATTTTAAAAACCGGGAAAAACCCAAGGGATCAGCAGGACAATTATTACCTTCACCATTCACCGGATAATAAACGTATTCTTTCTGTATCCCACTGGTCTCAGTAATAAGTAGAGTATTTCCCCAATCATCGCTTTTAATATTAACAGTTTCTTCTCGTGAAGTATTTTTCTGTATATCCGTATAACGGGTTAACACCCGAGATGGTTGTTGCAAATTTTCTGGTTGCTCAGAAAAACTTTTTGATAGATCTTCATTGTAAGTAATTTCTGTTGTAATTCTCTTATTATCTTGTGTTTTTGCTTCTTTGGTCATTAAATGGAATTTATCAAACACTCGTTCTGTTACTGCAACAACATTTTGACCCTCTAAAACCCGTTCAACGGATGAATAGGTGTATTTCCCTGTGACCAAATACAAATTATCTTGACTGGAATCAAAGCTTGTCCGGCCAGAAGAATAGCCCAAGAAGTTATGTACTGAACTATATTCATAGGATTTGCTGATGACAGGTTGTCCATTTCCGGGTTGAATAGTGAGTGCAGCAGCATAAGGAATATATTCCGTGTCCGTCACTTTATGCCCATTCTCTTTATAACTCACCAGCTCAACATAACCGGTTGGCGTACGGAAGGTGCTGATAACCGGAAATATCCCTTTTAATGTCTGATAGGTCATCTTAAATCTGGCAGAATCAATGGGACCAGAAGCATCGTAAGGTACAGTCACCGTAATAAGGTAATCGTTACGATAATCGAATGCTATTTTCGCAGAAATATTATTATCATCAGGGTATTCGACTGATGTACAATTATTTCCAGAGTAATTGAGTTTAAGATAAGTTTTACCTGTCACACGGTATTTTATTTCGGACAATACAAATCTTGAATTATAAATAAAATCAAATTCTTCACCATCTGGAAATTCCAGTGCAACCGTTTTTGCAATGTCACTCGATCCAATTCGTTTAAGTGTCTCTATAATGCCATTTTTATTATAAACATAGAAAGTGTTACTATCGAGTTTATATACGCGCAAATCTTTTAGCTTTTTATCTTTAAAGCTAATATAATTATTATTAGGTGGCAATGGCTTACATTTAAATTGCCCCCCATTTGCTCGGCTAAATGTAAGTGTTTTTACATCCAATGTCGTTAATGAAAATCGCCAGCCAATACCAAAGCCATTATTTAACGTTGTTAATGGAGAGAATGATAGGCTCAATGTTTGTTCAGAATTACCAACATTATTAGGTCTTAACGTGATAATATTAATATTTGCACTATATTGACCTGTTCTTGGATCAACACCGGTATTAATATAAGAACCAAAATTAAAAGCATTGGAATATATATCGGTAGCTTTCATTTTAAATTTCCTGTTTGATCAATTAAGATTATATTTGAGTAAAAATTCGTTTATGTACAATAACAGATATCGCTATATCTCTATTTCAATAACGGAATATATTAATTGCTGGTAAACGCACATGCGATTACCAGCATAGACAAAGGTTTTTTACTAAGGAAAATCAACTTATTCTCGCTATGCTTAACGCACGTCCAATATTAACCGAAGATATTCTAAATTTATGCTGACAACCGTAGTTATCAATGATCGTGATATCATGATATCCATCGCGATAACCGGTCGTCCATGAACATCCTGTTACATGGATCACTTCAGCAGCAAGCTGCGTGTCTGGAACAGTGACGATATAAGAATGGCCCATAACACACCCTCCACTCATGTCATCCTTAGCATTTACATCTGAGGGTCCTAGTTTAAATACTCTTGCTCTTGTCAAAAATCTATCATCTTCTGGATTTTTACCAAGGTTATATACATTATTCACTGTGCTGTCATTCCCTTCCAAAATTTTCAAGTGATGCGGTAATGTCCAGGTATAAAGATTAATTGTTTGATGATGAGTATCGGATTTTGTCGGCTCTTCTGTTTCATCAAACAATATATTGACTTTTTCATACAATTTATCTGCATTAATCGCATAAGGAGCAATGGCTTTTAATAAAATCTTACTATCAAAAACTTCATCACCAACCGACATATTCGTTGTTAGTGTACGTTTCCTATCCGTATCTTCGAACGTCATTTTTGCCATTAGGTATTCTGTACTTGTTCTATCACTACTGACATAACGATAAATAATTTCAGGAACACTTTTCACACTTTTCTGATAGTTTTCATTTGTACAGCAATCTCCCGCATGATTTGTTACCGGCTCCTCAATAAAAATATCGGCACTATAAACACCATTTAATAACCCAAGATCATATTTATTTCTCGCATCTGTCGTTGTCCACTTTGAAGGCATTTTTAGTTGTTCATATATGAGGCTATCACTTAATGCCGCCACCTGAATCGATCTTTTTTCAGCATCACTAAGAGCTAATTTTATCCAATCACCATTCCTATATTCTTGTTTAAGTACAGAGATTTTTACCATACATTGATGACGCCCATTAGCATAAAAATTGTCATCAGTTTTCTCAATGGTAAATGTTGTTATTCTCTTTTCCATAACACTCTCCATAATATTGTGAATTAAGCTGTAATAGGAAGAATATCAAGTTCAAAACCATAATATGGCCCTTGCAATTCAGGAATAATTCTAATTCGATAACGTTTTGATAATTCGTCTTCAACTGTCTTCAAGGCATTCATGATAAATTCACTGAACTTTCCTTTTGCAAAGAAGATAAATTGCGTAGTTGAAGGATTAATAGCAACATATTTACCAAGTGCATGGCGCAATGTCTTAATAAATAATGAACCATCTTCATTTAATTCGAACAATTTTCTATCTGTCGTCGTCCTATCCATATAATTACCTACACCTAAAAGATAAATATTTATCTCACGATGATTACGACGTAGTAAAAACTGTTTATTGATATCCAAATCGAATACTCTAGGTTTAACCGTTTTGTCAAGTAAATGATCTGGAATAACAAATTCAATCAAGAAACGACGCCCATTCACGATAATAGGCAAATGTTCTCGATCACTTGAAAAACAGCAAAAATTGCCAACCCACGAAGAACCTTCTGTCTCCGAATAACCTGAATATAAAGCAGCAACTTTACCTTGTTCTATAATATTCATTATAACCTCTTAATATTAATGGTAAAAAAAACAGAATTAAGTAAAAACTCAGCTTATAATTTAGATTTAACATGATGAGTAAGATCATTTAATGTTGAAATTGAATGATTTGAAAAAAGTTCAGCTTTAAGCATAATGCCATACGTTTCCAATACAAACACTTGAATTTCCACATAGTCAAGGCTGTCAAATTTAAGCGATACAAAAGAAGATTCTGGTGTTATTTCCGCATCTTCTATATCCTTCATCATTAATATTCTATTCTTTATTTCAGTGAACATTTCACTTTGTGTTGGCATTTCGCTTTCCTTTTATTTCATCTTAGAAATAATTGAAGTCCTTGATACAAAAATAGGGTTTTTATCATATAAACATCGATAATAAAAAATACGGATATAATCTTTATGACCATTCTTAATCAGTAAAGGAGGATTTAATTCAACACAGATATCCGGTGAAGATAATAATATTGTACTATTAACAACCTCCTTCCTGATTTTAATCGCTTGTCCGGTATGCAAAGTAAAAGATTGATTCAAGTAATCCTGTAATTGGTTAAAATGGTAGTGCTCAAAATTAAGAAATCTTGTCGAATTAATAATAAGATGAAAAGCAAGCGCATCCAAGAACCATCCAATAGAAGTAACACTGGGGAAATAATGTCTAAAGACAGCATACTTTTCACAAACTTCTTCCCCTTTTATCGTTAATTTTTGACAGTTATCCTGAACGATCCAATCTTCAATTGACTCCATTGTATTTTCTACGCTGGTATTGCCGGACAACGTACTTTCTTTGCTAGGATTTTCCAATTTAAACGTTTTGCTTTTAGTATCAATTCTCAATTGATGAGGTAATGCAGTATAAACATATTGGCGGAATAACGTATCAATATTCAGTATTCCAGATGTAAAAGCGGAAGTTAATTGAGAGAACTGTTGCCTGACATAAAGCAGACTCAACATTCCCTGCACTGGATGTTGCTGCATATTGTGTAAAGACTCACTTTTCGCCGAATAATGGATAGGATTAAAATCCCCAGAGAAATTCGACCAATGTTCAATATCTTCTATTTCAAAAATCAACATATCAGTTACCTTACCTTAGAGATAACCAACGCAGCGTTATGTCCCCCAAAACCTGCACTGACATTAAGCACCACTTCTGGTTGAGCAGTGTAGCAATGTTGATTAGGTAAATAATTAAGGTCGCAATCTGGATCAGCTCGATGTAAATTCAATGTTGCTGGTAAGCAATTTTCAGCCAATGCTTTCACACACACAATAGTTTCAAAACTACCGGCGGCAGCAATAAGGTGACCGGTATAAGATTTTGTGCTTGATATAGGTACCTGATAAGCATATTGGCCTAGTGCGGCTTTAATTGCCTGAGTTTCATAAAGATCATTTAACGGTGTAGAGGTACCATGCGCATTAATATAGTCAATATCTTCCGGCGAAATCTGCGCCTGCTCGATGGCTTTGGTTATCGATAATATTTTAGGTTCAATATCTTCTGTCGGCCGGGTTAAATTAGCGGCATCTGAATATTGAGCATAACCTTTAATTTCCGCCAGAATCGTTGCACCACGCGCGACGGCCGAATCATAATCTTCCAGGCAAACCACCGCCGCTCCTTCGGCCAATACAAATCCAGAACGATCAAGACTAAATGGACAACATGCAAGATTTGGGTCCGTTTGTTCTTTCGACAATGCATTCAATACATCAATACTCCAAATATTACATTCTCGAGTAAGTGATTCAGCGGCTCCGGCAATCATACATTTTGCCCGCCCTGAGCGAATAATTTCAAAGGCATCACCTATCGCCATTGTACCCGTTGCGCAAGCAGCCATAATGGTATTCTGATAACCACGTAGTCCATACATAATCGAACACGCCGCCGTCATGGAACTTGGCATGGTGATAAGATTACTCATGGGATGAGCTAATTTAACTTCCTTATACCGGCAGGCATGATCTCCGGCACTATCGACAGCCCCCCAACCACTGCCAAGTATTATCCCACATTCATATTTATCGTAATATTCAACAGGTGATATGTTCACGCCAAATGCTTGGGTAAAAGCTTGATAAGTCGCTTTCAACGCCATTTTTCCGCAGTCAGAAAGCATATGAGTCAACTTTTTTGGTAATAACTGATAGCGTGATGGATTGGGTGCAAGGAAAGAAAAGAAACGTGAATTAATGAACGAGTCAGGAAATTCAATTCTGTGAAATCGATGTTGTTTCTCGATAATACTTTGCCAACATGATTCAACATCTTCACCAATCGGTGTGACCGCTCCCATACCTGTAATAACAACTCTTTGAGTTCTCTGCATATTGATTACCATTTATACATGGATTGATAATGTCAATTTCCCTAGTTATAAAAGTAGGCTAATGAAGATATATCACCATAATCATAAATAAGTATTTTCAATACTCTTAGCTAATAGAATCGTTATTTGTGAATTATGTAATACTAACTGATAGATTATTTCATTATGTAATAAAACCGATGACAAATATACACAAAAAATATATTATTATTTTAATATCATTATCTTACCAGTCAACCTAAAAAATAATTGATTACATCACATTAGACTATAATATCATGGTAAATCCTGATGATTTATTTACCATTAACTCATTATTCTGTTTAATAAAGCATATCATTGCATAAAAACAAAATGCAAATGGTGACTTTAATTATTGCACAATAATTTATTGCATAACATATTAATTCAATGATTATATTAATAATCCAGCAATACGATTAAAGAAAAGAGAAATAATAAATATTTCACATCATTCCCGTGAATGAATACATCAATATTGTCCTGCTGCATATTCTCACGGCTAACTGATAATACGCAGTGAGGTACATTGCCCAACCTTTCTCTGCATCAAAATATATACCCTGCCCCTTGTCTGTAATATACTGCCTATAACTGGATAAATACACAGCGTCGAGTATCTTCACTGACCAGTTAATGTAATAACACCGGAGACAACATATGGCTGAAACAGGCAAGAATACACTTTAACCGCGATGGAGGGCATACCCGGTACGGGCTAACGAACGGCACAGATGGCAATTTATATCTTGCCAGCTCGCCAAGAACATCGATGAAGGAGGTGTTTCAACGTCTGCCAGCCATTACAGACCGGGAACTGGATGGGTACCATATGGCTACATTGGTAACAGAGAAAGATCTACGTATTGTAGACATTACCCGGCTTGCACCAAAAATGCATATCACCGCCCATCAACTAACCGGCACAGACTACAGGATCACACAACAACTCGCGGCGAAGCTATCACTGCACGCGGATGGACTGGCTTACGTGTCTAACGTCACGCTTGAGCCTTGCATCGTGCTTTGGCATGACGATTCTTCTGGTAAAGACGTGATACATACCAAGGAACTCAAAGTGCTCAGGGAATTTGAGCATGAAGGAGAAATTGCCGAAGATATCCTAGTGAACGACCTGGATATTCCCGTAATATGACAAAAAGGGGAGCAGGCATAGTGCCCGTTCCCCTCTATTTTTACTATGCAGCATCTTGAGTACCAAACGACTTAGCTAAACGGATTAGCTGCTGAAGTTCATCATCTGAAACGCCATCTTTCAGCAAACCAATGACAGTGAACTCTTGCCCTTCTGGTAAACGGTGATTCAGTACATTACGTTTTTGCACGAAAAATCCGTACTGCATTACACCGCTGAAATGACCAAGATGAAACAGGATCTCCGCCACTCCCCTGAACACACCTTTTTCGCCTTTGCTTTCATCATCGGTGAACTGAAAAGCGGGATAAATAAACTCGCCATCGTATTCCAAAGCCAGTAATTTGCCTGTGTCCTTTTTCTTTTTAACGGTTACTTTACTGACACCTAGCAAACTCGCTACCTCGGCAGAATTTAACACACCACCGTTTTCACGCACGTTGTCAAAAAAGCGCGCGCGGCTACGCACCCGATTGAGTAACCTCTTCTTTTCCGGCGTCAGTTCAGCAAGCGCCCGTGCCGGTATCGCCAAAAACAACATATTCATCAGAAACTGATTATCCGGCAACGCTAGCTGACGCTTGATGTTAGCCTTACCTTTACTGCGAATACCATCAGCCAGTTCCTTAATGATATTCTCAAGGCGATCAGCCGCTGCATCAGCGTCGTCGTACTCATCATGAGGTGCCGACACGTTATTATTAAGTCTGGTCTTCCTGTATAAAGTTTGCATAATGCACCTCAAGTTAACGATTGATAGCATAAAGAATATAACTACAATCGTTAACCAATGCAAATCTTAATCAGTCTGTACACTAATTTACCGACTCTTTGCTCTCAGATTTCACACCTGTTTTTGTCGCTCCCTAATAGCCTTATTGTCTATAGGTTTGATCCAGTTGATCTTTCTCTAATTAAAGGGTTTGACACTACCATAGGTGGGACCGACCATCTTTACCTTGAAAGGACTCCCAAAGAGTCCCTTACACGTTATGGCGAACCTCCACAATCAGCAGAGACTCACTTAGCTTACCGATAAGCTCACTAAATACCTGACGAGATTGAAGATCTAAATTAGCATCCCACTCATCTAACATCAGGATCTCTATCTTATCCGCTGCCTTAACAGAGATTTCTTTAAGAAATTCCCGCAGTTCCTGCCCAGTCGACAGATTCTTTTCACTAGTTTTTTCAAAAACAAGTTCATGATGTGCCGGAAGGTAATAAGCCGATTCACCCAATTGCTCCTTGAGCCAACAAAGAAAAGTAGACTTACCCGCCCCATTTGGCCCTCTAATTGTGATTCGGCCAGACGACGGAATTGGCTTAATAATAAGCTCTTTTAAACTCGCTGAATGGATCGTCAATGAGAAGGTGATTGGCGTCAGGAATCCACAATATTGGGATAATGAACACACCGTGATTAATAAAGTCACCTATCTAAACGTCACATCAGAAACCGCAGTGGTGAACCGTTATTTAGCAGGAGAAATAGATATCACCAAAATTATCCCATCGGTTTTATTTAATTCTTTAAAAAACAAGTTAGGTAGCCAAGTCCATATTTCCCCTAAATTAGCTGTTTATTATTACGAATTCAACACCCAAAAAGCCCCTTTTAATGATATTAGAGTCAGGCAGGCATTAAATCTGGCTTTAGACAAAGACATCATAACAAATAAAGTCTTGGGGCAAGGCCAAAAACCGGCCTATAATAACACTCCACCAAACACAGGAGGAATGAACTTAAAATAGCCAGATTATGCATCATTTTAGTAAGACACGCATGGATAGCTGATTACGATAATCCTGCTTCGTTTTTAAATAATTTTGTCACCAATAGTTCTAATAATACATCATCATATCATAATGATATTTATGATGATCTGATCAGTAAAGCCAAAGCAACGAACAACATCGAATATTTCCAGCAAGCACAAGATATTCTTACACGAGATGTCCCAGCAATTCCTATTTATTACTATGTTAGCGCCAGATTAATAAAACCTTATATTGGTGGATATTATATTAGCCCACTCGGTCTTATGTCATCGAAAGATCTTTATGTTATTAAACATTAATAAGACATCGTTTTAATATTAAAATAAAGATTACGGTTAAAAGCCGTAATCTTTTTCAGAAACCGTCATATCCTTAAGAGTAAATATAGACAAACCTAACCTACTAATGGATCGCTATTCCAGTTATAGTATGATCCTTAGTAAGTGATATGGTTATTCTTGATCCTAAGAAAAATGCATTAGAAATAATTTTACCTCGTATCTCATTTGTTATATCTCCATGTCGGATACAATAATACCCGTTATCAGTTTGCATTATATAATTTGTAGTTGTCCAGATATCTCTATCTATTAACTTAACTAGTGTCCCTGTAAGGGTTCCGCTATTTACAGTTCTACCGCTACACTCTAGATCATCCGCAGCAAAAGATTTTACACATAGTAAAAGTGATATAACAGAAGTAATAACAAGTAGATTTATCTGTTTCATTTTTTATCCTATTAAACATTAACCTTTTTATAGTTGCAAAATTTAGCTAATTCTTAGCTTTAATTATCTATTACAATCGTATACCTTCCTTTAATTTTATCGAGTGTGGGACGTAAATCATCGCACGTTGATTCCAGATAATCATCATCACTATTGTCTACACCTATGAAGCTTTCTTTCCCCCCTCTCCTTAATCTATATTGACCATTCACATATTCCCAATCTTGTGACTGTAATGAATAAACTCCCCTTATTTGAGCTAGCCTTGATAAATCTGCTGTAATTCCATTTAATAAACTTTCATCATTTGTTGACATATAATCCATCATATTTCTGTACAACCTGGAAACCAAGTTGAAATTAGCCTCACCAATAACAACCGCGGCGTTACTCTCAAATCCTGGACCTGGATCATCTGAGCGATTATTTGGCCCAATGAAAAGGTTGCCCGGTAACCACGCATAAAATTGCTCGAATGTACTAAAACCTGGAGTAAATCTATCACTACCGCCTCTTATCCATCCACTACCTTGAGCCAAACCTAAATTTGATGCATCAATAATATCGCTACCTAATTGATTACAGTCAACACCGCCACGACTAGCATAAGACCGTAAATTATTTGAGTATACTGTGAGAAAACTACTTATATTACGTAGTCGGTTGTTTTCAACAACACGGTTATAGAAGCCTCTTAATAGATTGAATGGGATTATGTGATGACGGGACACAGGAACAGTAAATTCATACCCAGTACCTTGCCGTGTTAAGTCTTGATTATAATTCTGAATCGGTGAATAAGGCATCGAAGGTCTTGCTCCAATAATTAACTCATATGAACCTGGAGGTAATTTATCAGGCTGTGAAAAGCATACGGCGGGAGATAAACACAGTATAAATATAGCTAATTTATGTGTTATCATAATTAAGAACTCCTTAATTAAGGTGATTTCTCTACGAATTCATTAGCAATGAAATTTCAGTTTTTCTATTACTCCAGATACCGTATAAAAACACTTAACCACTAAGCAAACAATCGGAGTAAATTCTTACTTCCCTTTCTTAATTAAATATTTCATAAAGAATGATAAATTACATTCATAATATGTATCTCTAAGTTCCATTATCTATGCTCCCGGGGATTCGCTCCCTTGCCGTCGCGATGCAGCTTGAAATCCATAGGGTATATACTGAATGTTGTTAGTACGTATCAACATCCTGGAAAATTAAATCTTAATAAAACCAGATTGAAATGGTGAGGGAGTTGTAATATAGATATTATTCACGTTACCAACAATATGAAATGTGATTCGCGCGGTTATATAATGTCAGTCAGAAGACTAGGGATCACAATAACGACTATCGATGACCGTATTCACCGGTCACCGAATTCAATAATAAAATACCGTCATTACTTATTTCTATAAAGTTAACTATCTAATACTACACCGGAACAACCGTAGAATTAGCAAGTAATTTCCGTAAATTCCGCATTTCTCTTCCCTGATTAATCGCGACAGCACCGACTAAGATTTCATTTTCTGTACCAATCAAAATGGCTTTATCTGATTGCAAATCACCTTTGATATGCCATTTTTCAGCCTGCATGTTGCCAACCATTTGGATGTTAATACCCCACTGATCGGTCCAGAACCACGGCGCACCCGGCTGTGGGGGTTCCAACCCCATCATGGCATGCACGGCGATAGTCGCCTGACGGTTCGCATTTTCCCAGGTTTCACGGCGCTGTAGATCACCTGTCAGCGGTTCTCTCTGAAGGCAAACATCCCCGGCAGCAAAAATATCCGGTTCAGAAGTCTGGCAACAGCTGTCAATGACGATACCGCCATTAGTCACCAAACCGGCATCAGCGGCAAGCTGATCCCTGAATTCAGCGCCGATACCATAAATAATAATATCTCCAATCACCTTTTCACCGGTGTTCAATATAAGCACTAATTCACTTCCTTGTTTTTGTGCGGAAACAATGTTGGTATCTAGGAAGAATTGTACCCCTTTTTCCTGATGACGATTCAAAAGATAATCCTGCAATAATGGAGGAGCACAACGTCCCATGATGTTATCCGCCTGTTCGATAACCGTCACGTTTGCCCCCAATTCACAAGAAGTTGCCGCCAGTTCCAAGCCAATCACACCACCACCAACAATCAAAATCCGTTTGTCTTTTTTCACCGCCTGGCGTAAACGTTGCGCATCATCCAGCGTCCTCAAGGTATAAATGTTTTCACCCAGTTGATCGAGCAGCGGAAATCGTCTGGCTCTTGCCCCCATAGTGAGCAGGAGTTTGTCATACCTGAGCTTGCCGCCATTTTCTAAAACAACACAATGTTTCGATGGAATAATCTGGCTGACCGATTGACCTATACGCAGATCTATCTGGTTTTTCAGATAAAAATCTTCGGAGAACAGATATTTCGGCGCTTCCTCTGGGTTGATTAAATACTCTTTTGATAAAATTGGCCGCTCGTAAGGCGCATGATATTCCTTACCAATTAAAATAATATCGCCATCAAACTGTTGCTGTCTTAAGGTTGCGGCGGCCATAGCTCCCGCTTGCCCTGCTCCAACGATAATAAAAGTCTGATTCCGCATATTATGCTCCTATCTGAGTGACAGGTTGAGCACTGACCATTGCCATCCCTGCCAGCCACTCCTTAATAGGTTGGTAATAATGCCGTTGTGCTTTATATTCGCCATAAACAGAAAGCGCCGCAAAAGCCGCAATCCAACAACGAATTTCCTGTCCACCTTTCCCGCCCTGAATGGCGATTCCTCCCTCTGTTAACGAAGCAAGACGCCGAATATCGCCACTACAAAAAATACGCAATAACTCGTCATCCCACTGTGGATTCAACGGAGCAACGATATTCTCGCCACGAGCCAACGATTTTCCAACCTCAATGACTCGGCTTTGCCGTTTTTGACGCACTTCTTTTGTCGGATTTCTCCCAGCAATCAACCCTTCTTCAACTTCCGGCGGCACCTGTCCCATCTGTGGTATCGGGGGATCATGTGATAAACCACCAGAACCTAACAACAATACCCGCTGATCTGTTGTGAATAGGAATTGACCCACTGCACGACCTAACGCAACAGCACGACGGCATGTCGGCAATGGTTTAGCTGCACAGTTAATAAATATTGGGATAGTTGGATAACGCTGTAAATCCTGACAAAGCAGCATCAATGGTTGAGTAAAGCCGTGATCGACCTGCATACGCCAGGAGTGAGCTACGTCAATCCCTGAATCATATAAGGCGGAAATTAAATCCTTCGCGGTGTTTTCAGGAACATTGAGTGGCCCCTTGCCAATATCCCAATCCCCCACTGCATTCGCTCTTACCCCAACGCAAAATGCCGGCATGAGATCATAAAAAAAACCATTAAAATGGTCAGGAGCGAAAATCACTATCAATTGTGGATCGTAGGCTTTTACCTGTTCAGCCAATTGCTGAAAAACCTGCCGAACATGCTTTTCTGTCATTTCAGGCGGAGAACCAAAGCCCATCAAAGGCGTGTGTGAAGTACAAATCAATTTAACAGTCATTTGAACTCTCCTTCTTGTTCGGAGACATCACTCCCGCTGTACTTTGGCGAATGCCACGGATACTTAATCCGGCATCAGCCGTTATCATCACTCCCGTTAAAGTGCGGTTATTGGCACGGGAAGCCAGCATGACATACGGACCAGTGAAATCTTTTGGCTGAGGTATGAATTGCAAAGGCAAAATTGCACCGAGACTTTCTAATGACAGGTTATCTGTAATACATCTATCTTGCTGAGATAATGAGGCAGCCCCGCGAAGATCACTTGGCATACCACAAGGCGCAACACCATTAACCCTGATAACTGGCGCTAATTCATAAGCTAACTGGCGGATCATGCCGACCGCACCGTGCTTGCTGGCGGTATACAACACCCCACCACCACCAGAAAACCATGACGAGTTTGACAACGTAAAAATCATGCTGCCTTCTGATGCTGTTAGCGCTGGCAACGCGGCTTTAGCCCCTAAAATATACCCTTTCAGGTTAACACCCATCAGCTCATCAAATCCTTTACCAACCTGTTCTGGTGAGGCGTCAAGCAAGCTAATTTTGTGATCCCATATGCCAGCGTTACCAACAAAGCAGTCTAGTTTGCCAAAACACCTAACAGTTTCAGCCACTGCGCGTTCATTGTCCTCAAAAGAGGCAACATCACCCTGAATAACACAGATATCGTTACCAAAACAGTGTGCCAAAGCTGCCGCTTTTTCTGCCGATAACTCCAAAACACCCACTTTGGCGCCTTCGGCAATAAAACGCTCTACTAAAGCTAAACCTAAACCGGAGCCACCGCCTGTTAATAAAATGACTTGATCTTTGATCCAACTCATTATTGCTCCTCCGATACAGTGATATAAATGTTTCCGTCTTTAACAACAACAGGATAGGTCTTCAATGGATCTGTAGCAGGAAGGCAAAGTGCCTTCCCGGTTCTAAGACAAAAACTGGCCGTATGCAGTGGACACTCAACTGTCGCATTGTCTTCCAAATACCCTTCGGATATAGAGGCATTACCATGACTGCACCGGTCATCAACAGCAAAGAATTCGCCATCATAGTGAAACAGCGCAATATCTGGTGTGTATTCAACCTTACGCGCTTCTCCGTCGGGCAAATCTTCAACAGTACATACGAATAATTGACTCATCAGAATAAGACACTCAAGTTATGGAAAGTTAAGACTGCCTGATCCAAGGTAATTTCACGTTTGCAAATCAGCCAGTTATCCGTTTTCGGATTACGGCGAACACAATCCAGCCGCTTACCAACATAAAAAGCTTCATCTCGCTCTTTTTGTGAACGGTACAGCAAATAATTGGACTGAACATGAAATTGGTCAGGCAAATCCGTTTCAGTAATCACTAAGTTTGTCAGTAGATGACGTGTACGGGATGGGGGTTCCTCTGCCCATGCCATCCCGGTCTCCAACCGAGCTATCCGGCGTTCAAGCTGAAATTTATTGTCATTGAACAACCAAGTGGTTGGCGGCTGAATACTCTTACGGCGATCGCGGGTTTGGGCATTAACAATGGTGCGCATGGTATAGCTGAGATCTTCTGATAACAACTCAAGCCAATCACGAAATCTCCACTCATCCAGTAATGTAATTTCGTAATACAAGAACTGACTTATTTCATAATGCAGTTCCGACGATACCCTTTTTTCCTGATTGACAATTAACTCTTTCATTTGACCAACTCCTGCTGATAAACCCGGCTTTTTTCCTCTATCTCATCCCAGGTTTCACTGGTGAGTAAGTCAGCCCAACGCTGATACATGCCACGGGCAACGGTTTCGGAAAAAACATGATTGGTCACACCCGGAATTCCATCATCCCGCACTTTTTCTTGTCCCAGTCTCATTTCCATACACAATGTGCTGTTACGGGCTTTGTAACCTCTAAGTACCTTCTGGATTTCTACCCAATTTTCTGAATCATCCTGTTCGAGAAAACCTGCCGGACCAAATGCACGGGTAGTGCTATTCTCAAAAGCGGCTTTTACCTCTGGAGATGCGGCTTTATCCGCGATGCAGAACGCCCAAACTTCCACCTGATCGGGTCCGCGTGGATGCCACACCCGCATGGTTGCAGTACCGTTAAGCCAGGAAAGCGTCGGGAAAATATTGTTGTGACCGGCAAGACGCAATGCCCTGACTTTTCCCAGCCGCTGCTCTGCCTCGGCATAGGTTTCACGGTAGTAACGGGCAACGATACCATCAACCCAAACGTTAGCATCGGGTTTTTCGGTCAAGAAAAATCCACAACCGTGACCATTCTGAGCAAATTGCACGGCATCTTTTGCCGTTTCCCAAACTGGCCGAGAAGTCTGACCAGCACCTAATGCTCTGTTACTGTCGCCCTCTTTTACACCTAAAACCTGTACGGCGGAGGCGTGGCTGAATAAAGCATGGTATTGATCGCCGGCAAACTGTTCAGCGGGTAATTTCCAGTTACAATTGATCACCCACTTTTGCACACCGCCAATAACTTCTGTTCCTCCTTCACGGCGATCAAGCACACCATCAAGATACCAAGCCATATCACCGAGATAATCAATCAGGGAGGGTGCAGTCGTATCCCAGTTACCAAAAATCAATCCCTTATAACTTTCCACACACGACACTTCCTGAAGTCCCCATTGCTCTTTACAAAGCCCATGTGGATAGGCACACGCTTCCAACGGGACGTCGATTAATTGCCCATCCACACCATATGACCAACCATGATAAGGGCAAGTAAATGCACGGGTATTACCGCTATCCGCGTAACAAACCCGCATGGAGCGATGGCGACATTGATTTAGGAAAGCTTTAACGGAACCATTTTTCTGGCGGACAACCACAACACTGTCCTCTCCCATATAAGTATTGAAAAAATCACCTGGATTGGGGATTTGGCTCTGATGAGCTAGAAACAGCCAACAACGGCCAAATATTCTTTCGAGTTCCAATTGATAGAGCTCTGGATCGATATAAATCTGAGGAGTTACACGACCGGCACGGGCATCAATCAGGCGGTAGATATCTGAATTTTTGCTCAATGTCATATTATTTAATCCTCAAGTAAAAGAAATGTTGACTTTTTGCCAACATGCAAAATGAATGCTATTAATAGATTAATATTTTGTGAAATACATTGTTTGTTTAAATTAAGACTTTTTTTCGATATGTGAGGAAACGGCAATGGAATTAAGACACTTACGCTATTTTATTGCAGTGGCAGAAGAATTAAACTTTACTAAGGCCGCAAAAAAATTGCACACCGCACAACCTTCGTTAAGTCAACAAATAAAAGATTTAGAAGATTATATTGGTTCTACACTATTAGAGAGAAATAAACGCAGAGTCTCTCTAACCAAAGCCGGAGAAGTTTTTTTCCAACAAGCCAGGCTTATTCTTGACAATGCAGAGAAAGCAAAAAAAATGGCACGCAAAGCGGCACAAGAACAAATTGTGCTCACTATTGGATTTGTCCCATCAGCAGAGGTTAAAGTATTACCTGAAGTCATTCCAGTATTTCGCTTGGTTCATCCTGTAGCAAAAGTAGAACTTATTAGTTTATTTAATCCAGGACAAGAAGAGAAATTATTACAAGGTGACATTGATGTCGCTTTCATGCGTCCGCCGATAAAGAGTGATTATATTGATTTTAAAGTCATTCTTAATGAACCGCTGGTGGTTCTGATGCCTGCTAATCACCGGCTAAGATATTGTGAAAAGATTTCAGTCAACGACCTACACGGAGAAAATTTTATTACGCCTGATCCAACACAATCTGGCGTATTACAACAGATTATAGAAAATTATTTTACTGAACATAATGTCGTACCTAATATTATTCAAACAGCTAATAATATGCTATTAATTTTAAACATGGTTAGTCTAAATTTAGGGTGTGCAATAGTACCATTCTATATTACCAGCATCATGACAGATGCTGTTATTTGTCGGCCATTATCAGGATATTCTCCCACAATAGAGTTAATAATGGCATGGAGAAAAGACAACACATCAGAATTATTATCGCACTTAATAGATGTTGTTGAAAATAAATATCTGCAAGAATAGAAATAAGCATCATCGTTTTTGCCTTTCAGACTAGACATATTAAGTATTAGTGAATATTACCCGTTGTCGTTATATTAATAACGTATTAATTTAAAATAAATAAGGGAGATATCATGATGTCAATATCAGCGAATCCTCAACATAAGCCTATACAACCTGAATTACGTTCGCTTTGGTCTGCCATTGCCAGCGGTGAAATCCATCTACATTATCTCAATGTAAAAGGGATAAAAACTCGTGTTCTTGAAGCGGGGAACGGACCTACTCTGATTTTCTTACATGGTATTTCAGGTCATTTAGAAGCTTATATGCGCAACATTCTGCCCCATGCTGCCCATTTTCGTGTACTGGCAATTGATATGCTGGGGCATGGCTTCACGGATAAACCTGTCCGTTCCTATGAGATTATCGATTATGTGGAGCACCTACGGGATCTTATTGAGACATTAAATCTGAAGAAAATTCACCTTTCTGGTGAATCGTTAGGCGGATGGGTTGCAGCCCGGTTTGCGGCAAAATATCCGCAATATATTCACCGTCTGGTGTTGAACACGGCAGGTGGCATGATTGCTGATCCAAATGTGATGGAACGCCTGCGCACACTGAGCCTGAATGCAGTGAAAAACCCAGATCGGGAAGCTACCCGCAAGCGTCTTGAATTCCTGATGGAAGATCCTGCAATGGTGACAGAAGACTTGGTTGAAGCCCGTTTTGCCATTTATCGTCAACCGGGTATGTTGTCCGCAATGGAAAACATTATGTGCCTGCAAGATATGGATACCCGCTTACGTAACCTTTTGACCGAAGATGAGCTGGCAAAGATCCAGGCTGAAACCCTGGTGCTATGGACCACACACGATCCGACTGCTGCGGTTTCAGTCGGTCAGCGTCTTGCCGGGCTTATCAAAAATAGCCGTTTTGCCGTGATGGAAAAATGCGGTCACTGGCCTCAATATGAAGACCCGGACACATTCAACCGGCTCCATATCGATTTTTTACTAAACGGCAACAAATAATGTCCCTTTCAGACGAGTGATATTCCAGTTGGAATGTCACTTCTGTGGTTTGATCAGGAGCAACAGATGAATAACGTCATAACCCATCTTGGTGAAAAATTGTTTCAATCATGGCAGAGTCATCAAGCCATCGATCCTATCTCTAATGAATATCCAGAACTAACATTACACGACGCCTATCTCATCCAGCAAAAAGTTATTGCTTGCCGGTTGGAAACAACTGGAGCGCGAATTGTTGGTAAAAAAATCGGTATCACTAGTCAAACAGTTATGGATATATTGGGCGTCGATCAACCCGATTTTGGCATTCTCACCTCAGATATGCATTACAAAAACAATGCCACTGTACCCATTGATCAATTAATTGCACCGAAAGCGGAAGGCGAAATTGGTTTTATCCTGAAACACAATCTGTGTGGACCCGGTATTACAGCAGGAGATGTACTCAGAGCAACAGATTATGTCGTGCCCTGTATCGAAATTGTCGATTCCCGGATCCGTGACTGGAAAATAAAAATCACAGATACTGTTGCTGATAATGCCTCATCAGGGTTATTTGTAATTGGCGATGGTGCCCGTCTGCCATCAGAAATTGATTTAGCTGCCATTACAATAACGCTAGAGAAAAACGGTAAACGGGTTGACACTGGCATTGGTGCTGCTGCATTAGGGCATCCAGCTAACGCAGTTGCCTGGCTAGCGAATATGCTAGGAACACTGAATATGGCGTTACTCAGTGGAGAAATCATTCTCTCTGGCTCCCTCACCACAATGGTGCCCGTTAATATTGGTGATAAGTTGAAAATTAACTTACTCGGCGTAGGATCTGCCAAGGTAAGTTTCGCCTGAAACGGTGAGTCACTCAATACCTACCACCCAAAAGAGGCGGTAGGCTTACTAACTTAAAGCGATATTTCGGCAGTAAAATAATGAATAAACACGCCCAGATGATGAAAATAATGGGAAAGATCAACATCCATTTTTATGAATGGTGTGGGCCACCGCCAACTTCCCCGCAACGTTGGCTGTATTAACTAATACAGCCATATTGGCTTTCGCAGAGATCCCATTGGTTTCTCGGTCAATCATTCTCATCAGATACTTTGTCAACGAATTGCCAACAATATTATTCTTCTTAGCCTCTAATACCGCATCTTGTATAATCATATCAATCTTTTGACTATCTATCGCATCCTCTGGCTTGGTTGGTGCCGTAATTAATATCCCTTTTCCTCCCGGCAACATCCAATTTATTTCAATCGCTTTGGCAATTACGGCGGTATCATCAAGACGTTGTGGACTTTTGAATCCACTGGAACGACAGTAGAATGCAGGAAAATCATCCGACTGATAGGATATAATGGGTACATTCCATGTCTCCAGGAATTCCAATGTTAATCCAATATCGAGGATATTTTTTGCGCCAGCACAGACCACAGCAACACGGGAACGCGTTAACTGAGTCAAGTCTGCCGATATATCCATACTTGTCTCTGCACCTCGATGTACCCCACCAATCCCCGCAGAACAGAAGAATTTAATACCCGCTATTTCTGCTGCAAGTATTGACGATGCCACTGTTGTCGCCCCCATACCGCCACGCGCTAATACGACCGGAATATCCCGACTCGTGACCTTTGGAACATGAGATGCGGTAGCAAATTTCTCAATTTGTTCATCTGACATCCCAATCAGAAATTCACCATTATCTATTCCTATCGTTGCGGGAACTGCCCCACTTTCACGAACAGCCTGCTCAACATGCTTAGCCGTTGTGACATTATCAGGGTAATCCAAGCCATGTGTAATCACATTGGATTCCAGAGCAACAACAGGTTTTCCTGATTCAAGTGCTTCTTTTACTTCATGGCTGAATTTAAGTGGGACGCTATGACTGATATTCATGTTATATACCTTTTAATTCTCTTGATATTATCTATACCCTTCATCTTTCAAGCTGCTGCTTTGTTGGCTGCTTTCACTCACCCCAGTCACATAGTTATCTATGCTCCTAGGGATTCGTTCACTTGCCGCCGCGCTGCAACTCGAAATCTATTGGGTATACTAAATATAATATTAGAGATAATATATCTACTAATATTTACTTATTGAATCTCACGAATTGTATTTATTACTGGCAATTTAAAAGCGAGATTATTTTCTCAATCTCAGTCACACCTTCATTTTCCAACAGTTGATAGTGATCCGATATCAATTCAATTATTTTAGGTGGTGTTGATGAAAACCCACCAGATTTTTCGATAAATGAATCATTATCTTTATTCGCCTTGAGAATAGTTATAGGTGCCTTTAGATATCTGTGATAAAGCTCATCAAAACTGTACTTGAAATCATAAGTCAAAGTCACAATCCTAACGATACGTTTTACTAATGATGGATCCAGGTTTTTAAAACGACTACATATAAAGTTAATAAATGTCGCTTCACTATTCACCTGTTCTAAGCAAGTTTTAACCATTGGGCTACTGATTGAACGAGCAAATACAGAAAAAAGTATTTGAACAAAAACCGGATTAGTAAATTCAGCGCCTTTATCATGATATTTCTCTTGCTTCATGTGAAGATGAGGCGATCCCGGTGCCAACAAGTTCAACGCCTTAACTTCTTCTCCGGCTTGTTCAAGCTGGTACGCAGCCTCAAATGCTACCCGGGCACCAAATGAATATCCCCATAATGTATAGGGCCCTTCTGGCTGTATTTTCTTTATCTCTTTAATATCTTCCTCTGCCATACTCTGGATAGAAGAAAACGGTATTTCACTCTCGTTTATCCCATATGTCTGTATTCCATAAAATGCCCTGTCGGGAGCCACTTTATTAGCCAGCAACCTCAAACTCATAGGATATCCGCCCAAACCCGGCCAACAGTAAATTGGGTCCTGACTTGCCTGATTCAATAAGATTAATCTTGATATTGTTTTAGCATCAGCTTGCTCAATCCACTTAGCCAACTCTTCTATATTGGGAGATTGAAAAAGTATCTGTAGCGGAAAACGAATATTAAAGGCATCATTGATCTTATTAACCATAGCTACGGCCATCAAAGAATTACCTCCATTCTCGAAAAAATCATCGTGTGCAGATACTGAATCCCATTTCATCACTTCCATCCAAATTTTTCCAAGCCTCAATTCAGTCTCTGTCCGTAATGGCACTAATGGTCTCTGTGTTGAGATATCTTCCACTGTGTTAGATTTTGACAAAGATTGGTAATCCACTTTTCCATTGGCCGTCAAAGGTAATTTATCAAAAACTAATACCTTATTTGGAATCATATATTGAGGGAGTTGCTGATGAAGATCATCTTTAATAATCTCAACTGGCCCTTTCATATGAACAACATCTTCTTTCATACCTTCACAAGTATATTGCTCTTGACTAACACGCCCACCTATACAGAAATAAAATGCCGCCATAGGTCTATCAAGCGCATTAAGAATAGATCGCATCCTTTTCGCCGAAGGTAAATCGTTATTGCTCTCTGAGCTGTAACCAGATGACATTAATCCAATACACAATTGATTACTTTGCAACGCATGTAATCGACGACCCAGTGTAATATAATAATGCCATTCAGGGACACAATGTGGAATAATTGACACACCAAAACTAGAACGATCATAAACTTGCTGATTAATCGCGATAACATCCTTTTTCCTAACAATATCATCACTTATCCGCACAAATTCCCCGTTAGAAAAGTGATATAAACCACATGGCATCTCAGGTATTTTATTGGCATGTGTTTGCAAATAAAGATCGGTATCAAATGGTGGTAATCTATTTTCATAGCGACATATTTCAAATGCACCAAGGTAATAATCCTGAATATTACCATCATACCAATCAGGACATTCAGCTTGATATTCACTTTCACCAATACCCAAGCCGATTTCCGGTAGTATGTCGTCAAAGAGCCCTATCATATGACCCGCTTCCATTTTCAGAACTTCTTGTATGTTGTTCTTATAAACGGGCTCAATGGCTTCACGCTTTCCAATAAAATGTACTTTTATCGTTGGCTTTTGCCGACGACTCAATGTCGAAATTTTTATTAACTCGTGAGTCACGGGATGATAATAGTAAATCCCCGCATCCAAACCGAGAACATGATGCAATTCAAAATACATTTGAGTCGCATAGAGAGCACCCGGTGAAGCATAGGCATATTTTGGCAATAAACGTTGATGACTGGTAAACTGACCAAAATAACGCAACACATAGCCGAAATCTTTAAGTGTTAAATGACTCAGTGGCAAAGAGCAAATTTCACCCTGCTGAGTGGTTGTCAGTAATGTTTTTAGTGTCTCTACCGTTATTTCTGTCCCCTCAAAATAGCGATATGTCTTGCGCCCAAATGCATATTCTCTTTGTTTTATCTCTCCTTCTTTATAAGGCAGTAAGATTACAGGACGATTCTCACACAATTCTTCACTCCGACAACCAGAATTAGAAAGTTGAGCTTTCACCTGGAGTTTATTGGTTTTTGATTTGTGATGTGAGCTACTATTACCTTGATCCATCAGCGCGGCTTCTTTTTCATCCAATTCCACACATGCTATGAGATTTTGGAAACCCGTTCTGGCATCTTTCTTAATTAACATTGCCGCCGTCTTTATCCAGCTATGTTCTTCAATCGCATGACGTATTTCATCAAGCTCAATACGATAACCTCGTAACTTGACCTGGCTATCAACCCGACCAACAAAATAAGTATTACCATCAGCCCCTCTCGTCACGAGATCTCCCGTTCGATATAACCACGGGTGTTTAGTTTCGAGTGCAAGGTGATTACAAATAAATTTATCTTTTGTCATTTCTGGTTTATGCAAATAGCCACGTGCTAATTGAACACCTGAAATATAAAGCTCACCAATTTCTCCCACCGCTACAGGTAATCTATTCTCATCAAGAACGTAGTATTCTGTATTATCTACAGGTATACCAATTGAAATAGATGTTTGATAATTCGGCAAAGTTTCATTTGTCACCCGGAAATATGATGAATTAATCGTACATTCTGTTGGGCCATATAAATTGACTAATTCACAGTGGGTAAAACTATTCAAAAATTGCGTGGCTAATTTGGTTGTCAGCGCCTCCCCTCCACTGAATACTTGAGTCAGTGATAAGCAATCCAAAAAATTAGGATTATCTAGTAACGCTTGCAGTAAAGTAGGAACACATTGTAAAGTCGTCACTTGATGTTGAAGAATTGTTTTAATAATCGCATCCGGATCGCGATAGCATCCTAAAGGGCCAATAATCACTTGGCTGCCTATTGCAGGCGCTAAAATTTCCCATTGAGCAGCATCAAAACTCATTGGCGTTTTCTGCAAAATTCGAGAGTGCTTCCCTAAGCTGAACGCTTTTGCAAGAAATCTCATTTGATTCACAATACTGTGATGCTCAATCATAACTCCCTTTGGTTTACCCGTACTCCCAGAAGTATAAATAATATAAGCCAGACTGGTTGAGTTGGGAACCCGAGCCGTATTGAGAATATCTTCTATTGTTCGTGTTTCTATCGTCAGAGCGACATCTTCCGGTGTTATAATTAATACCGATTTTGGTGCAATGTCCTGCAACTGTTCTTTTAAATGCGATTGGGTAAAAATCACATCAATGCCAGAATCTTCTATCATATATTTGAGACGCTCAGCTGGATAGTCAGGCGATAAAGGCAAATAGGCTTTATTCGCTGATAAAATACCCCACGCACCACAAATTAAATCTATAGAAGGGTCACAAAAAAGCCCAATACCCCCTGAATTTTTTGAGCTCATTTCTGATAGACAATATCCAATCTCTTTCACTTTCAAATAGAAATTAGCATAATTGAGCGATTGTTCTTTATCAACAACAACATATCCATCTGCCTGGTGATTCAGTTGATTCTCAAGCATATCCATCAATGTTATTGCATCTTCCTTAAGGCAAACATCAGTGATTAAATCACATTGTGTAATATTATTTGCTAACATTTTCATTAACTTTATATAATAATAAAATAAATATCGCCGTAGTTAAAAATGACATTTTATCTACGAAATTCTAAGTGTCTGTTTGATCATGATTGATGACTTATATTTTATTAAAATCATTCAATCAATTACTATAAGTAATCTGGTATTCGTATAAGACAATACCTTAAAGATTAGCTAAAAAATTAAGTTATAATTATGCAATACTCTCCGTAAATAAAACGGTTATTATTCTCCCAGATAATTCTGGATCATCTATTTGTGATTTCGTGATAAGATACATTTATCAAAATGCACCTCATCACGATATGGAATTATCAATTAATTAATTCATTGTTCTTTAAATATTCCAATATTAATTGAGAGACAAGAGAACACCTTTTCTTATCGTCATGGTTCATCCATGCTATTTTCTCAATCTCCGATGACGCTCGTATCTCTCTAAAGCGTCTTGATCTTCTCCCCCAACTTCCCTTTTACCTCTGGAATATAATATTTTAATAAAACAATAGAGCCAGTTTATTATTCAATCGGTGCTTCTTCGAAAGAAGGAGGCAGCAAAGGAGTGTTTGTAAATTGATTTGCGGCTGCCCTATAAAGGGTTAAACCATATTTTTTCCACAATTGATTCATGACATAAACCAGTTTCGGGTTATGTTCTTCTTCTTCCTCTAATGCCCTGGCAATAATATGCGACCACTCCTGTTCCCAGACAGAATAAGTCATTTCGTCTTGCCTGAATGAATAAGCCTGATTAAGCGCAGAAAATTTAGCGGGCTTCGATAAATCAGTTGTTGAAAACAGAATGCACAACATACCAACCCAGTAACATTTAATAATATTTTTACTTTCTTCAACAGGTAAACGTGAAGCGATATTTTTCATTGCAAACAATGAGGTAACTAAATGAAGAAACAGAAAATCACCGGGTTTAGCGAGATAAATCAATGTTACGACATAGAATAACTGAGCCCAACTTTCTTCTACATCTTGTGTCTCAATCCAAACCGGCAAACGATATATTTCTGGGTGGCCTTGCATTAAGATACGCGCAATACGATATTGAAGCCCCGATCTCTTTAATTCAGGATGTGTTAAATCAGTATCGGCCAGATTTTCATTATTAACCAACGAATTCACCCAATCGGTCAATTCTACTTTCCTTTCCTCCCACAGCGTTGAAATTCTCAATATAGAATCAAAAGCATTCTTGTCGTTTAGCGAACTATCAATAAATGCTCTCTCTGAATGACAAGGAACATAGGAGAATGCCATGTAAGCAAGCCCTTCAATAATCATCCAAGGATGATCGATATCCAATGCCCAACCTAAATGAATGGTACCGTGAGTTAATGCACCAGCCCATCCAGACAAAAGCGTCGGCATATATTCTTGCAATACCTGTTCAATTCCTTTCTTTTTAATTTCCTCTTCAAAATAATCACAGTAGGAAGAATAACTTGTTCTCTTGCCTAAGAAATATTTCCAATTCTCACTGTCTATCACATGCTTTAATGTTTTAGGGGGTTCAAGCCCCATACCATAGGGCGTCAATTTAGCATAATTATCATAATAGTCTTTAATTCTACCCGCACTGATTCCCAAGCCATGCAGCGCTATCACAGCATGTTTAACGTGATTAGTAAGGTGACCGTTAAATTCAATATGATATGAACGATCATTAAGTAGTTTGTTAATCATTTTTTTACCTTATCGTTGATTCTATTCTTATTTTGACTCAGTTGTTTTTCTAGTTAGGTAAATTCCTACTAACACAAACAATACTCCAACAATCTTCACTAACCCAGGAGTTATATCCTGATATAACCAATCAAGCAGTACCGCTGATAACATTTGCCCTGCAATAACAAGGATGGCGGCATTCATCGCACCTAATTTAGGGAAAACATAGCTACTGACTGATACAAACAGAGCGCCAAAAACCCCACCCATATAAGCCGCTGCTGGAATAGAGTCAAAATCCCATTCATTCCATTGCCAACTCGATAAAAGTGTCAATACCACTGTTAAGAGAAGAAACCCACCGATATGATTCCAAAGCGAAGCGCCAAAAGAACCTATCGAGACACTTAATTGCCCATTAATCGTCCTTGTCGCCGCTATAAATATGCCATTTAAAAAGGCAATAAAAATCAGACTCAACATTAGTTTCTTCCCCCAAACAGAATTAACATACTGCCAAATAGAACAAAGAAAATAACATATAAATCTTGTATCACTATCTTTCTTTTTCTTGTTCTTAAAAGTCCGAAATGATCAGCAATCAGACCAAAAATTATTTGCCCAACTAACCCTAATGAAATTGTACTAGATAATGGCAGCCCACTATTAATAGCAACAGCAGCCAGCACAACGGTAAGCGCACCAGGAATACCACCAAGATAAAACCATATAGGAATATTCGATTTCTTATGTTTCTTTTCGTCTGTTTCTTTTTTAGAAAAGAACTTAGCCACAATAATAAATAATATCAAAGCAACAATCGCACCAATACCATGAGCTACCCATGATGCAAAAAAGGGTGTTGTACTTTCCGACAATATGCTATTGGTGTAAATCATCAACGTTAGTAGACTTCCACCAATAATTGCCAATAAGATATTTCTTATCGTATTAATCACTTAAGTATATTCTCCTCAATAATATGGCGTACGTCATCAAAACAATCAGCAATCCAAGTTGGCCTGGCTTCTTCCAACATACCGACACTATGTATACCATATGTCACTGCTATTGATCTCATGCCAGCTGCCTTTGCCATATAAATATCGTGAGTGGTATCACCTACCATAACAGCCATCTCTGGTACAGCACCGTAATATTCCAAAATTTTCCTTCCTGATTCTGGATCAGGTTTAGGTTTTGAAACGTGATCAGCACCAATTACCCTGTCAAATACAGCGTTTATTCCCGCAGCCTCAAGTAATGCTGTCGCACTTGCGGTAAATTTGCTGGTCGCTACCGATAGTTTTACATCTTTTTTGTTTAAAGCGATTAATCCATCTTCAACACCAGGAAATAACAATTCCTTTGCTTTTGGCAGAATACGCCGACGATACTGCAATTGATATTGTTCAACAGCTTTAGAGATTAACGCCTTTTCAATAGATATATTCAAGAGCGTTGCAAATGCTTTCTCTAAAGGCAGACCAATTGTAGCGCGAATGTTTTCATCTCCTGCTAATGGAATGTTAAATACCTTAAAAACAGCATTGAATGTTTCTACTATTGCTCGAGAAGTATCAAATAATGTACCGTCTAAATCGAAAATGAGTATTTTATTCATTAAAAGTATCTTTAAAAGATCCTCAGTTATAAAAATAAATTAATAATTTGGCAATTTAATCAACAAGGTTTCTTTGAGTTTAATTTCAGGAAAATAAACCTCTTCATTCCATTTTTCTTTTTCGATCGGCTCTAATGAAATGGAAATAACATCTTCTCTACAACCAAACATCTTTGTTATCACCTTTGTCAATTCTAAAGATAAGATATCTTTATCTTCTCGCGAGAGGTGGGCAGGAAAATGTTTTATACTAATATGTGGCATATGTCATCCTTTCAATTCTAAATGAGAATTATTCTACTTTTTTATATAGCATTCACGATGGTTTATACGTTCCAAAATATCGATCACCAAAATCACCAATGCCTGGATTCATAAAAGCATCTTCATTAAGTCCATTTTCAATTGAAGAAGTAACCAGTTGAATTTTAGGATATGATGTCATGATTCTATTAAGACCAACAGGAGAAGAAAGAAAATTAACAACAATAATATTATCTTCAGGTACGCCTCTTTCTTTTAATAAATCGATAGCCTTAGCTAATGATCCGCCCGTCGCCAACATAGGCTCAAAAAGTAAAATAGTTCTCTCTGCAATATCATCAGGTAAGTTCGAATAATAATAATGAGGCAGTTTTGTCAATTTATCTCTTTGAATAAGAATTTTTCCCGCTGGGGAATCAGGATACATTTTTCTATATTCGCCTTCTATACTTTCTCCGGCACGTATTACCGACACACCACAAAGTTTAGTATTTAAAATAGTTCCATTATAAATATCCCCAATTGGGGTTTGAATATGATGAGAGGTATAGGGTAGCAATTCAGATGCTGCCTCTAATAATAATCGAATAATACGATCAGAGTAAAACACAAACTCCGATTGTTCGGCGTTACGATTACGCGCTTTTGTATGCAAAGAAGTCAAATACTGACTTTTCGGTAAAACATGTACGTTATTATAATTACCCATTATAACTCCAATTAATATTTATACCCTTCATCTTTCAAGCTGCTGCTTTGTTGGCTGCTTTCACTCACCCCAGTCACATAGTTATCTATGCTCCTGGGGATTCATTCACTTGCCGCCGCGCTGCAACTCGAAATCTATTAGGTATATAAATAAATGTTATTCAGTTGTGTTTGATCTCAAATAAATCCGTGATAATCAACGTGTCTATTGAGATCATCCACATATCGATTAAAAGATAAACTCTCATATCCATTCTCTTAATGCAATAGACCGAATCTAAAGAATATTTTATATACTACTACTTTATTATTTAAATAGTTGTATTTAGCAATAAAATCAAAAATAGGCTCTTAAATTCAAACCCTATTTTCAGACTTGTCTTATCTATCTATAAATCTTTATATAGAATAATAATCTGACTTGTCAGAAAAATAAAAAAATGGATAGATTTTAAAAGATAATTGCTTTGGAGAACGGAAAAATAGGGCTTGGCATAGGTGGATAAAGCGAGAAACCCTTTGCCAAATTCAAGCCGCTGATATTGAATACAATCTTGCTATGGTAATGACCGAACATCAACTTTACGCAATGTAATAATTTCTTATAGTCAATATATCAAGATAGTACATTTTCCCGAATAAATCGCAGAAAACTATTATAGCTCTTACCAGAATCATCAACAGATGCTAAAGTTGAACTATATCAATATTTCTAATTTCTAATGAGCATGCCATATGATCCAGGAAAAACGTGTCATTCGTCGAATCCAGTCTGGTGGTTGTGCGATCCACTGCCAGGATTGCAGCATTAGCCAGCTGTGCATCCCTTTCACCCTGAATGAGCACGAGCTTGACCAGCTCGATAATATCATTGAGCGTAAGAAACCTATTCAGAAAGGGCAAACTTTGTTTAAAGCAGGAGATGAGTTGAAATCTCTTTATGCTATCCGTTCTGGAACGATTAAAAGCTACACCATCACCGAAGACGGTGATGAACAGATCACAGGTTTCCATCTCGCAGGGGATTTAGTGGGTTTTGACGCCATCCTTAATACTCAGCATCCAAGTTTTGCTCAAGCCCTGGAAACATCAATGGTTTGTGAAATTCCGTTTGAAACACTGGATGACCTGTCCGGTAAAATGCCTAATCTTCGCCAGCAAATGATGCGCCTGATGAGCGGGGAAATTAAAGGCGACCAAGAAATGATATTGTTGTTATCTAAGAAAAACGCTGAAGAACGATTAGCCGCATTTATTTATAATCTCTCCCGTCGTTTCGCTCAACGGGGTTTCTCA
The DNA here is from genome assembly GCF_020387775.1 of Photorhabdus antumapuensis. Taxonomy (NCBI): domain Bacteria; kingdom Pseudomonadati; phylum Pseudomonadota; class Gammaproteobacteria; order Enterobacterales; family Morganellaceae; genus Photorhabdus; species Photorhabdus antumapuensis. The sequence continues at coordinate 249,349 of NZ_JAHZMK010000024.1, forward strand.
CCAAGAGAATTTCGTTTAACCATGACTCGTAGTGATATTGGTAATTACCTTGGTCTGACTGTTGAAACTATTAGTCGTCTGCTTGGGCGCTTCCAGAAAAACAATACTCTCGGCGTAAAAGGTAAATACATTACTATTGAAGATATGAATAAACTGGCCGACCTAGTCGGAAAAAAATCTGTTTCAATTACCTGATGTTAAAACCAGATTATCCGTCAATCTCCTTTCTACCTCGTCTTGAGAAGGATGGAAAGGAGGCAGTTTTCCCGCTTGGCGGCGGACAGCATTGAATGGCGTGGCGTATGACCTCCTTGTTCTTGAAAATGAGGGTTTATGAAAAAGCACTGTACCGCCAACTTATAGTACACAATATCAAGGGGTTAGCGTTCTCGAAAGTCTTTCTTGAAACAACATTCTCAAAATACTACACTATTAATAAATTTCAATAATGAGGAACGGTCATGATAACGACACCGTCTGTACCTGTTGGCACGATAAAAAGCTTTGGTGCGTTTGGGCCAAAATATGAAGTAGGGAAACTGCTCCGTCCGTTAGAGGATGGTGACTGGATGATAGAAGTCGTCCTGGTAGAAACGGGGGAAAAAACCGAATACCGTCTGACCCACGTTAACAATGACCCCAAGGCCGCCTGAATGTACGCTATTGCCTTTGATTTAGTTGTTGCTGACACCGAACAACACCACCCTAAAGGAGTATCGCAAGCCTACGCTGAAATCGGTGCAACGCTGGCTCAATATGGTTTTAGACGCGTTCAGGGCAGTCTGTATGTCAGCGAAGACGAAAACATGGCCCAGCTTTTTGTAGCGATCCAATCCCTCAAGGCCCAATCGTGGTTTCCTCCCTCAGTGCGTGACATTCGCGCTTTCAGAATTGAACAATGGTCTGATTTCACTCCTGTGGTTAAAGGTCAGTGAATTATGTTAATTGGCTATGCTCGTGTCTCGACGCAAGATCAAAATCTGGAGCTTCAACACGATGCCCTGCTCAAAACGGATTGTCAGAAAATATTTGAAGATAAGGTGAGTGAACTCCATCAACCCAAGAACTTCGGTGTATCCGTTCCAACACTCTACCGCTGGATGCCAGCGTCTACGCACGCTTAACATACTTTAAATTCCAAATCAGGAAGATGGAGCCTCAAAGGCGAAGCGGGTTCATTGTCTACTGAAGAAAGCTGATCGCGGAATAGTGCTCCGGATACTTGGTAAGCTTTGGGAGTACAAACTCGACCGACTTTATATGATCACATCGTTGTCTCTTGCGATAAAGGCCTGAAATATCTGTTGAGCAAAAACTCGCTTGCAGGAACAGAATATGCCAGACCACAGTTACCGCGCCATATCTCGACTCTACATAGCATTTTCTTCCTTCCAGGGAGGAGTGTAGTCAATTTAATTTGTCGATCTGCTCCTCCTCTGACCTGTCCGGTTTGCTTATATTGGTTTATCTTTAGTATTGAAGCTTAATATTGAAGCGTGTTTTGTCTAGCCTCTGTGAGGATACCATTATGGCAAACTATCAAAACCTTTTAGTTGCAATTGACCCAAGTCAGGACGATCAACCGGCATTAAGACGCGCAGTTTATATAGTGCAACGTAACGGTGGCCGGATTAAAGCTTTCTTGCCCATTTATGATCTTTCTTATGAGATGACCACCTTACTCTCCCCAGAAGAAGGTAGTGCTATGCGTAAAGGTGTTACCAGTCAACGCACTGCCTGGCTTAAACAACAAGCGTATTACTATCTGGAAGCCGGTATTGATATTGAAATAAAAGTGGTATGGCATAATCGACCTTATGAAGCGATTATCCAGGAGGTCATTACAGGTAATCACGATTTACTTCTGAAAATGACGCATAAACATGACAAGCTAGGCTCTTTGATTTTTACCCCACTTGACTGGCAGTTACTCCGCAAATGCCCATGTCCCGTATGGATGGTAAAAGATCAGATATGGCCAGACCAAGGCTCCGTTGTCGTCGCGGTCAATTTATCTAATGAAGAATCATACCACCATGAACTGAACCTGAAACTGGTTAAGGAAACTCAGGAACTGGCAAACCAGATAATGAAAAACCCGGAAATTCATTTGGTCAGCGCTTATCCTGTTGCACCGCTGAATATCGCTATTGAACTACCCGATTTCGACCCAAGTGTTTATAACCATGCTCTGCGTGGCCAGCATCTTATTGCCATGAAAGAATTGCGCCAAAAATTCTGCCTTGATGAAAAATATACTCATATCCATGAAGGATTACCGGAGAGTGTGATTCCCAACATGTGTGATGAGATGAATGCGGGCATTATTGTTCTTGGCATCCTCGGCAGAACTGGGCTATCCGCTGCTTTTCTGGGAAATACCGCAGAACATGTGATCGATAATCTTAAATGTGACATTCTGACAATCAAACCTGATGGTTTTGAATGTCCAATTAAAGCCGCTAAAGAGTGATAGTAAATAGCATGATAACCATCCATTTGGCGATAAAGCCCGAAACAAATTTTCGTCCCAGGTTTTATCGCCAGATAAACGGCTCAGGCAGTGTAACACCAAGGATCTCCTCACGAGCTATACGCCAGAAAAGACGAATACCCGCTTTAACTTGATAAGTTTCTTTTCCCAATACCTTAAAGATTAGACCACACTGATTGGGTAAACGACTGGTACCACTCGCTATACCCGTTTCAGCATCGTACTGAGGCGTTATGCGCGCCAGAATACGATCGTGGTGAATTTGAGGTGTCAGCAAGATCACGTTACCGAACACATGGAACGGCCCCATCACCCCTACGCTGTTCAACGGTTGTTTTTTGGGCTCCAGGACATAACGTTCTGCAAACAATATCTTGCCATCAAAATCAGTTGCCGTAATGCGTGATGAGTAAACATCAAATTTAAACCCTTGATCAGCTAGATGATACTTGCGGCCAGACATAATCATCTCAGAATAAATCAGGGTGGCTGTCGGATGAATGGTTATCTGAGTGTCGGTAATAAACCGAGAACCACTGTGAGGTATTACCGGATCGGGCATCATTTCCAGATAGCCTCCCTGCTCTATCTGGATAGTTTGCACTTGCGCCGCGTAGTTATTCACCATCGAATGAATCTTAGTCGCCGATTGGGTAGTGACATGACCAAACGCCTCTGGAGCAACATGAATGTCCAGTGCCAATCTATCCCCTTGCAAGATACATCCCGACGTGGAGATCATAAATACACACGGCATCTGCGGTAGTGCCTCATCCCAATACAACGCCCGCTGTACCAAATAGGGAACCCGGCGTTTCATCTGCGCCAAAATGCTACGATCACCACGCCGAGCAAATCCCAACCGTAGATAACCGCTTTTACCTACATCACCGCTTGCCATCTGGGGCGGTTCATCCTGAAATCGTGCAAGTTCCGGCGCGTTGACACCAAGATTATTCGCCTGTTGACACGCTTCTCCAATATTTTGTGGCAAGCTGGTGGCAGTCATTGTGTTGCCTGTAATGAATGGGTAAACAGGAAATCACGCATGATCATATTTACCAACGTTTCAACCCCCTCACCTGTTTTGCAATTGGTAAGAATATAAGGACGCTGACCACGCACAACTTGAGTGTCATGCTCCATCACCGCCAGACTGGCACCAACATAAGGCGCCAAATCAATTTTGTTGATCACCAGAATATCGGCCTGTACCAAACCCGGACCGTTCTTACGCGGAATTTTCTCCCCTTCAGCGACATCAATCACATAAATATAAAAATCTGCCAACGCTGGACTAAAAGTGAGCGTCAGATTATCACCACCACTTTCAATCAACACAACGTCGCTGTCAGGAAAACGCGCTTCCATCTCCTCTACCGCAGCAATATTCATGCTGGGATCTTCACGCACCGCAGTATGAGGGCAAGCACCGGTTTCCACACCAAGTATCTTTTCTTCATCTAAAATGCCTTTCAAGGTACGTTTAACCTGTTTAGCATCCTCAGTGGTAACAATATCATTGGTGATAATCAGAGGTTTTATTCCGCGCTGAATCAAGATAGGCGTGATTACTTCAATAACGGCAGTTTTGCCTGAACCCACCGGACCGCCAATACCAATTCGGGTAATTTTTTTCACAAGAGTTTCCTCACACGATTAAGAGGTGGTTAAAAGCAATATCAGGATCAAGTTAGTTACTGAACAGCCGGGTAAATGCGCTAACGTGTAGTGCCGCCAGAACATCAGTCATCGGTGCATAAGATGTCATTTGGTCAATTCCTCCCTTTTCCGCCTCATCACAAAACAGTTCAATATCTTGATTCAATGAGAACAAGATACGTTGAATTTCAATATGGGTAACCCGCATCAGGCGTATAGCCGCACTCAGTATCGTCATTGCAACGCCATATTGGTGCATGACGATCACTTCACGTGGAGCAGCGCCCAATGCACTCATGACGACCGCCAAAGTAATCGGATAGGTACCTGCGGCAATATCGCTCTTTATTTGTGCTAACCACCATGCAATTAATGACTCACCGGTGACTTCCACTGCCATTTCCGCTAACTTTTTCCCCATCCGCGTGATCATAGTGCGACTTTCTTCATTTAATTTGCGGTTAAGTACTGCCCAATCATGGGAGATAGCGGCATCATGCTGCCCCCTATTCAGCGCCTGACACGCAGCCACTACTGCGCGACCATCACTACTCACCGCCTGTAACAGCGCTGTACGCGTAAAGTCGCTTAACGTTGCCACGTCATATACGATTTTGCTCTGAATGGCCGATTCCAGACCGTTTGAGAAAGAAAATGCGCCAACAGGCAGTACTGAATCAGCAAACTGCATGATTCTGATTAAACGGAGCGCGTTCATTTTAGTTTGATCACATGCTGGTTCAGAAATGTATTATCGACATGAACGTGGGTCGCGGAATCCTCTGCACCACCGAATAACAAGCGAGCCTCTGAGTTGTTAAGAGAAGGCAATATCTCTTCACCTTTAACAAAGGAGTAAGGCAATGCATGAAAACCGTGGGTTTTCATGACTGAATCCATGACCTTAGTGGATACTGTCAGCGGAATATAAATCTGGTTATTTTTAATCACTGATTTCCAATGCTGGTTACCTAAAGCATGACCAAGTTCAAAACTGGTTTTCATTACCGTCTCTAAATCTAATGACAGCAATGATTTCAGGTGAATAACCATCACATCACGCAAGCTCATTTGAACAATAACCGCCAGTCCTTTAGCTTCGTCCCACAATAAAACATCGCCATCAGACAATACCTGATGACGGTCAAGGGAAATACCCAAATCCAACCCGTTAAGGGTGGATTTACGACAACGGCTTTTTTGCGCTTCCCATTGCGAAAGCACCAAGATATCCGGCGAGATCCCTTGTAAGCGATCTCGCCAGAAAACATCCTTTTTGGCATTACCAAGAATCTGTTCAATAACAATCATAAGATAATCCTCTGAACGCATGGATCGGTTAATCCGGCCAGAAAAAACATTCTCTGACCGGCAGCAAAAAATAGACTAACTAAAGAAATAGCGCTGATTGAGCGCGACTGTCCTGACCGGTTTTACTGTGGCATATTCACCATTCACCTTGACGGCAAAGGTTTCAGCATCCACTTCAATGGTGGGTGTTTCAGCATTACGCACCATGTCTTTCTTAGAGATAGCCCGGCAATTGCGCACCGCCATAACCTGGCGTTCCAAACCAAGGCTCTCTTTTACCCCCAGTTCCATTGCCGCCTGGGATACAAAAGTGACACAGGTTTCCTGAAGGGCTTTGCCCAATGCGCCAAACATTGGACGATAAAATGTCGGTTGTGGTGTCGGCAGTGAAGCATTTGGGTCCCCCATCACCGCCCAATTAATCATACCGCCTTTGATGACCAACTTAGGTTTTACGCCAAAGAAACGGGGTTCCCACAGCACAAGATCAGCCATTTTTCCCACTTCAATCGAACCTAGCACATGACTTATTCCCTGAGCAATAGCCGGGTTAATCGTAATTTTGGCAACGTAACGTAATACACGGAAATTATCGTTATATGCGGCATCCTCCGGCAACTTGCCACGCGCTGCTTTCATGGCATGAGCGGTTTGCATCACGCGCAGCCAATTTTCTCCCACTCGCCCCATTGCCTGAGAATCACTGGAAAACATCGACAATACGCCCATATCGTGCAAAACATTTTCCGCAGCAATGGTCTCTGGACGCACACGGCTTTCCGAAAATGCAACATCAGCCGGTACTTTAGGATTAAGGTTATGGCAAACCATAATCATATCAAACAGTTCTGCCTGACTATTGATGCCGTAAGGCAGTGTGGGATTAGTAGAACTGGGCAACACATTCATCTGGCTGGCAACTTTAATGATATCTGGTGCATGCCCGCCACCGGCGCCTTCGGTGTGGAAAGTATGAATAGTGCGACCTTCAAAAGCATCAATGGTATCTTCAACATAACCGCCTTCATTCAGGCTATCGGTATGCACTGCGACTTGGATATCCATTTCATCCGCTACACGTAAGGCATTACGCAATGCGGAGTGAGTTGCGCCCCAGTCTTCGTGCACTTTCAGGCCGGCAACGCCCGCTTTGATCTGCTCAACCAGCGGCATAGCCACCGCAGCATGGCCCTTTCCCAAAATACCTACGTTAACTGGTAAACCTTCAAAAGCACGCAACATGCGGTGGATATGCCATGGACCGGCGGTGACAGTCGTGCCGTTAGTGCCATCAGTGGGGCCAACACCACCGCCAAAGAAAGTCGTCACACCATTGGATAAAGCATGTTCAGCCTGTTGAGGAGAAATAAAGTGAATATGGGTATCAATGCCAGCAGCCGTGAGGATAAGATGCTCACCGGATATAGCATCAGTACTAACACCAACTACCATACCGGGGGTAACACCATTCATCATGTTGGGATTACCACTTTTACCTATCCCGACAATGCGTCCCTCTTTTATGCCGACATCCGCTTTAATGACGCCTTGTCGAGCATCCAAAATAGTGACGCTGGTAATCACCAAATCCAATACGTTTTCGCTGGTCATACGGTTATCCGCACCCATACCATCACGCAGCGATTTGCCCCCGCCATAGACCGATTCATCACCATAGCCACGCAGATCTTTCTCAATTTCAATAAATAGATTGGTATCACCCAAGCGAATCTTATCACCGGTCGTTGGGCCAAAAAGACCTACATATTCCTGTCGGGAAATGGTTGGCATAGTTTATTCCTTTGTTCGAAAGATTTTCCGACGTTTGTCAACTCTACCTTGAATTTATTCGATAACCTTAATATACCCAAATTTTGTTACCCAGCATGCAACCAGGTTTTTTCTTCCTGCTCATCAATGGCAACCTGGCTTTTACCTGCCCAACCATCGACTAAGTTATTAAATCCATAAACGTTTTGTTTCCCACCAATCGGGATTAATGACACCTCGATTTCATCACCGGGTTCAAAACGGATTGCGGTTGTCGCCGTGATATTAAGTCGTTTACCAAATGCCGCTGCACGATTAAATTGCAAGGCTTTATTGACCTCAAAAAAGTGGAAATGAGATCCCACTTGAATAGGACGATCACCTGAATTACGCACTTTTAATTGAATAACCGGACAATCTTCATTAAAGGAGATCGGGTCTTTAGCCAGAATATATCCCCCCAACGGAGTAATATCTTCTTTATTATTTTTTTCCATCGGAAAATCTCCACGTTAAGACGCGAGCCAAAACATAAACTAATATTTTGTCTAGATAATTTTTCCTGCTATTTATAATTTGTTTCAGCAATCATTGGATGGGATCATGCACAGTGACTAAGCGGCTGCCATCAGTAAATATTGCTTCAACCTGCACATGTGGAATAAGATCAGCTACACCATCCATCACATCTTCTTTAGTCAGAATGTGCCGGGAATCATCCATTACTTCTTCTAGTGTTTTCCCCTCTCTGGCACCTTCCAATGCAGCCGCGGTAATAATAGCGACGGCTTCAGGATAATTGAGTTTTAAACCACGAGACTTACGCTTTAATGCGACATCAGCCAGTGTATATACCATGAGCTTTTCGATTTCCCTTGGTGTTAATTGCATAAAGCCCCCTAATCATTGGTTATTCCATATGGTCACACCGCTATGTCAAAATATAACTTAATACGCTTTTCCCAACAGACTTTATTCAAAAGCTGCTATCCCTATCTGAATATTGAGCAAGATAATCTTTTAGTGAAAAAAGTTTTGACACAAAGACCATAATATGTCAATTAAGATCATTCTTCTCAACACAGGTTAGTCCTCTTACCTCTTATTTAAGTTTATCCAAAGTAATATTACAAGCTGATTAGTGTGCCTGCTCAGTAAAAAAATTATAGGTCATGGAGTCAAAAAATACTTACGGTTTTTTGGGGCTTCTAACAATCACCCGCAAAGTGGGTTTTACATTTACAGGTATTCCAGATATGAATAATTTAACGGATAAAAGACGTGCTCTATCTCTTCTTGTTGTTCTGATTGCCGCTAACGTACTTGCTTGGGTTTGGGCATTTATCGCTTTCCGTCATCATGCGGTTATGATGGGGGCGGCGTTGCTGGCTTACGGTTACGGACTACGCCATGCGGTCGACGCTGATCATATCGCGGCAATTGATAACGTCACCCGTAAATTGATGCAACAGGGTAAATCACCCATTGCTGTCGGCGCTTTCTTTTCCCTAGGACACTCTACCATTGTTATTCTGGCCTGCTTCGCCATCGTTCTAACCTCTATGGCATTTAAAGATCAAATGGGCTGGGTTCATGACTATGGCGGCATTGTTGGTACCTTAGTTTCTGCCTGCTTTCTGCTAGCGATAGCACTGATTAATTTGCTGATATTGAAAAGCGTTTATCAGAAATTTCAGGAGATCAAGCGGGGCAGAAATCTGGCTAAAAGTGATTTGACTGCTCTAGAAACGACGCCGGGAGGGATCATGACACGCCTGTTTCATACAGTCTTCCGGCTGGTAAATAAAAGCTGGCATATGTATTTGGTCGGTTTTCTGTTTGGATTGGGTTTCGACACCGCTACCGAAGTTGGGCTATTAAGTATATCTGCCGCCGGTTCTCTCAGTGGACTTCCTCTGTGGTCATTGATGGTATTCCCGGCGCTATTTACCAGCGGTATGGCACTCATCGACTCACTGGATAATTTTGTGATGGTGGGAGCCTATGGTTGGGCGTTTTCCCAACCGACACGCAAACTCTACTACAACATGACCATCACTGCGGCTTCCGTTGCCGTAGCACTGTTCATCGGTGGATTGGAAGCGCTTGGACTTATCGCTGAGCAGTGGGATTTGCATGGTGTTTTCTGGGACACTATCGGGGCATTAAACGACAATATGGGCAATGTTGGTTTTTGGGTCGTCGGGATTTTCATTCTGTTCTGGACATTATCGGTGATGAATTATCGCTGGCAGGGGTACGATACGCTGGAAATTAAGTAGTAAACACAAAATTCTCTGCATATCATGCAATGTATTACATCCTGAAATGTTGCTATTCTTACTTCCCAATGGCAACGTTTATTTTATTAGTGACATTTGTAGAAAGATTATGCATAAACAAACTAATACTCTGAAATCCAGACAACAATTTTTGCGTGATGCTGAAAACGCTTGGTTAGAATATGAAGCTACCGGCTTGCATTTAACTGGCAATGAACTTTCTGACTGGTTAGACGCTATTGCACGTGACGAGGATAAGGAGCTCCCTGAATGCCACCTGTAGTCTGGCACCAAAGGATAAATTTACAGGGTTGACGGTTGGAAACTACCAATTTCTTCTGTCTCTCAATCATATCTCGATTGAGAGACAGTAAATCCATCAAATCTGTACGTTAAAAAGATAGAAAATCACAGTGCACGCAGGATTGCCTCTACACTCGCTTTTGCATCACCGAACAACATCTGACTGTTGTCTTTAAAGAACAACGGGTTTTGCACACCGGCGTAACCTGTGTTCATAGAGCGTTTAAACACAACAACATTTTGTGCTTTCCAGACTTCCAAAACGGGCATACCCGCAATTGGACTGTTGGGATCTTCCTGTGCCGCAGGGTTAACGGTGTCGTTGGCACCAATGACCAACACAGTATCGGTATCAGAGAAATCATTATTGATTTCATCCATTTCCAGAACAACATCGTAAGGCACTTTTGCTTCTGCCAACAGCACGTTCATATGCCCAGGCAAACGCCCCGCAACGGGATGAATACCAAAGCGGACGTTAATTCCCTTCTCCCGCAGTTTAGCGGTGATGTCATGTACCGGATACTGCGCCTGTGCAACAGCCATACCGTATCCCGGCGTGATGATAACCGAAGTTGAGTTTTTTAATAGTTCAGCAACTTCTTCCGCTGTGGTTTCACGGTACTCGCCCATCTCCTGCTGATCACCGGTTGAAGAACCATCAGTCCCAAACCCGCCGGCAATCACACTGATAAAAGAACGGTTCATAGCCTTACACATGATGTAAGAGAGAATCGCCCCCGACGAACCCACCAGTGCACCCGTTACAATCAATAAATCGTTGCTCAACATGAAGCCCGCAGCAGCAGCAGCCCAGCCCGAATAAGAGTTCAGCATTGAAACCACTACTGGCATATCCGCACCACCGATGGAAGCAACCAAATGCCAACCAAACGCCAATGCGATTGCTGTCATGAGCAACAACGTGAACACTTGCAGACCCGTACTTTCCGTTTTCACAAAAGTAATCAACAGCACAAAGGAGATAACAAGCGCCGCGAGGTTTAATTTATGACGATTTGGCAGCATCAACGGTTTAGAGGACATTTTTCCACATAACTTACCAAATGCCACAACAGAACCGGTGAAGGTAACCGCACCAATGAAAACCCCCAGGAAAACTTCTGTCAAATGGATATTTTCCATCACGGGTTCTGCAAAACTATCGTGAGCAATAAAGCTATTAAAACCAACCAATACGGCGGCCAAACCAACAAAACTGTGCAGAATAGCAACCAATTCCGGCATTTCAGTCATTTCAACTCTATTTGCCAGACGGATACCAATAACCGCACCGATCACCATCGCCAGAATAACCCAGACAACACTTCCGGTATCAGGCCCGAAAATAGTCGCAATCAATGCGATTGCCATTCCGGTAATACCAAAAATATTTCCGCGTTTAGAACTCTCATGACGAGATAAACCTGCCAGGCTGAAAATAAATAAAATGGCGGCAACAATATAGGCTGCTGTAACGACTCCACTCGACATTAGTTACCCCTTAGTCCTTACGAAACATTTTCAGCATACGTTGAGTGACAGTGAAGCCACCGAAGATATTAATGCTGGCAATAAGAACAGCAATAAATGAGAAGAAACTTACCCATCCACCATCACCAATTTGCAATAACGCCCCAACGACAATAATCCCCGAAATGGCATTAGTTACCGACATTAATGGTGTGTGTAAAGCATGGCTGACATTCCAGACCACGTAATAACCCACCACACAAGCTAACGCGAAAACAGTAAAGTGGGATAAAAATTCTTTTGGTGCAACATTGGCTAACCAACCAAACAAGATAACAGCCAATGCCAATAAACCATATTTCAGCCAAGGTGAAACGGGTTTCGTCGCTGGCTTTTCTGCTTTAACCGATGCTGGTTTTGCCTGCGGCTGAACCGAAACTTGAATAGGTGGCGCCGGCCAGGTAATTTCGCCCTCTTTAACGACTGTCACACCACGAATAACAACATCGTCAAAATCAATATTGATTTCGCCATTTTTCTCTTTGCACAGTAACTTAAGCAAATTAACCAGATTAGTGCCGTAGAGTTGTGAAGATTGTGTTGACAAGCGGCTTGGTAAATCTGTGTAACCAATAATTTTCACACCATTTGCAGTAATAACCAATTTATCTGCTTGCGTTAATTCACAGTTTCCTCCCGTCTGAGCGGCCAGATCAACAATCACACTACCCGGCTTCATGGATTCAACCATCTCTTTGGTGATAAGACGTGGAGCCGGTTTTCCCGGAATAAGCGCCGTCGTCACAATAATGTCAACTTCTTTTGCTTGTTCAGCAAAAAGCGTCATTTCAGCCTTAATAAAGGCTTCGGACATGACTTTTGCATAGCCATCACCACTACCGGCCTCTTCTTCAAAATCCAGCTCCAGAAACTCTGCACCCATACTCTGAACCTGTTCTTTAACTTCAGGGCGAGTATCAAATGCACGAACAACCGCTCCCAGACTGCCCGCTGCACCCACCGCAGCTAAACCAGCAACACCGGCACCAATAATCATCACCTTGGCTGGCGGGACTTTACCTGCGGCGGTGATCTGACCAGTAAAGAAACGACCAAATTCATGAGCCGCTTCGACTATTGCACGATAACCGGCAATATTTGCCATAGAACTCAGCGCATCCAGCGATTGTGCTCTGGAAATACGCGGTACGGAATCCATAGCCAACACCGTGACTTTGCGGTCTGATAACTTCTGCATTAACTCAGAGTTTTGCGCTGGCCAGACAAAACTAACCAACGTACTCCCTTCCTTCATTAATGCTATTTCGTCATCCTCAGGAGCATTAACCTTTAAAATAATATCTGAACGCCAAATATTATGACGATCAGTAATTTCAGCACCTACTTGTTGGTAAGCACTATCCTCAAAGCTGGCTAAATGCCCCGCTCCACTCTCAACAACGACATTAAATCCCAATTTCAGCAGGTGTTCCACAGTGTTCGGTGTGGCTGCAACACGTGCTTCATTGGCAAGTCGCTCCTTCGGTACACCAATACGCATAATGTTCCCTTCCTAAAGCCTAAGATTAATGATGATTATTGCTTGTTACAGTCAATTTAGCGACTAAATTAACTTTATTACTGCCATCAGCAAAATCTATCAACAAATATTTTGATAACAAATTGAAAATATTATCGATAATCGATCACTAATGAGTAAAAAAATAACTAAGTAGTATTACCGGTACAAATCGCAACTTTAACTAGACCATTCGCTATGTTGATAAAAACTTATGACGCCCTATCCTATAAACTTGCATTCATTCATACTGATAGCATAAATTCGTGGGACATTAGCTATTATTACATGTAATAATTATCGGCTATGTGATGCACAACCATGTTCAGCAAGTTACAACTATTTAATGCGCAAGGTGGAAGGATTTTTTATGAAGCTGAAAACAACGATAATTGCAGCAGCGGTACTCTCATTAACGGGTATTACCACTATTCAAGCAGCTCAGGAGTTATCCCCAGAGAAAGCAGCAGAGCTGAAACCGTTTAAACGTATTACGGTTACAGGCCCTTTTAATGCTATTTATGAAGCTGCCGATGCGGTTTCCCGTCGTGCAGACAAAATGGGTGCAGATGGGTTTTATATCCAAAGCCTTGACGATCTAAATAATAGCGGCAATCTGCGCGTTACAGCTGATCTGTTTCACAAAGATGCAGAGAAAATTGATAATTCACCTAAATATCGTCTGTTCCGTGGCATCAAAGAATTACCCAAAGCAGAAGCTATAACACTGGAACCATTCGATACGGTCACTATTAACGGCTTTTACGACAATGAACCCGATTTGAATGAAGCCATTGCAAAAGAAGCCAAGAAAAAAGACGCAGCGGCTTTCTTTATTGTTCGTCAGGTTGCAATCAATGATGGCGGCAATCAGACGGTGACAGCTTATGTTTATAAAGATGATGCGCCAAAACGCCAAATTCAGGCTGATGAAGCTGTTATCCCGGTAGATTCCGATTCTGGACGCATTGCATTGGCTGCTGGTGGTGAATCAGCTAAAAAAGTAGAAACTCCTGGTTTAGCCTCTTCAACTTCAACCAGTAATTCTGTTGGCCGCTTCTTTGAAACCCAGTATTCTAAAGGTGAACGTTACACGGTAACTCTTCCTGATGGCACAAAAATCCAAGAATTAAATAAAGTCAGCGCTGCTCAGATGGTCCCTTTTGATTCCATCACCTTTTCAGGTTACTACAACAGCATGCCTGATGTTTCTTATGAAGTCGCTAAACGTGCCGCGGCTAAAGGTGCTAAGTACTATCATATCACCCGTGAATGGCAATCCAGTGGTGGAACCTCCACTATCAGTGCAGATCTGTTCAAATAACCAAAAAACAAAAAAAGGCACACATGACCATCATATGTGCTTTTTTACTTATATACCCGTTATCTTTCAAGTTGCCTCTTTGTTGGCTGCACTCACTCACCCCGGTCACATCGTTAGCTATGCTCCCGGGGATTCGCTCCCTTGCCGTCGCGATCCATCTTGAAATCCATTGGGTATAAAGATAATAAAGTTCTTCAAATTAGTTAGCGGATTCTAACTTCGAATCGATACAATCAATGGCGTTCTGTATCGTCACTATTTTTTCCGCTTCTTCATCATCAATAGTTATTCCGAAATGCTCTTCCAGAGCCATAATCAGTTCAACATTATCTAACGAGTCGGCACCTAATTCCTCGAATGTTTGTGTATTAAGAATCTGGGTTTCAGGTATTCCAAGTTGTTCTGCAACAACACTCTTGACACGATTCTCTAAATTTTCCACGCTGTATTTTCCTAGATGTACCAATTACAAGGGGAAACAGGTTGGTTCCCCATTCTTCATTAACACTAAGATTAAATATTTACACGACAGTCAGGTGCATAAATGCTCCTGTGAATCTGGCACTTTCAGGGATAAAACATAACAGACGCTGATCTTTCTTCAATTTACCCGACTTCATAAGCTCATCCAACATGATATAAATAGAAGCCGATCCGGTATTTCCTTTCATTGTTAAGTTAGTAAACCAACGCTCTTGTTCAATACCAAAATTAATATCTTCAAGACCATCGGAAAATTTCATGCGGAAATATTCAGATGAGTAATGAGGTAAGAACCAATCAATAGATTCTGCCGATAAGTTACGATCAGAAACTATCCGTCTCAATGGTTCGGTAAGTGTGTATTTAACGACCCTCTCATTTAAATATCTGACATCTTGTTTGATGCAGAAAACAGAATAGGCAAGCCAATCAGCCTGACTCATTTGTGACCAGCCTTTCAAACTGCCATCTGCTAACTTTTCTCCACCTGAATACATACAGGTCTCTTGCTCATTAGCAAAAGAGTAAATATCTATCCAATCAATTCGTAATGAAACACCATCAGGTCGAGGTTTGTTTTCAAGTAAAGCAGCGCCGGCACCATCAGAAAGCATCCAACGCAGAAAATCTTTTTCAAAAGCGATTTCAGGGCGTCGTTCCAGTTCTGCAACCCGAGCTTCGTTTTCACTCTGGAAATTGCGGGCATGCAATACAGTGGAAGGTACTTCCGACGTTGTTGAAACCGCATTACTTGTCGTTCCCGAGAGAACGGACAAATAAGCATATTTCATCGCGGTCATACCCGCAGCACAAGCACCGGCAGTTGAGATAACTTCACATGGTTTATTTTTGAGCTCTCCATGAACCATGACACCATGACCCGGTATAATTTGATCAGAAGTACCACTGCTTGCTGCCAGACTTTGCATATCATCTAAAGAAAAATGTTCATCAACCAAACCTTTTACTGCCTCAGCCGCTAATTGAGCAGATGTATAAGTTGTCTCACCCGTCTCTGGATCCAGGGCATAATGGCGATATTTGATACCATTATTGCGAAGGACTATATGACGAGATCTTGATGGACGACCACCAACAAAACCAAGGACAGATTCCATTGTATTATTATCTATCGGGTTTCCTGGCATAAACGCGGAAACTTTAGTGATATAAACGTTGTTACTCATTTACTTATTTATCTCCTTATCATCATAGCGCGCAGAACCAGAAGGTTGTTCATAGTATTTTTGTAATTCATTAAGACGTTCTTTAAGTAATGGGGTAAGCAAACGACGAACAACCACTGAAATAGGAAAAACAACTAGTACCATCAATATCAAATAGGTGACAAACAACGCTAATAAAGAGCGTCTTACCCATATCCCTCGTTTGCCTACACGGCAAATCAGCCCGGACCAAAATCTAAATCCTCGATGCGCCGCACGTTCACCGAAAATAAAAGATTGGTCGACAACTGCCGCTCTCATGCCTTTCAACATCGGAGCATCAACTTTCTCTTTATCCGTTTTGAGCGCGGTCAACAATGCATCACCAAAACGTTTAGCATCTTTAACGTCTTCCACCGATACGCCTGCCCGCGGTAAGCTAGAAAATGGCTGTCTTTTGCCTGTCATTAGCCATATCGGGGTGGTGAATACTGTTGCAAAAAAGTTTGCTTTATCAACAAAGACCACGTTATCGCGCAGATACGCTCCACTTTCATGTAGCAATCTTTTGACCGTTTCCTGAGCTATCAACCACATGTTTCGACAAGCAATAACTGTCACCACCGGTCGGCCATTAAGTAAACGTTTTCCTTCTTCACTCTTAAGAAATGCCGTTATCGGAGGAGCAGGTGATAAATACCAAACCTGGTAGCCTAATATGACCAAATCAAAAGGTTCTTCGTCTTCTAGATTTAAAGGCGCTAGCTCAGGCGGATGTAACTGCACTGTTTCCGGGAAAACATCAACAAATTTAGAAAACTTCCAGGGAAATTCAAATTCCGGAATCGGTTTCAGAACAACTTCACGGATGTATATCTCGTCAGACTCTTGCAGGGGTGAAATTACGCTTTTTACCACCTCGATCAATTGGCCGCTTTGGGAATACGACACTACAAGAACACGTTTCATATGTTCTAACCTTTATGAATATTTAATACCGAGCCATTCATCGGCACCTAAAAGATAAAAATTTGAATGACAGCTGTCCTCTCACCATCTGAGAATATTTTTTGGCATATGTACATATAATCATTCCTGAAAATTAAAAACATATACAAGAAAAACAAGTTAATAAATGGCAGAGTAATATTTTCACAAACAATATAAATCAAAGCAGTCGTTGTCAACATGATTTTTCTATTTTTATATAAGATTAGTTTTATATCACATTGTAGGAAATTAATTAGTTACTGATAAAGAAATCAATAAATAATATATTAACCTAAATATAAAATTAACAAAATCAATTAAAAATCAATAAATATTTAAATTAAATCAATAAATTAAAAAACATTCCATATGTTTTAATTTGATAAAATACTCATGACATTATGAAACTACATATTCAATAGATTAATTTAATAATCTGACATGAAAACAAGAGATGATTATTACTTATCGGTAATATTACATAACAAAATAAAAATTAGAGATAAAACGTTATCTTTCACAACCATTTTTATTAAATTTTGAGATCGATCGAAAAAATTAAAATAAAAATTACTTAATTAGTAATAACACCATCGTAATTCATTCTTATTACCTATTTACCTCAGTACAATAAACAGCATTATAAAAATAAATTGCCATCTAACCACACTTAATCATCACCAAACTGACCATCAAACAATGCATAAATTTTATAGTTATTTGCATAGAAAACCATTGCATCCAGCCCATACCCTTCGTAGAATCCCCCCCTATTTCTAGGTTCAGTCAGTCTGTTTCTCCATCCTGTACAGCTTGGAAGCGATAAAAACCCGATACCCAGTTCATCTTTATGATCAGGATAATGAACCGGTTAATAATGCAGTTTATGTCATATTAGGAACATATTTTTGGAAAAGAAACTAGGTCTCACAGCTCTTACTGCTCTGGTACTCAGCTCTATGGTCGGTGCGGGTGTTTTCAGCTTACCGCAGAATATGGCCGAAATCGCCAGCCCAGCAGCGTTAATGATCGGTTGGGGAATAACAGGTGTCGGTATCCTGTTCCTGGCTACCGCACTGTTACTGCTCTCTCGTCTTCGTCCGGATCTTGATGGGGGGATTTTCACTTATGCCAAAGAAGGCTTTGGTGAGCTAATAGGCTTCTGTTCCGCCTGGGGATATTGGTTATGCGCAATCGTTGCCAATGTTTCTTATCTGGTTATCGTTTTTGCCGCCCTGAGTTTCTTTACTGATAAAGAAGGCATTGTCATCTTTGGTGACGGCAATACTTGGCAGTCCCTATTGGGAGAGTCTATTCTACTTTGGTTCGTACATTGGTTAGTACTCCGTGGCGTTCAAACCGCAGCCGGAATCAACAAATTGGCGACAATGGCAAAATTACTGCCTTTGGGTGCTTTCATCATACTTGCTGCCATAGCCTTCAAAATGGATATCTTTCATTTCGACTTTAAAGGTATCGATCTAGGGGTTCCTGTCTGGCAACAAGTAAAAGATACCATGTTGATTACCCTTTGGGTTTTTATTGGTATTGAAGGTGCTGTTGTGGTTTCAGCCAGGGCGAAAAAACGGACAGATGTTGGTATTGCAACCATGCTAGCTGTCATTGCGGCATTAGCAATATATATCTTGGTTACCCTACTCTCCCTTGGATTAGTATCACGACCTGAGTTAGCAGCAATGCGCAATCCATCAATGGCAAACCTGATGGTAGGACTTGTTGGCTCCGCAGGTGAAATCATTATTGCTGCCGGATTGATTGTCTCCGTCTGTGGTGCCTATCTGAGTTGGACAATCATGGCAGCAGAAGTGCCATTTATCGCTTCTCAACACGGCTCTTTTCCAAAAGTATTTAGCCGACAAAACCGCAATAATGCGCCATCATCTTCATTGTGGTTCACGAATAGCGCGGTACAACTCTCTCTCGTTTTGATCTGGTTAAGTGGAAGCAACTACAATTCATTGCTGACAATTGCATCAGAGATGATTTTAGTGCCCTATTTCCTTGTCGGAGCATTTCTTTTAAAAGTCGCTATTGATCGTAGCAATAAGGGGTTATTACTCATTGCTGTTGGAGCATGCATTTATGGCATATGGCTGCTTTATGCATCCGGTTTGATGAATTTGTTATTGTCTGTTGTTCTCTATGCGCCTGGTCTTATTGTTTTTTTATATGCACGCCGCCAAAACCCACAGAAAAATAGCTTACATCTGGCTGAAAAGCTCACTATTGCCGCATTGCTGATAATAGCAATCCCTGCCACTAGGTTGCTAATCAAGTAATCCCGTCAGATCCAAGCCATTATTCTCCTGTAATGGCTTTTGGGATTTTCATATAGCAGTTTGTTTGGTTTTTCGTTGTTCTATCATACTTTTTATTGTTATCTTTATTAGTATGTTGTAACTAATTTTGTTAATGTAACTTAATTGGGATGGTTATTTAGCAATTTTTGTCGAACTCGAAAATTACTCACAGCATGTTGAAGGAGGAAATCAAGGTGATTTTCAAGATGCCGATGTTGATAGATGTATTCCTGATCACCATCGGCAAAGGTGTAAAACTTGAGGTAAGGTATCCATTTCGTCTTATCGGAATCACCTCTGCTTGAGGCATTCGCACTAAATTTTTTCGGTACGAATGCCCTGATAGAGACCGGGTATTGTTTTTAATTATTTCAGTTTGTCAGCCCAATCCGCAATGGCATCCGCTGTCTCGATCGGTTTTTCGGCGGGTAGCGCATGGCTGGCCCCTTCAATCATTGCGACAGTAACGCGGTTACCAAACTCGTCCTTCGCCTCCATCCGAGACGCTTCTGGTCGAAACGGGTCGGAACCAGCCTGTAGATCGAGGATTGACGCCGTCCCGCCAGCCCACCAATCTTTACGATTAGTCAGCTTGCGCGCCGCAGACTGGCTTTTTATAACATCGGAATGCCAACCCTCAAGCCAAGGTGTCGGATCATTGCCTGCCGCGAAGAAGGCAAGTCTAAGTTTCGCCAGCCGCTCCTCTCGGGTGGATTTCGGATCACTAATCACCATGATCGCATCCGAAAGCTCCGAGGGCCAAGATTTCGCAGCCCCTGCCAGAAGTACTATGCCACGCGTCATTTCGGGATAATCCGAGGCAATCGTCTTGGCGATCCAATGGCCATAAGCGTGCCCCACCACGATTGCCTTACCTCCCTCCGCCGCAATCACCGCCGCAAAATCGTCGGCAAAGTCGTGGAAGGTCACATTTTCCATCGGACCGGTCGATCCCGAGATTCCGCGTGGCTCAGGCAGAGCAACGCGATAGCCGCGCATCGCCAGTCGATCGGCGAGCGGCGCGAATTCCGCCGTTCCCCGCCCGGTTGAAGCAATCACCATGAGCAGTGGCCCTTCCCCACGCACCGAATATTCGATCGATGCCACGCCATTGTTGGCGGTTTTTTGCTCTACTTGCATGGCCGAAACAGGATACACGGCTGCGAGCACAATGGACAAAAAGCCCAATATAAAGACGAACTGTTTCATTTTCCTCCCTTACAGGGTTAATTGCGTTGAAGATTCATAACACCAACTGAGATAGGCATTGCTATATACCCTTCATCTTTCAAGCTGCTGCTTTGTTGGCTGCTTTCACTCACCCCAGTCACATCGTTATCTATGCTCCTGGGGATTCATTCACTTGCTGCCGCGCTGCGGCTCCAAATCTATTAGGTATAAACAATAAAATAGAAAGATCACACGAGAAAATTATAGAGTAATTTAATCCAGATAACTTACCCCTATCATAATAAACACTCTCAAAAAGAAAATAACAGCAAGAGGTAATAACATAAAAATAATAGAACAAAAAAATAAATTCTTAAGAGTGATAAATGAATTGTGATTTATATCACAATTCATTTTATAACTAATTATTAATCAAAAGATATTCTCATTAATTAGCATAATGATTTATTACATACAATAAATCACGTTAATATTAAAAAATAATCCTGTTTAAGATACAAATACAGATAAAAGTCTTAAATACAATACATTATCGAGTCATTCTTTGGATTTTTCCTAATTAATCGCTATGATCACCCAGCTTTATCCCGAAAAAGACACAGTTTAAGTTATCGTTGTTGTTATCGGGTAAAAGCTATAAATATTTACACGCTGTATTGATGTTTATACAGTTCCCATTAAATCAGTATTTCTATTGCCCTGACACCATGCTCGGCAGGGTTAGGATCTATTTTAAATGAAAGCTAAACTGATTATTTTATCCTTACTTGCATCTTCTGTATTTATTTCTGTAGCAAATGCCGCAGACGGAAAAATCAACTTTACAGGTAATATCATCGCGAATGCCTGTAAAATCGATACTGATTCTGCAAACCAAAACGTAAACATGGGAACAATTAGCTCCAATGCATTTAGTGGTGTAGATAGTACCGCAGCTGCAACACCCTTTAGCATTAAGATGAGTGATTGCCCACCAGAATATACTCATGCGCAAGTTAAATTTGACGGGCAGATAGATAATAGAAATAACAATCTTCTGGCCTTATCCAATGATAAAGACCAAGCAGTCGCCGATGGTGTTGCTATTGGTATCTATGAAGAAGATAATTCAACGTTGATTCCTTTGGCAAAAGCCTCCAAATCCCAAGCTTTTACTGATCAAAAAACAGCAGAATTGAAGTTCATGGCAAAATATGTTGCTACAGCCCAAGTAATTAGTCCAGGCTCGGGTGATGCAGTCGCCAATTTTACGATTGTTTATAACTAAGACAAGCTAAATTTAGAACATAACTTCATTCACGTTTTGTTTCTAATATACCCTATAGATTTCAAGATGGATCGCGACGGCAAGGGAGTGAATCCCCGGGAGCATAGATAACTATGTGACTGGGGTGAGCGAGTGCAGCCAACAAAGAGGCAACTTGAAAGATAACGGGTATAGAGAAGTACAGGGCATGGATGCCCATAAATCCCACAAAATAACGCATAAAAACACGATAAACCGGAGATGTTACCGTGCAGTATCAACGCCTATTCACAATAATTTTTCTATATATTATCAGTGTAAATTTCGCTATCGCAGGGGTCGTCATTGGTGGAACCCGTGTTATTTACATGAGTGACAAAAAAGAAGCGTCTATTTCTATAAATAACCCGGAAAAAAATGCCCCTTACCTGATTCAATCTTGGATCCAAGATGAAAATGACAATACGAAGACCCCTTTTATCGTTACTCCTCCCATCTTTAAACTCGCAGCAGGCCATGAAAATATCCTGCGTATTGTAAAAACAGAAAGTAACCTGCCTCAAGATCGGGAATCACTTTTTTGGTTAAATGTAAAGTCTATTCCTACCTCTACAAAATCAGATCAGAATCAATTACAAATAACAGTTAAGTCAAAGTTTAAATTATTTTACCGTCCTGTAAATTTAGCAGAAAAGTCAAGTACTGCATACAAAGAGCTCAAATTCCGTACGGAAAATAATTCACTGATCGCAGAGAACCCCACCCCTTATTTCATTTCATTCTCTTACCTGAAAGTCGATCAACATGAAATAAAACCTGCGGGCATGATTAAACCCTTTAGCCAACTAAGCTGGCCTCTGCCAACAAAGAACATAAAACAGGTAAATTGGAAAGCAATTAATGATTTTGGTGGTGCTACCGCCGAGGAAAAAACAACCATTTAATAAAACCATTACATTACTCTACGCCAGAAAATTAATTATGGGAAAGTGCTCACAGCATAAGACTAATAAGCAACCATACAATATTGAACATTCATGGCTCTTATTATTGCCATTTATAGCTGTTGGCGTACTTTTTTACCCGGCTAAAACTTATTCTAAAGATTATTTCAACATTCATGCACTGGAAATAGGTACTGATTTTGGTTCACCTGAAAATATTGATCTCTCTATTTTCACGCAAGATGACCATCCGCCCGGTATTTACTGGGTAGATATTTACCTTAATAGAGATAAAATAGATACCAGGAACGTAACTTTTGTCACGATAAATAATAAATTGCTGCCCAAGCTGACAATTCAGCAATTACAGAATATGGGAGTAAAAATTGATAGCTTTCCAGAGCTGGTCAGTTTACCACCAGAAACAGAGTTGTCTGATTTAAGCCAATATATTCCATCAGCAAGCACCGTCTTCAATTTTAGTCAGCAAAGACTGGATATCAGTATTCCACAAGCAATATTAAACAATCAGGCAAGAGGTTATGTTTCGCCTGAATTATGGCAGCAAGGATTAACTTCATTACTGATTAACTATAATTATAGTGGTTCAAATACCTGGCAAGATAATCCATCTGGCTCTACGCAGACCCATTATCTGAATCTTCGAACGGGTGCTAATTGGCAAGCATGGCGCCTACGCAATTATTCTACCTATACCAGTCGTGATAAGAGTTGGAAAAGTATTAACACCTATTTACAACGGGATATTCACGCACTAAAAGGACAATTAACGCTAGGTGACAGCTTTACCCCCTCCTATATTTTTGAGGGTGTTCAATTCCGCGGCTTACAGTTAGCTTCTGATGACAATATGTTACCAGACAGCTTACAAGGTTTCGCCCCTAGTATCCGAGGAATTGCTCAAAGTAATGCTCAAGTTACAATCAAGCAAAACGGCTATATCATTTATCAAACTTATGTTTCACCGGGTCCATTTGTCATTAATGACCTTTTCCCAACCACAACAAGTGGAGATTTGGACGTTATTATCAAGGAAGCAGATGGTCAGGAATATCGATCTACTCAGTCCTTTTCGACTATACCGATTATGTTACGGGAAGGAGGCTTGCAATATTCGATAACACTGGGCCAATATCAATCATCAAATAATCATGAGCGAGAACCTAATTTTACCCAAAGCGCATTAGTCTATGGTTTTTCTAATAATATCACTACCTATGGTGGTACAATTTTTTCAAAAGATTATCAATCCGTTGCTTTAGGATCAGGTTATAACTTTGGTATATTAGGTTCTCTCTCTTTCGACATCACTCACGCTAACACCGATTTACCATCTAATATAAGTACCAAAGGGCAATCCTACCGTTTTCAATATGCAAAAGACCTTTCATTAACCGGAACTAATTTTACTCTGGCAGGTTATCGTTATTCGACACGTGGTTTTTATGATTTTAAAGAAGCCAATGACATAGGTGATTCTAATAAAAGTGACTGGCGTTACCGCACCAATAAAAGAAGTAAATTGCAACTGCATATTAATCAATCTCTGGGGAATTTTGGCAGTTTATATCTGTCCGCCTTTCAACAAAATTATTGGCAGCAACGTGGCTATGAACGTAATATCAATGCAGGTTATAGCACCAATTATAATAATATTAATTACAGCCTGAATTATACCTATAGCCAACTTCCAGATACAGATAAAAATGAACAGCTTTTTTCATTCAGCATACAGATTCCATTAGATCGCTGGCTAAAGAATAGCTGGACCAGTTATAATTTTAATACCAATAAAAACAAAGATATTTCCCATCAAGTGGGTTTAAGTGGCACAGTGCTGGAAGACAATAATTTAATCTATAGTTTACAGCAGAATTACACGAATCACGGTACTGGCGCTGGCGGTCATATTCATGCGGAATATAAAGGCGCTTATGGTCAATTTAGTACTGGTTATAGCTATGATCGTCATTCTCACCAACTGAATTATGGTCTTCAAGGAGGCATTGTTGCTCACCCATACGGCATTACACTTTCACAACATTTGGGAGATACATTGGCATTAGTTCGGGCTGATGGCGCTCAAGGAATAAAGATCCAAAATAATGTTGGTATTGCCACCGATTGGAATGGCTATGCAGTTATTCCCTATGTCAGCAGTTATCGGAAAAATCGGATCGCACTGGATACTCATTCATTAGCAGATAATGTCGATATTGACATTAATGCCCAAACCGTTATTCCTACTCGTGGGGCATTAGTCCTGGCCGATTTTAAAACCCGGATAGGTCACAGAGTTCTAATCAATCTCTATTATCAAGAAAATCCTCTTCCTTTTGGTGCAGTTGTCACGTTAGAAAAACACCATGACCTTGATGAAACAAACAATGCAATTGTTAGTCACGAAGGGCAAGTTTACCTCACTGGTTTACCCGATAATGGACGATTATTCGTTAAATGGGGATATAAAGATATTCAGGAATGTGTCGTTAATTACAAACTACCAGAAAAAATTCCTTTATCCGGTATTTATATAATAGAAGCACACTGTAAATAACAAGCTACAGGAAAACGCCATGTTTAATATTTACAATAAATTTAAATATTTTATCATTATTACCAACTTATTAATTGGTTTGATAGTCAGTCCTTATAGTTTTGCCGCTAACTGCCAGTTTGAGAAAGGATTTAAACCAGAAATCACTCATCTCTCTTTTGGAACCTTATATGTCCCAAGGGATCACCCTATTGGCACAACCATTTATGAATATCGCGCAGATGAATTAGACAATAAAAGCAATATCTTTTATTGCGATACAAACGTTAATACGTCATGGGGATATACATCCTATAAAAGTGCAGATTATAACAAGGATGCTATTTATGAATCCGGTGTTCCCGGTGTTGGTATCAGAATAAATACGTGGGGCCCCGACTATGGTATCGACTGGTTACCCCGTATCGCTAATAACCCTGTAAGCTGCGATAATTCTGGTCGTTGGTATTGTGGTAAAACATGGGGTTATCTGACAATTCAGCTAATAAAAATAGCGCCAACAACAGGTTCTGGTTTTGTCAAAAATGAGCAGTTAATTCAGGCACGGGTAAATAACCATATCGTGCATACTTACCGCTTAGGAAATACCCGGATTATTACCAAAAGCTGCTCACTGAGAAATAATAATATTACTGTCCCTATGGGCGATATTAAAAAAAGTGATTTTTCTGGTATTAACAGTA
This sequence comes from Photorhabdus antumapuensis, assembly GCF_020387775.1. Classification (NCBI taxonomy): domain Bacteria; kingdom Pseudomonadati; phylum Pseudomonadota; class Gammaproteobacteria; order Enterobacterales; family Morganellaceae; genus Photorhabdus; species Photorhabdus antumapuensis. The sequence goes on from NZ_JAHZMK010000024.1 coordinate 275,149, forward strand.
CCGCAGGAGGAAAAGATTTTGAGGTTATTTTAGATTGTGATGATGATGTCCAGATTCAATTAATGCTTGATGGAAAGAAAGCAAAAAATAACTTATATCATGTATGGGCGCTTGATCAAAATGATAATCATACAACCGCTTCCGGTGTGGGTATGCAAATTCTTTACAACAACCAACCTGTCATTATCCATTCACAAATAAATATTGGTAATAGCCATTCAGGTGGGAAGTTATCTATCCCTTTACACGCCCGCTATTTTCAAACTGATCGCAATATTACTCCCGGCCAAGCAAATGTGACCGCAACAATGACATTAACTTATCAGTAATACGTTTATCTGCATCAGTTATATACCCGTTATCTTTCAAGCTGCCTCTTTGTTGGCTGCACTCACTCACCCCGGTCACATAGTTCTCTATGCTCCCGGGGATTCGCTCCCTTGCCGTCGCGATGCAACTCGAAATCTATTAGGTATAGAAATTTTATTTCTTGGCTAATGCGCTGTTAGTTGATTATTTTTATCTGAAAAATTTTTTAGAAAGTTCAGTAGATTACGCCCACTAATTAACATGTTATGTGTTAGTAATAATAGCATCAATTGCTGAGAGAATTTCTCCTCGTGAAATTACAACATTACATATAAAATCTTTTTTCTTTATTTTATTGGAGTCAAGGAATGTAATAGCCGGAGTAAATACGTAATATTTATCACCATTAATATCGACTACCGGCGTAATACGTTTACGAGTTAGCTCCATTTCTCCTGTTGAAGTCAGTGGAACAATTAATTTTGTTGAAAAGTTACAATAAACATCAAAAGCTCCCAAAAAACTCATCATCCGTAATTATCCCTGCACGCTCCAAAAATGCGTTGATTGCCTGCATATCTTGTTTATCTTCTTTCTGACCGTACTTTTTAGCTTCTACAGCCTGTGCCAAAAGCCCATCCAACATAGACGATAAGTTCATATTTAAGCTACGAGCCGCATCCACCAGATCATCAGTGAGGTATACATTAGTATTTTTCTTGGTTCCAGCCCGTGTAGCAATTGTAGATCTCATAGTATTACACCCTATACACAAAATTATGAGCGTAATTATAATCTAATGAACCTGCAAGAGATAAGAGATTCTCAATATAGAATTGAACTTCTTTCTCCAATAGAGCAAATTTATCTTATACAATTCGTTTATCGTTCATACCTACTTACTAAAATCAATAATCATTAAAATTACTCTTAACTTATCATCTTAAATACTTATGCTTACAAAAGTATTACTATTTTTACAAAATTATGCTTTTAAAAATGTTTATTAAGTTTAAAGTTAAATTTCTTAATATTTACTAATGGAAACAAGTATGACGTGGAAATATTCACAAAGCACTGGCGAGCTAACACATAACGGCTCTTTTATTGCAAAAGGTTATAGCGGTCACGGAACAGGGATAAATAACCCATCTATGGAACAGGTTGAAGGTGAAGGACCAATTCCCCGCGGTTATTACAGAATCAACGGTTACTCTAACTCAATAACCAGGGTCACCGTAATATTAGACCCTATTATGGGAACTAATACGTTTGGACGCTCTCTTTTCAGAATACATGGTGATAGACGGGATGGCACATACCGGCAAGCATCACATGGTTGCATCATTATAAATGGCTCTAATCTCAGAAAAGAGATAGCCAACTCTAGCGATACAATTCTGGTGGTCGAATGAAAAAACTGGTTTTGCTTTTAATACTGGTATCATTTAGCTCATTGGCCGTGGATCATCATGTTACGGCTAAAAATCCATATCCGAATTTAACACCAAAGCAATTGACCCTACAAATAAAGCAGCAAGGTGCAAGAGCAGTAATTGCAAATATGCCAGAGGGAGACAACGGAGAATGGGATTATATAACAGATCATATTGCAAGTGGAGATATAGCGTGGCTCAAAGTAGCTCCTTTACTTGCAAAGGGAAGTGATGCCCATTCATCAGAAACACTATCAACAGCGTTAGCTACTGCATTACCGAAAAACGTAAACGGAGTATTATCTATTCTTGATGATTCCAATGTTTCAATTAGCACTGACTCTGTCTGCTCACTGCCTTTTTATCGAGGAACAGAAGCAGAATTGAATCAGTATGTCGTTGATAGTATTCGTGTACTGTATAAAAGTAAAAGTGGTGAAAAATGCTTACAAAAGCTTATTTCTGCCACCGGTAATTCAAAATCGTTTTCTGAAGGAGATTAATAATGGCTATTCCTCTATATATGTATATAAAAGACGACGGTGGAGCAGATATTAAAGGTTCCGTTGATATCTATGGTAGAGAAGGCAGTATTGAGATTTTAGGTCTTCATCATAGCGTCAGTACCACCACTGATGATAATACAGGAAAATTAACTGGAACGAGGAAACACCTTCCATTTATGATTGAGAAAGAAATTGATTCGTCATCCCCATATCTTTATAAGGCATTGACTACGGGGAAAACACTAAAATCAGCAGAGCTTAAATGGTATAAAATAAACGATCATGGTCAAGAAAAGGAATATTTTAATACCTTAATGGAAAATGTGAAAATAGTGAATATTGTTCCCGTTATGCTGGATATCAAGGATACATCAAAAGAGAAATTCAATCATATGGAAATCATTGAACTTCGCTACGAAAAAATTACCTGGAAACACAATGATGGAAATATAGTCCATTCTGATAGTTGGAATGAAAGGATATAACTACTTATCCCTATAATCGATAATATTAACAGGCTTGTATAATACAGGAAATCAGGGTATTGGAATTCCCAAATATCATTCTTGAAATGATATTTTTCGAAGGGTATCTTTACAATGACCAGAATAAAGATGATTCCCTTCTGGATTATATTGAAGAATCCAGAGTATGAAGATTCAATGAGGAGGCAATTATGTTGTTAAAACGTGCTACAACAACCAAAAAGAAGGCAACTCAGGCTGACTATGATCGTAACCGCAAAAATAAAACCGCGATGGTTAATGCTTTCGTTGAGGCTAACAAAGCTAAACATACGGAAAGTACCTGCTAACCAGTTCATTCGTTTCAGTCTCAGTAGAAAGCCACCTTTAGAATAGGTGGCTTTACCAATCCATAAAAAAACGACACCACAAATGTAAAATTTGCGGCGCAGTTTAAAATATGAGCTTCCTCTTTAATCAAGAAGCAATTTGCTCCATCGTTTGCAAAATTCTCTTATCAGAAACTGGGTATGGCGTACCCAGTTGCTGGGCAAACAAGCTGATCCGCAGTTCTTCAATCATCCAACGAATCTCTTGCACCTCAGGTAACTGTTTCTGTTGCAGTGATAATTTTGTCAGCCATTGCTGCCACTGTTGCTGAACATTTTCGACACGTACCATTTGTGCTCTATCTCTGTGCGGATCAATCGCTAATTTTTCAAGGCGGCGCTCAATGCCTTGCAGATAACGCAGGACATCCGGCAAACGTTTCCAACCATTAACGGTGACAAATCCTTTGAAAACCAGACCAGAAAGCTGCACTTTGATATCCGATAATGGTAAGGCGAATGAAATATCCACTCTCCCCTTGAGACGTTTATTGATCGCAAAAATCGTGGTAAGTATCTGTTCCACCTGCTTAGCTATTTCCACAACAGTATCATTCAACTCAGCCCGAACCTTGTCCTGTAGCTGAATAAAATCCTGTTCATTCCAAGCCGGCCCACTATTCCCTGCCATCAATTTATCCACACCACAGGAGATACAATCGTCAATCAAATCCAATACCTTGCCATAAGGGTTAAAATAGAGCCCCAATTTGGATTTATTCGGCAATTTTTCATGTAAGTATTTAATTGGTGAAGGAATATTGAGTAACAACAGACGACGAGTACCTGCCCACATGGCAATTTGTTGCTCCAGTTCGGTTTCAAACAGTTTGATACCGATACTCTCTTTTTCATCCACCAGCGCAGGAAATGCTTTGACAGAGTAACCGCCACGTTTCTGCTCATACCGTTCCGGTAATTCACCAAAGCTCCAGATGTGCAACCCACTTTGTTCAATCCCATCATCGGCAACAGCGGAGAGGGTCTCCTGAACTTTCTCTTTCAAGCGTAATTTCAGCGCAGATAAATCTTTACCCTCAGCGATAGTCCGGTTCTTCTCACCTACCACTCGGAATGTCATTTTGAGATGCTCTGGTACTTGCTCTAACTGCCAATCATCACGTGACACCGTAACACCAGTCATCCGCCGTAACTCTTTCTCAAAGCTATCTAGCAAAGTCGATTGTGGTTGAGGTACCCGCTCCATAAATGCCTGAGCATAGTTTGGTGCAGGGACAAAATTACGACGAACCGGTTTTGGCAATGATTTAATCAGCGCAACAACCAGATCATAGCGAATACCGGGGATCTGCCAATCGAACCCTTCATCCTTAACCTGATTCAACACCGGCAGCGGAATATGCACTGTCACACCATCAGCTTGCGTGCCCGGCTCAAACTGGTAACTAAGCCGTAATTTCAATGCATCCTGATACCAGTAATTAGGGTAATCCAGCGCACTGATTTTATCGGCATCACCTTTGATCAACATATTTTTTTCAAAGTTAAGCAAGTCCGGTTGCTCTTTACCTGTCTTCATCCACCAACGATCAAAATGGCGAGCAGAAACCACATTCTGAGGTATCCATTGATCATAGAAACTAAACAGGGTTTCATCATCCACCAGAATGTCACGACGACGGGATTTATGTTCTAACTCTTCAATTTCCTCGCGTAATTTCAGATTAGCTCGGAAAAATGCATGCCGCGTCTGCCAATCACCTTCCACCAGCGCATGACGGATAAACAACTCACGACAGAGCATTGGATCAATTTTGCTGTAATTAACCAGACGACTAGCCACAATGGGCAAACCATATAAAGTGACTTTTTCCCTAGCCATTACCGCACCCTGAGATTTTTGCCAGTGCGGCTCGCTATAATGATACTTCACTAAATGTGTAGCTAACGGTTCAACCCATTCAGGTTCTATTCGCGCAGCAATACGCCCCCACAAGCGACTGGTTTCAACCAATTCCGCCGCCATTGACCATTTAGGTGGCTTTTTGAATAAACCAGAACCAGGAAAGATAGCAAAACGCGCATTACGCGCACCGGTATATTCCTGTCTATCTGTATCTTTTTGGCCGATATGGGATAACAGCCCAGAAAGCAATGAAGTATGAATACCGCGGTAATCTGCATCCTGACTATTTACCGATAGACCAATTTCTTTTACAACCTGTCTTAACTGGGTGTATATATCCTGCCATTCTCTGACTCTCAGGTAGTTAAGATAATCTTGACGGCAAAGCTTGCGAAATTGCGACGAAGAGAGTGCCTTTTGCTGCTCTTTCAAAAAATCCCATAATTTCAGAAATGCAATAAAATCGGAGTCTTTATCGGCAAATCGACGGTGTTTCTCATCAGAAGCCTGCTGTTTCTCCAGTGGCCTCTCTCTTGGGTCCTGAATAGACAGCGCAGAAGTGATAACCATCACTTCACGCACACAACCATGATGACGAGCTTCTAATACCATACGGGCCAACCGGGGATCAACCGGGAGCTGAGCAAGCTGTCGCCCTATTAATGTAAGACGGTAATTACCCTTAGCCGTTGTGCTCTGATCAATAGTGCTCTGGTCAATAGCCCCAAGCTCTTCCAGAAGCCGAACACCATCCTGAATATTACGTTTATCAGGCGGTTGCACAAATGGAAATGCGCTAACATCCCCAAGGCCAATTGCTGTCATTTGTAGAATGACCGATGCCAGGTTAGTACGTAGGATTTCTGGATCAGTAAACTCTGGCCTAGAAAGGAAATCGTCTTCTGAATACAGCCGGATACAGATCCCGTCAGACACACGTCCGCAACGCCCTTTCCGCTGATTAGCCGACGCCTGTGATATTGGCTCAATCGGCAACCTCTGTACTTTCGTCCGATAACTGTAACGGCTGATACGTGCATACCCAGTATCAATCACATACTTAATTCCCGGTACAGTCAACGAGGTTTCTGCCACGTTAGTTGCCAGCACAATTCTCCGCCCCGTATGTGACTGGAAAATCCGATTCTGGTCACTGTTAGAAAGACGCGCAAATAATGGCAATACTTCGGTATGACGCAGATTCAGTTTATTCAGCGCATCGGCTGTATCACGAATCTCCCGCTCTCCACTCATAAAGATCAGGATATCTCCAGGCCCTTCCCGGTTGAGTTCATCAACAGCATCAATAATTGCCTCAAGCTGATCCCGATCTCCGTCATTATCTTCCCCCATGACCGGACGATACCGCACTTCCACCGGATAGGTTCGGCCAGAAACTTCAATAATTGGCGCATGATTAAAATGGCGGGAAAAACGCTCAGGATCAATAGTCGCCGAGGTAATAATCACTTTCAAGTCAGGACGTTTTGGCAGCAACTGACGCAAATAACCCAGAATAAAATCAATATTCAGACTACGCTCATGCGCTTCATCGATAATGAGCGTGTCATACTGTTTAAGCAGCCTGTCATTTTGCAGTTCCGCCAGCAAAATACCATCGGTCATCAGCTTAACCAACGTATTATCGCCCACATGATCACTAAACCGGACTTTATAACCGACAGCAGAACCCACTGAAGTTTCCAATTCTTCCGCCAGACGATTAGCAACCGCGCGAGCGGCCAATCGACGGGGTTGAGTGTGACCGATAAGACCTTTTATTCCCCGGCCTAATTCAAGACAAATTTTCGGTATCTGTGTTGTTTTACCCGAACCGGTTTCACCAGCAATAATGACAACTTGATGGTCACGAATAGCTTTATAGATATCATCTTTCTTCTGGCTGACAGGCAAGTTTTCTGGATATTTGATCGTTGGACAAGCAGCCTGACGGTTAATGATTTTCTGAGACTCTTTCACCTTATATTGATCCTTGTAACTGCTTACTTTGCTAATTAGCCAGTTTTTATTGGCGATATAGTAACACATCCTATTTATTGGTAATAATTTCAGCGGATATTTCCGCCACGCTATATCAACGTGAGTAAAAGTCTTTCAATAAATTTGAATTCTATTCTCTAAATATTGCTCTGTTACCATAAGGCAATAACTCATAGAATAACTATATCGTGATTAACAAGTGAACTATCAAAGGTTAATTTAAGGAATAAACATGAGTAAAGTTCTGGTTCTTAAATCCAGCATTATGGCGCAGCATTCACATACTAACCAAATGGCAGATTTCTTCATTGAAAAGTGGCAAGCCAATCATACTGATGACAACATTACAGTACGCGACCTGACTGCACAACCCATTCCTGTTCTGGATAATGAACTGGTTCATGCATTGCGTCCGAGTGGCAATGAAATGACCGCTCGCCAAAAAGAGGCGTTGACATTATCTGACGAACTCATTGCGGAATTGCAGGATAATGACGTTATTGTTATCACTGCGCCTATGTATAACTTCCACATTCCAACCCAACTGAAAAACTATTTTGACCTGATAGCCCGTGCTGGCGTGACTTTCCGTTATACCGAGAATGGCCCTGAAGGTCTGCTAAAAGACAAACGGATAATCATCCTGACCAGCCGGGGTGGCGTCCATAAAGACGGCCCTAGTGATCTGTTAGTGCCTTATCTGCGTCTGTTCCTAAATTTCATTGGTCTCACTGATGTAGAGTTTGTTTTTGCCGAAGGGGTAGGGTTAGGCCCTGATGCCGCAAATCAGGCGCAACAAACCGCCCGTGAAGTTTTGGAAGCAATAGCTTCCTGATAGCCACGTTTTTGTTTATAATTCATACATTACCTATATTTTTATATTGCTGTCTTTTGCGCGTCATCCGACGCGCTTTTATTTCTTCAACCACTTACCATTAATACCAAGCACATACTCACCAAGTTCAGCTCTGTTCACCAGTTTTTCGCCAGTAAGTTTAGCCACTTGCTCTGTAGAAATATTATTGCCAGCCGCAATCTCTGCGTATTTTTTCTCACGGGCCTGATTAATCTCTGTCACCAAAGCCTGTGCCTGACTATCTGTTTTCACTATAGCCAGATAACCACTGAAAGTTTCACCGACCAACCCTTTCTGCTTTGCCTCATTCAGGGTCATTCCTCCAACAGAAGAGCTGAACAATACACTAACCAATAATAATATTCCCGTACCTGTTCTCTTCATAATACCCCCTAGAATAAGCCCGTATTATTCTTGAGCATCTCTTCAACTTGCCTGTCTACTTTTATCTGAATTTCATGCTCAATTTTGACATTCATATTAATATTAATAGGCTTCTCAGGTGTTGCCACTTCAAGGCGTATACAACCTGACAGAATTAAGGGCCCCATTGATAGTAAGAACAGCTTCGTTCTGGTTTGTCTTGTCATTTATCACTCCCATTTAATACAGATATATTCTGCTGTAACCAATCTTCAAGATTGTTACCAAACCGTAAGCTACGCCATAAGTGAAAGATATTCTCTTCATGATGGTAATTCAGCTTGACTTGCCGTTTTTTATCTCTTAATGAATTAACACCTTGAATTTCAGCATCAAGTGTCAGAACGCCTAAATTATCAAGATTGACTTGCGCCCGTAAACGACTGATTTCTAAATAGCGTAGCCAATCCATAGCGGCGCTGGCGGAAATATTATCTTTGTTAATGGAATCTACCGTGTCTTTATCCAGACGTAAGGTCATATGGTCGATATTGGTAATCCGACCTTGCTGAACTATCCAACGTTCATTATTAATAAACAACGGCAATTTTCCGCTGATTTTGCCGGACATCGCAAATTGTTTAATTTTCAACGCAGTAAAAAGGCGACTTAACTCCAATTTATCAAGCGTCAAAATAGCAGGATAATGCTGAGGAAGCCTTAATTTATCTAGGTTAATATGTCCATCCAATATACCTACATTCACGTTAGTCAGTTCCAGCGATTTTTGTTCCGATGGTGGATAAAATCCCTGTAAATCCGCCGTCAAATTACGCATTTCAAACAGGTTATTAATCGTTTTCACTCGTAGATGAACCGGCGATTTAACACCAAATTGCCAGATACTATCTCTCAGCCGCCACGGTAAGACAAAATCAAGTCCACTGATTTCACCATCTTTAAGCCACATGCTGCCATTTTTTACCACCCAGTGACCACCCGCAACAAAACCTTGCCCTTGTGTGACAGAAAAAGCGGCCTGTGCATAAAGATCACCTGATCGTAAGTTTATCCCTAAATCTTTAGGCACCAACGGCTGAAATGCGAGTAAGGATTGAGTAGGCCAACGCGCTTCACCACGCAATCTTGCTCCATCCCAACGACTGTAAAAAGGGATCGGACCCATATTTCTTGATGAAAGATCACCATTAACAATAAAGTTGCTTGGGCTTTCTCCTGTCAATTTTGCTGTCAGCTCAGCGGGGGGCAAAAAGCCACCGGACCGAAACGATGTTTTCTTCGCTGTCAGCCGTAACTCACCATTAAAGGCGGGCAATTTTTCTGAACGTTGCCATTCCAATGGTTTTGTTAATTGTAGACGCGGCGTATCCACCCGGATCATGCCGTGTTTAATAATATTAAAGCCGGTCGTCATTTCGTTGACACTAATCAATGTGTCACGCCAACGCCCTTTTCCGACGATATCCCATTTAGCCTGTAGTGGCGGCAAATAGCCATCTCCCCAATAATTCCAACGCCAATAGCCTTTATCCAGCATAAAATCCTCGGCATGACCATCTAGATGCAAACGGAATTTTCCCCAGTCACGGTGTTGCGCATTAACAATCGCCTGTAACCGACCAGTAAAACCTTCACGTGTCAGATAAGTTCCCGCTAACGGTGATCGGGCATCTTTAACAATAAACTCATCAGACAAACGCCCCCAAGCCCGAAACAACGAACCTGACTGGAAAGTCATTTTCGGATTAACCAACGGACCATTAATTATCGCAGACAATGACATAGCCATAATCATATCCTGCACATTAATCTGACCTGTTAATTGAAAAGGAAGCTGTGTATTTAATGATCCTATCCGACCCGGCTTTATCGTTAACACAATATTCGCTTTACCACGTTCACCCTGCGTGACCAAATTTATACGGCCACTAATTAGCAGGTTATCCAACCCTTGTTGCCAATGAGCAATCTTAATATTCACTCCACCCGCAAAAGGTTGCTCCGCACCAGTCCACTGCCATTTACCATCAGTGATATCAAGCTGTTCTCGGCTAAACTGCCAAGGTAATTCAGCCAAAGGTATTGTCACCCCCTCTTCTTTGATAATAAGTTTGCCGGATTTCTCTCGCCAACCTAACTTGAGATTTAGCGGGTGCGCATATTGCCTGGCAATAATTTTACCTTTTACTTCACCGTGAGGAGGTAGTTTGTCCACATTAAGTGGTAAAGTCATTTCACCATTAAGGCTAATTTCCTGTTCTGGTAATTTAATTGCCAGTTGGTCAATAACTAGCGATTCCTTACCATAAATATGCGCTGACAATTTAACATTCTTTCCCTGATAACTGAGTTTTTGCCCCTGAGGAGAAGAATTGAATTTTAGTTTTCCAGCAAAATCTTGCCAGAGATGAAGAGAAAGATTTTCCACGGACAAACTTCCTTGTGGAATAAAGGCCAAAATATCAGCAACAGATAATGGAACAAGGCTCTGCGTAGATTTAGGCAACTGATTTAGACAATTGATATCCCCGCTAATATCTGCGGCATTTAATTGCCAATGATAACTGTTATCTATCTCTGAATATGGGTAACTAACAGATAATCGCGATACACGAATAAGCCTGCAACCCTTCACCGGCAATGAAATATCAGCCAGTTGCAAAGCCCCATTTTTCCATTCTGGTTGTTTCAATGAAACCGTCATACCTGGAGGTAACCAGTGACCGATGGCCTTAGGTAACCAATGAGGAATCGAAAACCATCCCACCGTTATCAGCAATACCAATAACATTAGTATGGTAATGAATATTTTTAACCCTTTGGTTATCAAATCTTTGCCTCTCCTTACTTAAGCCTTAGATCGGTTACTTCTATTGTTACTCCATAATTTAGCAGACACGCCTTAAACTAAGACATTGATTATTAAGAAAATTATGTTGAACATATAGGGAAGCAACAAGCAATACACTTATAGAGTTAATTAATTTATCGGTTTATTTAACCCTTTACGTCAGCAATAATTTAAGCTCAAAACAATTTATTAGCTACTTAAATTATAGCGGAGATAATTCCATGAAATTAGTCGTTTACAGTACCAAACAGTATGATTACAAACATCTGGAGCAGGTCAATAAAAAGCTCGGATTTGGTTATGATTTCGAGTTTTTCGATTTCCCTCTCAGTTCAAAAACGGCCAAAAACGCTATTGGCGCAGATGCTGTTTGTATTTTCGTCAACGATAATGCTGACCGTAAAGTACTTGAAGAATTGGCTGAAATGAATATAAAAATCCTCGCATTACGTTGCGCAGGTTTTAATAATGTCGATCTGGATGTGGCTGAAGAATTGGGTATTCAGGTTGTACGGGTTCCAGCCTATTCCCCTGAAGCTGTTGCTGAACATACCGTCGGGTTAATGTTGTGCTTAAACCGCCGTATCCACCGGGCTTATCAACGTACCCGTGACGCCAATTTCTCTCTTGAAGGCTTAATTGGTTTCAATATGCACAACCGCACAGCAGGAATTATCGGAACCGGTAAGATTGGTATTGCAACTCTACGTATTCTTAACGGATTTGGTATGCGTCTGCTAGCTCATGATCCCTACCCCAATCAAGCTGTTTTGGATCTCGGTGCTCAATATGTCGATCTGGATACGCTGTACGCGCAATCTGATGTCATATCCCTTCATTGCCCGTTAACACCAGAAAACCATCATCTGCTGAATGAAGTTGCTTTCAGTAAAATGAAAAACGGCGTCATGATCATCAATACCAGCCGAGGGGCCCTAATTGATTCCATCGCAGCCATTAGCGCATTAAAACAACAAAAAATTGGCGCTCTGGGTATGGATGTTTACGAGAATGAACGCGACCTCTTCTTTGAAGATAAATCTAATGACGTAATTCAGGATGATATTTTTCGTCGCTTGTCTTCATGTCATAACGTGCTATTTACCGGTCATCAGGCATTCCTGACCGAAGAAGCCTTAACCAGTATCAGTGAAACTACGCTGAGAAATATCCAGCAATTAATCAACGGGAAAAATTGCCCGAATATTGTTAGTAAGTACCCTTAAAATAATATATAGGAGATAAACATGAAAAAAATACTACCTTTGGCAACAGCAACTTTATTGTTAGCCACATTCCAAGCTTCTGCGGTAGAAAACGTGTCAGTTAATGATTTACAACATCATAAATTTGTTCTGGTGAGCGTTAACGGCGAAGGTGTAAAAAATCAAGATGGTCGCGTACCAACCATTGAATTCGGGGAAAAAATGCATGTTTCTGGTTCCATGTGTAATCTCTTTATGGGTCAAGGCAAACTGAAAAATGGTGTACTGACCGTTAAAAACCTGGCCAGCACTCAAATGCTTTGCTCTGATGAAAAATTAAACAAATGGGATTACCTGATTGGTCAAGTATTAGCCGATGGCGTTAAAGTGAAGTTGAAAGATCACAAACTGACACTATCTCATCCCGACAATACATTGGTTTATAAAGTTCAGTAATCAAAAAAATCATTCATAAAGTTAGTATTAAACATTTAGCAGAGTGAAATTCCTTGAATGGACTCAGAATTAAGCTCTGTTTGTCCAAGTGTTTTATGTTCTAGGTGCCGGAAATGACTCTCCGGCACTTCCAAATAATAATATCTAAGCAATAAATTTACCGCTGATATTAAACTTTTAAACATTATAGGAGAACCAAAATCGACATAAAGAGATATAGATAATGTAATTTATTTTTAACTTATTCCTTCAAACTTAAATAAAGAGTTATACACTTTTTACATTTAATAAATAGTTTACTAACTAAATAAAAGGAAATAATTTATGTCCAATATTGAACTGACTGATATTCAATTTATCGACCTGATGAACGAAATGAGCCAACACGCAAAACATATATTAAATGATTCTAAAACTGAACCATTTTTGCCATCGACACCTGAACTCCAGGCATATGCAAATATGCTTGGGGAACAATATGAGAGTATAGATATTACCGGAAATAAGGAAATAGATGGTATTATTAATGAATTGAAAGATTCTGTGAAATCTGGTGCTAATTCAACGACAAACGTTTCTAAGGCAAGTGTAACTGATAGCACACAGAAATATCAAGAAGCGATTGCTGCCGATCCAGATAACGCAGACCAAGACTGGATCGATAACATGAATAAATCTCGTCAAAGAACCAAAGATGAGAACAACAGACAAATTGATACAAGTTACGATAAAGCCATTCAATTCGGGTTACAATTTCCTAACACCAGAGCAGCAATACAAAGTTTTATGGAAAAAACTAATGCATTCTTCTCCAGTTTGTTTGGTAGGCTTTCAAATTTTATACTTGATGCAGCCAGGCAACTCTCTGAATGGATAAGCAGAGCATGGGAATCAATTAAATCTTTTTATGAGAGAATTAATGTTTGGATTTCCGGCGCTTTGTAATTAACTAATAATGGTTCGAGTTAGTTCGAACCATTATATTCACCTCAGATATAACCTGGCAAAATTAATTACTTATTAGGCAGTTTGATCCTAGAAATAATCGCCAGTCTATCCATATAATATTCCATATTACCCCACAACCAACTCTGCTCTTTACTCACATCATCTTCAGCTAAAATATTTCTTAATTCACAGGTCATAACATCATAACCGTAAACATGAAGCCCAAACTGTAACGCCTCATACATTCTAGCTTGCCAAAAAGAGGTTCCTTCTATTATTTGACTCATATTTGAAGCAACAACATCATAGGTTTTAATCAGATAGTGGAAAAAGATTTTAGCAGCCAAATCACTTAATGCCGCTTTATGTTGTGGCTTCCTCGTTCGCCACACAAGTATCTGCGAAGCGAGGCGACAATTAAGAACTAAGTCACTTATTATAATAACTTTGTTGTAATAAACGACTTCTTTTGTTTCGTCACTAAGTAGCGCTAATTCAAAGTAGGGCTCATCTATATCATCCAAATCTAGCCTGTTATCAACCCTGATCAACCGGTAACCTGGCGGAAAAATGAGTTCATCCACATCATGCACAATATTAGCACCAGAGGAACCAAGAGCATCATACAGAACACGATTGAACTCTAACTCACTCAATTGGATGAAATCATTGGTAATCTTTTCTATGTTTCCCACATGTATTGGCATACTTTATGCCTCCTATAATAGACCACAGGTTCAATTACCTAATGGTAATAGTATAGATGCAATTATATACAATCAACCTTTAGTTCATTTTGGTGGATATACCCACTGGTTAACTTAGCTCTGGAGCAAGCCCCCAACGTGGGAAACACAGAAAATAATTTATTAAATTATAGTTATACCCGTTATCTTTCAAGTTGCCTCTTTGTTGGCTGCACTCACTCACCCCGGTCACATCGTTATCTATGCTCCCGGGGATTCGCTCCCTTGCCGTCGCGATCCATCTTGAAATCCATTGGGTATAGTTAGATCATTATCAAGGTTTATTAATAATATGATCTTCCCATTCTACAATATCAATTTCCCGTACAGCGATATGCCTAACAGAAATTCTTTCACTATGCATTGCTGATTTAGAACCTTTAATCAGAGGGTGCCACGGTAATAATGGCTTCCCTTCTTCAAGCAAACGATATGCACAAGTCATTGGTAACCATGCAAAAGTCGGCAAATTATGACGGGTTAATTTGATACAATCCGGTTCATATCTGAAACGATCTTCGTAATTTTTGCATTGGCACGTTTTTATATTGAGTTGATTGCAAGCAACATTAGTGAAATAAATTTCATCGGTATCATCATCCATCAATTTATGTAAGCAACACTGCCCACAACCATCACATAATGACTCCCATTCTTCATCCGTCATCTGATCTAAGGTTTTTACCTGCCAGAAAGGCTGAGACATAACTTCTACTATTCCTTATATTATTCAAATCACCCTGGTAGTGAGTGAATTATCATTCAGAGTAACCTTTAACACATCACCGGATTTTAGTGCTCCAACACCTTCCGGTGTACCAGTGAGAATCACATCTCCCGGCCGCAAAGTGAAAAAGTGCGACATATGGCTGATCAGAGGAACGATGGATGTCAACATATCGTTACTATTACCGTTCTGCCGTAGCTCATCATTGACCGTCAGTGAAAACTGGACATTCTGCGGATCACCAAAATGACTTATTCGAATAAACCCAGATATCGGGCAAGAGCCATCAAACGCCTTACTTTTTTCCCACGGTTGACCCGCTTTCCTGAATTTAGATTGCAAATCACGCAAGGTGAGATCCAATGCCACAGCAAAACCCGCGATAGCGGCGCCAACTCGCTCTTCATTTGCTTGTTTCAACGGCGTACCAATCAGTACAGCCAGTTCAACTTCATGATGAACGACACCAAAATCCTTTGGAATTGCAATTGGCTGATGTATATCACACAGTGCAGTTTCAGGCTTAATAAAAACAACGGGTTCTTCCGCTGGCTGAGACCCCATCTCTTTAATATGTTTAACGTAATTACTACCAACGCAAACCACTTTATTGACAGGAAGATCCAGTAATGCCCCCTGCCAGTCTCTGTGTTGATACATATTCGTTTCTCACTCTGGTTTATTAGGCAACATACCCATAATTATAGCACTTATTGCCCCATCTTATCGGCCACCATTGTGAATATTGTAGTGGTTAATAAAACCTCGACGACGGTTAATTTTGCTCATCGAGCCCAAGCTCCTGGATTCTTCTTATTTTTCCATCTGATTCAGATGTGCATTCATTAAGTTTTCAACCGGAGGTGGGATTTGCAGGTAAAAACCCTGTTCAATTAACGATATTTTTACCTTTTCTATATCGGCACCTGCCAGTTTTTTTCTGTCTGCCAGAGAGATCATCATTGTATATTGGGGCTGTCCAAAACTTTTCAGTAACTGTTCGGGAACGCGAGAGAAATTATCTCTTTTTTCAACATAAAGATATGTTTGCTCCCTTTTCGGGCTTCTGTAGATCGCACAAATCATTATAATAAACTCTTTTAAATTCAGGTCACAACTTGCTTGAATAATTTAGTAATTATAACATGTTTATTGTATTTCTAAATATCGTATCCCAGGGGGTGTTCTGGGGGGATCTCAAATTTGCTGAATCTGAGTCAGGCAGGATAGATGTCACAGTCGCCAATTGAGCTAAAAGGCAGTAATTTTACGCTTTCGGTTATTCATTTACACAATGACCAACCAGAAATCATTCTACAGGCCCTACAGGAAAAAGTGGAACAAGCACCGGATTTCCTGAAAAATGCGCCTGTTGTCATTAATATCTCCGCTCTGCCGGCAGACGCTGATCTGAAAGCGCTGCATCACGCTATTGATTCAGCAGGATTCCGTATTGTCGGAATGAGTGGTTGTCGTGATGAGCAACAACGCAGGGCGGTAATAAAAGCATCCTTACCACTACTAAGTGAAGGAAAAAAACAAAAAACCTCGGCAAAGGAAGATAAACCGGCTGAACCCGCGATTAAAAAAACCCGCGTAATTAATTTACCTGTTCGCTCAGGTCAAAGGATTTATGCCCAAGGCAGTGATCTTATTGTTACCAGTAATGTAAGCGCCGGTGCCGAATTGATTGCAGACGGCAATATTCACATCTACGGTATGATGCGTGGTCGGGCATTAGCCGGTGCATCCGGTGATCAGGAGTGCCTGGTTTTTTGCACCCATTTAAATGCCGAACTTGTCTCTATCGCGGGGCAATATTGGCTCGGCGATAAAATCCCAACTGAATTAGCAGGAAAAGCCGCAAAACTTAGCCTGGTAAATAATGAATTAACTATTGAACCTTTAATCTAGCCCTTTTAATAAGGAATCACTTCATGGCACGCATTATTGTTGTTACATCAGGTAAAGGTGGCGTTGGCAAAACCACTTCAAGCGCGGCCATTGCTACCGGCCTTGCTCAAAGAGGTAAAAAGACCGTCGTTATCGATTTTGACATCGGCCTGCGTAACCTCGATCTGATTATGGGATGTGAACGCCGCGTAGTTTATGACTTCGTGAACGTTATCCAAGGTGACGTCTCGCTTAATCAGGCATTAATTAAAGATAAACGTACCGAGAATCTTTATATCTTGCCTGCATCGCAAACCCGCGATAAAGACGCTCTCACCCCTGAAGGCGTTGAGCAGGTTTTAGTTGATCTGGATAAACAAGGTTTCGATTTTATTATCTGTGACTCCCCGGCAGGAATTGAAAGTGGTGCATTGGTAGCACTCTATTTTGCTGACGAAGCTATCATCACAACGAATCCTGAGGTCTCTTCTGTACGTGATTCAGACCGTATTCTGGGTATTCTGGCTTCTAAATCTCGACGAGCTGAACGGGGTGAAGATCCCATTAAAGAACATCTGCTATTAACCCGCTATAACCCAGGCCGTGTAAGTCGTGGTGATATGCTAAGTATGGAAGACGTTCTGGAAATTTTATGCATTCCTTTAATCGGTGTTATTCCAGAAGATCAATCTGTACTGCGTTCATCTAACCAAGGGGAACCGGTCATTCTGGATACAGAATCCGATGCAGGGAAAGCGTATGCAGATACTGTTGAACGTTTATTAGGGGAAGAACGTCCTTTCCGCTTCATTGAAGAAGAGAAAAAAGGCTTCTTAAAACGCCTGTTTGGGGGGTAAAACATGGCCTTGCTAGATTTCTTTCTGTCGAGAAAAAAACCGACAGCAAATATCGCTAAAGAACGGCTGCAAATCATCGTGGCAGAGCGTCGCCGTGGTGATTCTGAACCTGCTTATCTGCCTGATATGAAACGGGATATCTTGGCGGTAATCTGTAAATATATACAGGTAGATCCTGATATGCTCTCTGTACAATTTGAACAGAAAGGTGATGATATTTCCGTGCTGGAGCTTAATATAACATTACCTGAGGCAGAAGAAACTCAAAAATAACGCAGACAGACAGGGCTGTTTTATCATTACCGCCATCAAAGTAACCAAACTAATTACATGGCAGTCTGAGATGGGGTAACCCTAACGGGAACCCCTTTCTCGCGCTTTAGCCTGGCATCAGGCTAAGGTTCTGATATGGATTAATCAGAATAGTTCGCCAGAATCTCTGCGACTGGCTCAGCCAGCAACTCTCCCCGCCACCCACTAAGCAATTCAGGTTTGTCATTTAATTGTTTCAAGTTCCAGTGAACGCTAAGTAATTGATTAATCTGACGACGAGATGCCAATAATTCAGAATTAAATCTATGCTGTTCACTTACCTGATGGATCAGCGCCTTAATATCCTTAAATGCTTTGCGATAACCAAGTTGATCAATCAGGTTCGTCATTGGCGGCGGGCATTCGCTTTCTGGAATATTTCCACTTTCAGCAACCATTGCCAATAGACGACGACCATGACAACGAATCTCCTGCCCGCTTAACCCTAACGCATCCAACTCTGCCAAAGAAGTTGGCATATAACGCGCTACCTGCCACAGGTTTTCTTCACGAATGACGAAGTTCACGGCTAAATCGCGCTCTCTAGCCTGATTCAAACGCCATGCCGCCAGTTTTTTCAAACACGCAAGCTGTTGGGGACGTAATTGACAGGTATTGCCTATTTGTTTATAAGCACATTCCGGTTCCAATATCTCTTTACGGCGTCGGCTGATAAGCCGACACTCACCCGTCGCAGCCTCCATATATCCAGCCTGCGCTGTTTCAGTCATCAATATATCCGCCAAAGGCAACAGATAATAAACATCCGCTGCGGCATACTCGCACTGTTTTTCACTTAACGGGCGGGCAAGCCAATCAGTGCGGGATTCGCTTTTATCCAGCTCGACATGAATATATTCAGCCACCAGCGCGGCAAAGCCACATGAAAGCGGGTGCCCAATAAAAGCCGCCAGGACCTGAGTATCAATCATCGGTTCCGGCAAACATTGAAAAGCATTCAGAAAAACTTCCAAATCTTCACTACCAGCATGTAACAGCTTCAATATTTGAGGATGAGTAATTAACTCGCGGAAAGGTTGCCAGTTAGTGATATTAAGTGGATCAATCAGAGAAAGTTGTTCGCCATCATACAGTTGTATCAAACCTAATTGTGGGTAATACGTCCGTGTGCGTACAAATTCAGTATCCAATGCTACTTTTGAGTATTTTTTTGCCCCTTCGCAAACTTGTTGCAACTGAGCATCTGTGGTGATCAACTGATAATTCAAAACATAGTTCTCTTAGCCATTCATGGAATAAGCACGACAACGCCGGCTGATACCGGCGTTGTCGTGCTTATCAATATTATGAAGAGGATCTCAGGCTACAGCGACATTCCTGACCTTTTCCTCTTCATCACGCAGTTCCCTACGAAGAATTTTACCTACATTAGACTTAGGTAATTCATCCCGGAACTCAATGATCTTTGGTACTTTATACCCTGTTAGATAACGACGACAATGGGTTTTAAGTTCATCCTCGGTCAAACTAGGATCTATCCGAACCACAAATACTTTGACAGTTTCACCGGAACTTTCGCTTGATACCCCTATTGCTGCTGACTCTAGCACTTTAGGGTGAGCTGATACAACATCTTCAACTTCATTAGGATACACATTGAAACCAGAAACCAAAATCATATCTTTTTTACGATCTACGATACGAATGAAACCTTGTTCATTAACATCCGCGATATCACCCGTCGCGACCCAACCATCTTTCAACACTTCTTCTGTTGCATCAGGACGATTCCAATAACCAACCATCACCTGTGGGCCACGTATCCACAATTCTCCCTGCTGGCCCATCTCTACCTCATTACCATCATCACCCATCAGTTTTATTTCCGTTGAAGAGACCGGGAAACCAATACTGCCAGTGTAATGTTTCGAATTATAAGGATTACAGGAAACCAAAGGTGAACATTCTGTCAGACCATAACCTTCAAGCAGATTGGTACCTGTCACTTTTGCCCATTTCTCAGCAACCGCTTTCTGTACCGGCATACCACCACCAACAACCAGACGCAGCGTAGAAAAATCAAGCTTCTTAAATTCTTCATTATTCAACCAAGCGTTAAACAACGTATTTACCCCGGTGACAGAAGTAAACGGATAACGACCTAATTCTTTAGCTGTACCCGTAATATCACGCGGGTTAGTGATCAGAAGATTGCACCCACCCAGGTAAATAAGTAACAAGCAATTCACCATTAACGCAAATATGTGATAGAGAGGCAACGCCGTAACAATCAGCTCCTGGCCTACACGTAATAATGGAGAATAAACCGCTTTTGCCTGTTCAAGATTTGCCAATATATTACGGTGAGTCAGCATAGCTCCCTTAGCTACGCCGGTAGTGCCGCCAGTATATTGCAGAAAGGCCAAATCATTACCATTAATCTCTGGTTTTACATATTGCATGCGATAACCTTTCTGTATCGCACAACGAAATGAAATGGCATCAGGCAGATTATACTTCGGTACCAGCCGTTTGATATATTTCACCGCAAAATCAACCAACGTACCTTTAGGACGAGATAGTTGGTCCCCCATACGCGTCAAAATAACATGCTTAACTTTAGTATTAAAAACGATCTTTTCCAATGTATGAGCAAAATTGGAGACGATCACAATAGCGGAAGTGCCGCTGTCATTAAGCTGATGTTCAAGCTCACGCGGCGTATACAGCGGGTTTACATTTACAACAATCATACCTGCACGTAGAACACCAAACAGTGCAACGGGATATTGCAGCAGGTTTGGCATCATCAGCGCAACGCGATCTCCTTTACTTAATCCCAAACCATTTTGCAAATATGCTGCGAATGCCCGACTACGCTCTTCCAACTTACGGAAGGTCATAATCTCACCCATATTGATAAATGCAGGTTGATCTGCATAGTGCGCTACGGCATTTTCAAACATCTCAACCAATGATGCATAACGATCCGGGTCAATTTCCGCAGGAACATCCGCCGGATAATGTTTTAGCCAGACTTTCTCCAAGGTAGTACTCCTGAAATTTTAATTGCTATGTTATCACTCGCCTAATAAATAACGCACGCCTTGATTTAACAAATTATTAACTCAGCATACCAGTTTAAAAAAGAAACATTGTTCAGGTTGAGATACACATCACTAATTTCATGTTAATCCTGATACATAAAAACAAAGAGAATTGTGTTGTCTGTAAATTATTTTTAGTTATCAGTATATTATTGTCATAGTTAATATTTAACTTAGTATCTATTGATTATACATTGACCTACTTATTTTTTGCTTAAGATAGCATTTTTGAAATAGCATTTATTGCTTTCGTCTATTCAAATAAATTATTAAAAAATAAATGGTAATAATAAATGATTATAAATAACATCACAGTCAGAAGAGCAACTTATAAAGATAGTGCTACTATCAGCGATATAGAGCGCCAAGCTGCGTCCCTTTTTCCAAAAGAACTCTTACCAAAAGTACTCGGTGATCAAACCCTACCCGCGTATGAAATTGAATCAAGTATTCAGGAACAACGGCTTTGGGTCGCTGAAAGTGATCAAACGCTGGTTGGATTTGTGCTAATCCGCCGTTTAAATCAATTGATGCTGCTAGCTGAGATTGATGTGTTGCCAAAATATCATGGCCAAGGTATTGCCAGTACCCTGCTTAGCTTAATCATTGAGCAATTAGAACAAAGCAAGGAAACCGCACTTTACCTCACAACTTTTCGTGATTTTATGCCAAGCCGTAAACTATATGACAAATTCGGTTTTGTCATACTGCAATCGGATGATATTCCTGATGAACTACGAAAAATTCTGGCAGAAGAGATAGCTGCCGGTTTAGGAGTAAGAATTGCAATGAAATTAGCGATCAATCCAAAGATAGATAGGAAATAACAGATAAATTACCGCCACATCTATTATTGCGGCGGCTCAAGTAGGAAATTAGGTTACGGTGTCACAAGATATTCATCAACAACCTCTGATTGAAATAACTCTACCTGGTCAAAATAGTTTCAACAAATGCGGGGTCGGGATAATTCCCATTCCATCCCCAACCTGAATAATATGGATAGCCATAATAATTCCAAGTCCCTGTGCCATAAGGCATCAATACCCGTTGAACAACCTTCCAACGTTGATAGCCCATTACATCAATCACAACATAATCGTAATCCGCGCGACCAATTTTACCCTTTTTTAACCCCACTATCGGACCAACAACAGTGACGTAATTTCCTTTAAAATCGTCAGGTTCAAGGAAACTATTAACATAAGCATAGATACGACCAAGGGAAGGTTCATCTAATTGTGGGCTGGCATCTGATGCCAACGGCAATGACGATATTTCCAAACGGGTACGGTGATTTTCATTCACCACACTAAGTACTTTACCGCCAAATCGTCCTTCCTGGCCGATAAACAATGCAGGTGTACTCTTAATAGAAAGTAGATCCTGAACAGGTATTGGTGACGTTCCTTTTACTGAATCAGGAACGGTGACACAGCCTGTAAGCATTACAGCACCTAACAAGATTAGCGCCTTAATACCCGTCCGGTAGTTTATTACTCTTAACATAACCACCTTCTCCTGAAAATTTTCCCAACAACGATGTTTGCAATAACCATATATTTAAAATAATCATGTCTATTTGATACTTTCTTTTACTACAAGTTTCATCAACCGATACTTAACGACCCGGTAATTTTTTCCAAGTCACTTCATTACGCAAGTATACCGGTTCAGCGTGTTCTACGGCCGTCACCTCACCGTTTTGCCACATCTGTATCGCCATAGGTAACATATCTTCAGCATGAGGTAATGTGATACTACTATCAGTTAGCGTTAAATGACTTGCCATCAACTGAGGATAAGCCTGCCAACCGGTTCCGGCAATGGCCCACTCCCCATGAAATGAATCCATGATAGCCCTTGCCTGTTCCGGTCTCAATACAGCTTCTGTTTCACTTCCCTGCCATTTGCCTTCCTGATCGCGGACATATTGCCCCCAGTAAATTTCTCCCATCCGGGCATCAATAGCGGTTAATACTTGAGTTGATCCTGTCAGGCGAAAAACACCTTGAGCCATCATATTAAGCGTTGAAACACCAATCACCGGCAGTTCAGCACCCAGAGCCAACCCCTGAGCAATACCAACACCAATACGTACACCAGTAAAACTGCCTGGCCCACGGCCAAAAGCCAAGGCATTGAGTTGTTGTAAACTGACCTCCGCTTCTGCCAGAACAGATTGAACCATAGGTAAAATACGTTGCGTGTGTTCCCGTGGAGAGATTTCAAACTGTGCCAAAACGGCACCATCATCCCAAAGAGCAACTGAGCAGGCTTCCGTTGCAGTATCAATAGCCAGAATTCGTGTGGACATGCCTTAACCTCGGCAAGAAATATGATTCGAAATAAAGCACCATCTTATCATAACCTAGCCTGTTTTACCCAGTTGGCAACCATAAGAAGGCTATTACTCCTTGCCACATGTACACACAGGGTAGCTGTGTCTTTATGAGTTATCAGATAGAAGAGAAGTAAATTTGCCTGTGATCCATCGCTTTCTAACGTAATTCTACTACCTAAATATGGAACATCTTTAAAATACGAAGATATACTTAAACAATACTTAATATGAAAGTCCGGAGGTGAGTTATGACATCGGTGCAAAATTTCTTTCTAAAGGATAACCTTCTCTCTATTAAATCATTAGATTTAGACACTATAATGAATATTATAGACTTGGCTCAGGATTTTAAAGTATCAAAACCTGATAAAAAAATAAAAAAAAGAAATGAAGATATCCTTGTTGCTTCACTTTTTTTTCAAGCAAGCACAAGAACTCGCCTCAGTTTTGAAAGCGCAGCCAACCGTCTTGGCGCAAGAATTATAGGTTTTTCTAATGGTGAATCAAGCCGTTCTGGTTCAAGCTGGAATGAAAAATTTACGGATACTGCACAAATGATCAATGCGTATGCCGATATTGCCGTTATGCGCCATGCCAAAGTTGAACCTGTGCATAACTATTGTATAAAAAGCCGCCATCCAGTTATAAATGCGGGAAATGGTGAAGGATTAAATGCAGAGCATCCAACGCAGGCTTTGCTTGATATTTTTACCATTCATCAATCTTTCCCTCTTCATAAATCATTAACTTTATTATTATGCTGTCACCCCTCTTCCCGATCAGCGCGCTCCCTTCTCTTTTGTATAGCCCTGTTTCACAATATAAAATTATTACTTTGCACTGAAGAAAATTGTAAGCTTTTACCAGAAGACGAAGCGTACCTTCGTCAAGCTGGTGTCACCTACGAATATCTCCATAACATAAAAGAGGGGTTGTGTAGTGCGGATGTTATTTATATGGCGGGTTATAAAGAAACAGCAGATCATTTACCCGACTCCAATTTGATGCTCATTCCTGATCTACTTTCATACTTACATCCCCGCGCCATAATTATGCATCCTCTTCCGCGAGGTTATGAGCTTCCTTATGAGCTAGATAATTCAATTCATTGTGCTTATTTTTCTCAGGCTGAGAACGGAGTTTTTGTTAGAATGGCAATTCTCCAAGGTTACTTCAACGTTATTGGGGGACGGTAAGGATTCGGACGTAAACACAGGAAGGGGTTTGGTGGTAGTTGGTCAGGTGGTGTTCACAGTGTCCATTTCTGCGATGCAACCTGGATGACCAGCCACACCACCTTTTTCACCGAGTCGTCTGACGGGAACATAAAAAGATATGGGGCAATCATTTAAAGTGCTTCCCTCGGACGACCCGTTCTAAATGGTTAGGAGATTGCCGAGCTTGCAGGAAAGCGACTGCTTTCGTTAAATCTCGGGTTCGTGGCGAAGGTGGCAAACTATTCAAAAACACTTCACCATATGGACGCATCACTAAACGATTATCACAAATGACAACGACGCCATAATCATCAATGTCACGAATAAGCCGCCCGACACCTTGTTTCAAGCTAATAACCGCGTCTGGTAACTGAACTTCATTAAATGCATCACCGCCTTTGAGTTGACAATCTTCAATACGGGCTTTTAACAGCGGATCATCTGGTGCCGTAAAAGGCAGTTTATCGATAATGACACAGGAAAGCGTATCACCCCGCACATCCACACCTTCCCAAAAACTGCTGGTTGCCACCAATAACGCGTTCCCAGCAGAAATAAACTGAGAAAGTAGCTGACTTTTGCTAGTTTCACCCTGAACCAAAACCGGTAACGTCATGCTGGCCCGGAACTCTTCTGCCAAACTGCGCATCATCTGGTGTGACGTACATAAAAAGAAACAACGGCCTTTATTAGTTTCAATCAGCGACTTAAGCATTCTCGCCAGCCATTTTGCACCACCGGGCTGATTCGGTGACGGTAAATGACGAGGAACACAAAGCAGCGTCTGACGTTGATAATCAAATGGGCTTGGCAACAGTAAAGTTTTCGCTTTTTTTAGCCCAAGCCGTTCAGTGAAATGTGAAAGCTGTTCGTTGACGGATAATGTAGCTGACGTGAAAACCCAACAACCTGATTGCTCATTAATCATCTCACTAAATTTGTCAGCAACAGACAGCGGTGTGAGTGCTAAAAGAAAATGGCGGCCATAACTTTCAAACCAATAGCTATAACCGGGGACAGTCACCTCTTTCAAACGTTTAAGACGGTTACGATAAATTGTTGCCCTTTCAAATGCGGCATCCAACATGACTGAACGCCCTAAAGATAATTTCATCACGTCATAACAAAGCTCAAGCGCATCATCAAGCAATACTAATGCTCGCTGCACTTGCGGATTTTGCAATAACTCTCGCAAATTACCTCGATAACCGTTCTCTCCCAACGCTAGCCGGAAATCCTGTGTACTCTGACTCAGACGATCCGCGCTCTTTTGTAATTGAACTTGATCCCGGACTTCTGTGCGATACGCCATAATGATATCTCTGGAGAGATCCATCAGTTGGCGGCTACTTAATTGCTGACCAAAATATTGACTAGCGATATCAGGTATTTGATGTGCCTCATCAAATATCTTGACTTCTGCTTGCGGGATCAACTCACCAAATCCAGTTTCTTTCACCACCATATCCGCCATAAACAGATGATGGTTAACAACGATAACATCCGCTTCCATTGCGCGACGGCGGGCTTTGAGAACAAAGCATTCCTGATAACGCGGGCAATCACTGCCAAGGCAGTTATCGTTAGTACTGGTTACCAACGGCCAAACCTGGCTATCTTCCGCCACTTGGTGACAAGTACTGATATCACCCTCTTCAGTTTGTGAAGACCAGCTTCTTAGCTGAACAATATCTGCCAGAATTTCTGCTTCCAATTGTCCACCACCAAAAGAGTGCTGTTCCAACCGTTCCAAGCAAAGATAATTTGCACGGCCTTTCAACAACGCCAATTTACCAGTGAAATTAATTGCTTCAGCGACTGTCGGTAAATCACGATTATAAAGCTGATCCTGTAATGCCTTAGAACCTGTAGAAATGATAACTTTCTGCCCAGAACGCAGCGCAGGTACTAAATAGGCAAATGTCTTACCTGTTCCCGTGCCTGCTTCTACGACCAATTGTTGATGGTTTTTAATCGCGCACTCAATAGCCACCGCCATTTCTCTTTGAGCATCACGGGGTTTAAAACCTGTTATTGCTTTAGCAAGGGCACCATTTTTCGCAAAATCGTCTGACACAAATCGTCTCTTTCAATAGAATGGATGGAGATTATGCCAATACTATGTTCTGATCACCACCCAAAATCAGGCAGATAGTCATTTACAGAAAGGAGTATCCATGACAATTGAACGTATTGATCCACAGGATCGCTGGTCCGAAGCGGTAGTTTACAATAAAACCATTTACTACACCGCCGTACCGGAAAATCTGGATGGTGATATTACTGAGCAAACAGCGAATACACTGGCCGCTATTGATATCATGCTACAACATCTCGATTCTGATAAAAGTAAAATTATCGATGCCACTATTTTTCTGGCGGACGGAAAAGAATTCGCTGGCATGAATGCCGCCTGGGATGCATGGGTTGTAGCCGGAAGTGCACCCGTGCGCTGCACAGTTGAAGCTAAATTAATGAACCCCAAATACAAAGTCGAGATAAAAATTATCGCCGGTATTTAATATTAATTTCGGGATATTCTCTATCGCCTGCATTTATATTTTGATTATATAGAGGTTATACCTAATAGATTTCGAGNNGCAAGTGAATGAATCCCCAGGAGCATAGATAACTATGTGACTGGGGTGAGTGAAAGCAGCCAACAAAGCAGCAGCTTGAAAGATGAAGGGTATATTAAGAATATCCCAATAGGTGTTATTAATGTAAGTAACTCTGTTTTAGCTGCAATAGCATTTTAAAATATTAATCGATATTCTCATAAACTACATTATCTATTGATCCAAGTGGAATATTATAAGCCCAACAACTCCAATCTTCCTCCTATGCCTTGAGCCATAGATGACCATTATAGTGATCATCTAATATTGACATTCTCATTACTTTAATATCTCAGAGAAAAAAGCAAAAGAAATCTTTAATAGACAAATATCAATAATCCGAGATAATTGGAATAGTATCTGTGAAGAAGCTGAATTAAATGAAATAGATAAAAAGTTGCTCTGGCATAGACAGTTTTTAAATCCATTTTCTATCGGTTTTCAAAACCTTTAAATAGTAATCGAGATATGAAAAATATTAATAAACGCCAATCGCTTATCAAAAATTTATTATAAATCAATCTTACGGGCCAAAATACCTAATTTATTTTAGCAATGGCCCTTAATGATTCATTTTAGAAATATATGTTTGAACCGCTGATAATACTCTGATGATCAATGTAAATAAAATAGTTTCCAATGTTGCTTATCACAAATAGCATTAATTTCATCTGGCAGAGTTAACTCATCAAATGGATTTTCTATTATTTACCTTTTCAATGTTGAATTATACTTATGCGTCGTCCATACTTTCTAATAAGCACATCAGTATCTGGCCACTGTTTAGTGAATATAAACATGGCCTAATCTTCAATAGCTTTTATCACTTGGTATGGAGCATTCTATGGATATTTGTTCAGGTTGTCATGATCCGCTTCATGATTCAGTTGTTGCGGAAGTAGAAGGAAAAATCTATAAAAGTTGCCCATCTTGTTCCGCCTCAATGGGTAAACATGTTTTTTATCGCTATAAAGACTTTGATATGAAGGAGATGGGGAATGGCCGCTATATTGTTCAGTCTTGTTGTCCTGGTTGTTGCATGAAAGATGGTAATAAACCAGACGTCTGTTTTACCTGCTAAGAGTCACTTTTATTCATATCTGCTGGTTATTATGCAAAATAGTTGCTAGTTGCATGCCAGCAGATAATGATTGGGTTACGCTACGGCTTAAGCCATCTTGATCATCACCATGCCCAACAGCAACAAGGCAATTCCACCCCAACCTTTACAATTCAAACGCTGATTAAACATAATCCAGCCAGCAGCAACCGTTGCGATAATACCGAAAGCGCCCCATAAAGCATAAGCAATGGAAAGTTCAATTCCCTTCACTGCCTGAGCAAGCGCACTAAACGCCCCAAGAACAGCAATAAGCGAGAGAATACCCATCCAAGGACGTCTAAAACCATTAGAAAGTTTTAGTAAAATATTCGCTAAAATATCCAACGCTACAGCAAAGAATAGGAACGCCGCATGCCACCATTCAAATTGTTGTAACATGTTATGCCTCCTTTATTTTACTGTTTTTGGTTGTTGCAGCATTGACAGCCTTATTTGCCATCTGTTTGACTGCCTCAGCCGATTTTTTGATTACCGCTTTTTTTGTACCCGATTTAATCAACATAATCCCCGTCACCAGCAGAGCCAATCCCCCTACTTTCATCAATGACAGTGATTCATCAAACCACATGACACTAAAAACAGTAATAAATAGAATGCCAACCCCTTCCCACAAAGCATACGCAACGCCCAGTGCCACTTTTTTCACCGCCATTGCCAACAAGATATAGGATGTGGCGATCATGATGTACATAACAGCCATGCCAACTACACCACCGGAAACACTGGCATGTTTCATCGATAAGGTACCGATAACTTCGGTAACAATTGCCATTGCAAGGAATAACCAATAAATCATTTTCTTTCTCCTGACCACGTAAATACGCACGTCAAGACGCAAGCTATAAATGACCTAAACCCACCCATATATAAGATGAGAAATAATAACCCGACGTTTTGACAAAACAGAAATACCGGTTGGAAACCGGTTAACAGGAGCCAGACGCTATAAT
Source organism: Photorhabdus antumapuensis (assembly GCF_020387775.1). Lineage (NCBI taxonomy): Bacteria > Pseudomonadati > Pseudomonadota > Gammaproteobacteria > Enterobacterales > Morganellaceae > Photorhabdus > Photorhabdus antumapuensis. Next base: position 304,676 of record NZ_JAHZMK010000024.1, read on the forward strand.
GCACCGCACCAGTAATGCTCACTGGATAAAATGGCAGAAAGGAAAAGTACGTGGGTGGAGCTTTGAAACTTGACGCTTTTGGCGCTGTTCATGATATCTCATTCTTTCATCGCACCGATATTCCGCACGATATACTAAGAATCCTCATAAATAGTGTTAATTTTCCTAGTACTTCTACCATATAAGATAATAGAAAGCAACCAATCTCATTTATTCTTTTATCTGATAGACCATTTTGAATAGGAAAACAGAATTGATATTAACATAAGCTGATACCTTAACGATAATGACCCAAGCCGCTTATAACACGGCTTGAGCTTCAACAGAAAGGTTTATCAATTATTCAAATTCATTCCACGAACGACCATCGCGGGTGATCATAGCAACAGAAGCAACCGGCCCCCACGTTCCCGCCTGATAAGGCTTAGGCGCATCATTATCCGCCGCCCATGCATTCATAATAGAATCAACCCATTTCCACGCTTCTTCCACTTCATCACGACGAACGAATAGCGCCTGAATACCCCGCATAGCTTCCAACAGGAGCCTCTCATAAGCATCCGCCAACGGAATATGGTTAAACGTTTCAGAGAAACTCAGATCCAGCTTAGTGGTTTGCAGACGATGCTTGTGTTCCAGCCCCGGAGCTTTGTTCAACACTTCAATATCAATACCTTCATCCGGTTGCAAACGAATCGTCAGCTTGTTCTGCGGTAGTTGTTGATAAGATTCAGAGAACAAATTCAGCGCGGGCTTTTTGAAATAAACTACCACCTCAGAACATTTCGTTGGCAAACGTTTACCGGTTCTCAGATAGAAAGGAACCCCGGCCCAACGCCAGTCATCAATATCGACACGGATAGAGACAAAAGTTTCCGTCCGGCTAGCCTGGTTCGCCCCCTCTTCTTCCAGATACCCCGGTACCTTATGCCCCTGAACAAAACCGGCGGTGTATTGACCTCGTACCGTTTTCTCCCGCACATTCGTGTGATCAATACGTCGCAGAGAACGCAATACTTTTACTTTTTCATCACGGATACGATCTGTCGTCAGATCTGCCGGGGGAGACATAGCAATCATGGTCAATATTTGCAACAGGTGATTTTGAATCATATCGCGCATCTGCCCGGCTTGGTCAAAATAACCCCAACGGCCTTCAATACCGACTTCTTCAGCTACCGTAATTTGTACATGATCAATTGTCCGGTTATCCCAGTTATTCACAAATAGGGAATTGGCAAACCGCAACGCTAACAGATTCAATACGGTTTCTTTACCCAGATAATGATCGATGCGATAAACCTGACGCTCATTGAAATATTTTGCCACTTCATCATTAATGGCTTTGGATGATTCAAGATCGGTCCCTAAAGGCTTTTCCATCACAACTCGATTTGGCTCTTTATTTAGCCCGGCAAGGCCCAACCCGTGACAAACCGAACCAAAAGTACTTGGTGGCATCGCAAAATAGTGAATTGCAGGCCGATTCTCCTGCTTAAGAATTACCTTCAGTTTGGCAAAATCTTCCTTTTGATTAACATCCAGATTGCAGAATGCCAAACGCTCACTCAATGTTTTCCATAATTCTGGATCTAATTTTTCCGGCAAGAACGTATTTAAAGCTTCTTCAACAACCTTGGTATAAGCCTTTTTATCCCAATCAGCCCGGCCAACACCGATAATCCGGGTTTCTGGGTGAATATAACCCGCTTTCTCAAGCTGATAAAGGGAAGGCAATAATTTCCGGCGTGCCAAATCCCCTTTAGCGCCAAAAATGACTAAATCACAAGCCTGAGCTGTAGAAGTAACCGCCATATATTTCTCCTCATTGCGGGATATTGTAATTTTGTTACAGCATTAACCAATAATGTACTCTTTTGGCTATGGCGCGTAAACAGCGATAACGAATAACCATCACCTTATGTTAACAATATGTTTTACCTCTGCTAAAAATGTGATAACTTTATGTAATTTTACAACGTTTATGAAAGATAATTACCAATATGAAAGTTAGACACTTGTCATACTTTTATGAAAAACATTAAATTATTGTGACTTCCTACTGCCAGCTTCAATTTGCTAATAGTATATTTTCATAAAAATTTATATAGATTTCTCCTCTGAATGAAATCGTCAAAAACCACAGGTAACTGCGTTTTATGAATACACTGGAACGAGTCCAAAACAGTATCGAATTCTTGAGTAAGTCAGAAAAAAAAGTGGCGCAGATAATCTTGGCTTCACCGCAAACTGCGATTCATGCCAGTATCGCAACACTGGCGAAAATGGCGGAAGTCAGTGAACCCACGGTTAACCGTTTTTGCCGCCGTCTGGATACCAAAGGTTTTCCTGATTTCAAACTCCATCTAGCCCAAAGCCTTGCCAATGGCACGCCTTATGTAAATCGTAATGTTGAAGAGAGCGATACAGTTAGTTCCTACACCAATAAAATATTTGAATCGGTAATGGCAACGCTGGATACCGTGAAAAACAATTTGGATATTACGGCCATTAACCGAGCTGTCGATTTACTGACTCAAGCCCGGAGAATCTCATTTTTTGGTTTAGGAGCCTCTGCTGCCGTCGCCCATGACGCAATGAATAAATTTTTTCGGTTCAACATTCCCGTTATCTATTTTGATGACATTGTGATGCAACGGATGAGCTGTATTAACAGTGCCGAAGGTGATGTCGTCGTACTGATCTCCCATACCGGCAGAACTAAAAGCCTGGTTGAAGCAGCACAACTTGCGCGAGAAAATGATGCGACAGTTATCGCGATCACCTCCCAAGATTCTCCTCTCGCCCAAGAAGCAACGCTCGCCATTCTTCTGGATGTCCCGGAAGATACAGATATTTATATGCCAATGGTTTCAAGAATCGCTCAATTAACTGTTATTGATGTTTTAGCTACTGGTTTTACCCTGCGCCGTGGTTCAAAATTCAGAGATAACTTGAAAAGAGTCAAAGAGGCGCTGCGAAATTCGCGCTTTGACAAAATTGACTTTCCCCGAACTTGAAAGTAGTCCTCTCGCTATTAGGCTGACTCGCAGCGATTGCGTAGTCAGCGATCGTTTCTGGCTCATTGAGTACCGGTAAATAATTTACACTGGTCAAGATATGAGAAGAATTACATAATTATGGTAAGAAAATCCTATATCACTTCGTTAACTCAATAAAATAATGACGGTCTAAAGTGTAAAAATTAAGCCAGAGAGCATTATTATAAAAAATTACCGAAATAAACAGAAAGCAGGAAGATAAAAATAACTTTCAAATGTTGAATATAAATGGTTTAGATATTTATCTGATAATACAATTTCTATTTTTATTTCTATCCATTATACAAAAACAGTTAACCCTATAAGTGGGAATATATTGGTGAAAATAAAACAGTTCGATTAGCCAGCGCCAATGGCGCCGATATTTTATCAACCGGTGGCAACGATTCGATAAGCCTGACCGTAGCATAAATACCAGCGCATAAGGGCTTTCGAGCCACCAGACCACTGACAAACTTCACGCAAATAGCTGTCTCTTAAGTCTAACTTAAGAGGCAGCGCCAGAGCCCAGTAAACCCCAATCACTACTTTTCATTACCAAAACCTCCAAGACTATTAGATTATTGATAAATCGGGAACAAATCGTGATAGGATAGAAATGCGGCAATAAATATCCGTTAAAAGGGTTAGCTGATTCGCCAAGGCATAGCGATAGGACATAACGATTGTGTAAAACGTTCCCCCTGTCGTTCCCCTCTAGTTGACAATGGTCAATAGGCACTACAGCGAGAAGTATCAGAATGAGTTGATACGGGCTACGAGAAGCCACCCACGGTAGTCGCTTGCGACTTTGCTACGAGGCAAGTCACAAAAGTAATCTATAAACAGCCTTGATAGTTGGATTGCCGAAGAGTTTTTTTACTCATTTTATAGGATAATTAATAGATTATTGATTATTTTTATATAACCAATACCAATACTCACAGGTCAACGGAGTAACACATGTCCAGACGGCTCAGAAGAACTAAGATTGTTACTACACTTGGTCCGGCTACCGACCGCGATAATAATCTTGAAAAGATTATTACTGCGGGTGCAAACGTAGTCCGCCTCAACTTTTCCCACGGTACCGCAGAAGATCATCTCCAGCGAGCCAATAAAGTGCGCGAGATTGCAGCCCGCCTGGGGTGCCATGTCGCTATTCTTGGCGATCTTCAAGGACCTAAAATTCGCGTATCAACGTTTAAAGAGGGCAAGATTTTCCTGAATATCGGAAATAAATTTCTGCTTGATGCCAATCTTGGTAAAGGCGAAGGTGATAAGGAGAAAGTCGGTATCGATTACAAAGGATTACCTGCGGATGTGGTACCGGGTGATATTTTGTTACTGGATGATGGACGTGTTCAACTCAAAGTATTAGAAGTCCAGGGAATGAAAGTATTCACTGAAGTCACAGTGGGTGGCCCGCTATCTAACAATAAGGGCATCAACAAATTGGGCGGTGGATTATCCGCTGAAGCCCTAACTGAAAAAGATAAAGAAGATATTATTACGGCGGCCAGAATCGGCGTTGATTATCTAGCCGTCTCTTTCCCCCGCACTGGTGAAGATCTTAACTATGCTCGCCGTCTGGCACGAGACGCAGGCTGTGAAACACAGATCGTGGCAAAAGTTGAACGCGCAGAAGCCGTTAGCAGTGATAAAACCATTGATGAAATCATTCTGGCTTCCGATGTCGTCATGGTTGCCCGTGGTGACCTTGGCGTAGAAATCGGTGATCCAGAGTTGGTTGGTGTCCAGAAAAAATTAATTCGCCGTGCCCGCCAGCTGAATCGTGTAGTTATCACCGCCACCCAGATGATGGAATCTATGATAACCAACCCGATGCCTACCCGTGCCGAAGTGATGGATGTGGCAAACGCCGTTCTTGACGGTACTGACGCCGTGATGCTCTCTGCTGAAACCGCAGCGGGCCAATACCCTGCCGAAACGGTTGCCGCAATGGCACAAGTCTGTCTCGGAGCAGAAAAAATGCCCGGGCTCAACGTATCAAAACATCGGCTAGATACAATTTTTGACAGTATTGAAGAAGCCATTGCGATGTCTACCATGTACGCGGCAAACCACCTAAACGGGGTTAAGGCCATTATTGCAATGACCGAATCAGGTCGCACCACTCGTATCATGTCTCGCATCAGTTCTGGTCTCCCGATATTCTCTATGTCTCGTCATGAGAAAACCTTAAACCAAACGGCACTTTATCGGGGCGTTACACCGGTTTATTGCAGCAGTCATACTGACGGTATAACAGCGGCCAATGAAGCGGTTAATCGTCTACGTGATAAAGGTTATCTAGTTTCCGGTGACCTGGTTCTGGTTACTCAGGGTGATCAGATGGGGACAATTGGCAGTACTAACACCTGCCGTATTCTTGAAGTGGAATAAACATTACAACATTTTAGCGCCAAGTTTTCGACAATCAGGTAAATCAGAAGACTGGCGCGTTTCGCTTATCCAACAACAACCGACGGTAAAAATAAATTCTTACCGTCTCTATTTCATTTAATTGATCGATTAATAATAATATCTCAAGGATTGAATAAAATGATTAGCATGATGAATAGGCATGTTTGACACGATCAATAGCGGTCAATTCACACTGAATAAGTGTGATATTTTAACAATGAAATATTCCGAAAAAATATTATTAAGATAATAATTTATTGGATATATTTTTCAATCATTCAATTTATTACCCAATCTAATTGTATTTAAAAATATAGCACCACCATTGAATTAATTACAAGTAATATGTTTTTTCACAGAACCCCCTAATATGCCCAATATTAGGGGGACAATACACACTTTCAAACCGTGATAATGACCTTTACATCTTTGCGACTAAAATCACAGATCTTCTCTCCCGTATGGCCCAATATCACCCGCTTTCCGAGTCTTAAGTAATTTAAGTATCCAGGTATATTGTTCAGGGTTAGGTCGCACCAATTGCTCCAATTCTTCATTCATTCGGCGGGCAATAAAAGCATCATCTTTGCCATCAATATCATCCATTGGTGGACGAATATAAATATCAAGCTGATGGGTACGATAATTATAAACCGGAAACAGGGGCACAATAGCGGCACGACAAACCTTCATCAATCGCCCAATGGCTGGCAATGTCGCTTTATAAGTTGCGAAAAAATCAACAAACTCACTGTGCTCCTCACCATGATCTTGATCAGGCAGATAATATCCCCAGAAACCCTGGCGAACAGTAGCAACAAACGGTTTAATTCCAGCATCACGAGAATGTAAACGGCCACCAAAATGACAGCGAGCTCTATTCCACAGATAATCTGAAACGGGGTTGCTCTGGTGATGGAACATGCCTGATATTTTCAGTCCCCTCGCAGATAGTAACATGGCGGGAATATCCACAGCCCAACCATGAGGCACCATGAAAATAACGTTTTTACCCTGCTCTTTCAGTTGAAGAATAATCTCTTCACCATACCACTGTGTCCGGCTTAACGTTGATTTTGCACCACGCAAACAAAGTTCGACCAACATAACAAAAGGTTGAGGTGCGGTAGAAAACATCTCATCAATCAATGCTTCACGCTGTTGCTCTGTTAGTTCCGGCATGCAGTAACATAGATTAATTCTTGCTCTTCGGCGTGCCCCTTTCGCCAATTTACCCGCCAGCCAGCCTATTTTGGCCAACAGAGGATCACGCACTTTAACCGGCAGGTAAGCCAGCCCGGCCAATACACTAACGCCTAGCCATAACCCCCAGTAACGAGGATGCAGATAGGATTTATGAAATGTCGGCACATAACCCACTTTACTGTCTGTATCTGTTTCTTTATACATGAGCTAACTCTTTAAAACAAAACGATAATCTGCCATTTTAGTACTGGGATTTATATCAACAGATGTCAACATATCTTGTTTTGCAATACAAAACGACAGCGGATGATAGCAATCATCCGCTTTAAAGTCTGTTATTTATGATCAGTTAAGCTCAATCTAGCAAAAGCTGAGGCGTTACCTCTTTTACCGTTGCCAGGAATTCTGTGCGTTCTTTACCACTCAAACCACCAGAACGCGGCAATTTCGCCGTTAATGGGTTTACCACCTGCTGATTGATCCAGAATTCATAATGCAAATGTGGGCCCGTAGAACGACCCGTGCTACCGGACAACGCGATACGATCACCCCGTTTTACCTTCTGCCCTGGTTTCACCAACAGCTTTCTCAGGTGCATATAACGCGTGGTATATTGGCGGCCATGACGAATGGCAATAAAGTTACCTGCTGCTCCGTTATATTTGGAGACAATCACTTCACCATCACCCACCGCCAAAACAGGCGTTCCCACCGGCATAGCAAAATCCACCCCTTTGTGTGGCGCAACCCGACCAGTGACTGGATTCACACGCCGAGGATTAAATTGGGAAGATACCCGAAATTGTTTAGTGGTTGGAAAACGCAAAAATCCACGCTCCAGACCGGAACCTTGACGATCATAAAAACGCCCATCTTCCGCCCGGATAGCATAATAATCTTTACCACCACTATTTAGGCGAACACCAAGTAATTGGCTCTGTTCACTGTGACCATCCAACATTTCACGGGACAGTAATACAGAGAAACGATCACCTTCATGTAATTTACGCAAATCAATTTGCCATTGCAGTGCCTTGGTGACTTCACGTGCTTCACTGCTGGTTAAGCCGGCATTTAAAGCACTACTGGTAAAGTTACTATCAACAACGCCAACGACGATGCTGTTTTTCCACTCACCTTTCTGAAACTCTTTTGTTTCTTTAAACAGATCGCCTTCACGGGTATAAATGCGAGCTTCACGGCGGGAAACACCCCAAGTCAGCGTTTGCAAGTCACCCGCTTCATTGACTGTCCATGACAATGGCTGGCCAATATTCAGCCCCCGTAACGCCTTATGCTGACTCGCGAGTAACGCTACATCAGAAGAGTCGATACCAAATTGGGTCAGAATATTACTGAGGGTGTCACCGTCGGAAACAATATATTCATGCGGAGTTTGAGCCGCAACCTCTGAGTTCGTCTCTTCATCAGGAATACCCTCGTCCGGTAGCTGTTCACTGCTATCTGCAATAATCTCATCACTATCTACGGGGGGATTGATGGCAATGCTGCCGACTGTTGTTTCTTCTTGTTCATGATGATAAGCAATAGGTTGCCACATAGTGACAACCAATGTTGCTACAGTCAGCGAACCCAACATAATTTTATGCGGTCGCGGTAACTCCTTATACACCAGAACGATAGTTTTAACTATCTGTTGCACTCATTGAATTCCTTATTACTTTAATTCAGGCAACCCGTGTACTGTTCCGACAACTGAGTTATAAATTTCATATAGCTGTCTTTATCCAATACGATGCGGCTTCCTAACGGGTCCAAAGTGCCCATACGCACTCCCGTATCCTTCGCCACAGCATTAATAACGGTCGGCCTGAATTGTGGTTCAGCAAAAATACAAATTGCTTTCTGCTCAACCAATTGTGTTCGTATATGATGTAATTTTTGTGCGCCAGGTTGTATTTCAGGATTGATCGTAAAATGTCCTAATGGCGTCAGGCCATAATGCTGCTCGAAATAGCCATAAGCATCGTGAAAAACAAAATACCCCTTACCACGCACCAGCTTAAGAATATTAGCAATATTTTTGTCAGTTTGCGCAAGCTGAGCATTGAATTTACGTAGGTTTACGTCCAGCGCTGCTTTTTTCTGCGGATAACGCGCTTGTAATTGGTCATAAATCCCCTGAGCAACCTGTTTTGCTATTTCTGGTGATAACCAGATGTGCATATTATATTCACCATGAGAATGATGTTCATGACCTTCTTCATGTTTATGCTGATCCGATTCGGGTAAATCTTCATCATTTTTCCGCAATAATGGTTTAATCGTTGGCAATTGTGCTAAAACTAGCTGTTTGTTTTGTGGAACTTTGGCTAACGGTTTAGACAAAAAGATTTCCATCTCAGGTCCAACCCACACAACTAAATCTGCCTGGTTCATTCTCTTAAGATCAGACGGTTTCAACGCATAATCATGCGGGGATGCCCCATCAGGTAACAGTACCTGCGTATCAGTTACACCATCAGTTATTGCCGCCGCAATAAAACCCAACGGACGAATTGATGTCACAACATCAGCATTAGCCGATTGTATCGTTCCTGACATGAAAACAGCAGCAATCGCAGCCTTACAGAGAAACTTGTGCGCTAGTTTATATGATTTGTGTAACATAATGTAAATATCTCGTGGACAGAAACAAGAATTGTTATATTATAACATCTCAATGTTCACGCAAGATATATTTAGCATGTCAACACTCATCACTTTAAAAAACGTTGCTGTTACCTTTGACAATCGTCAGATATTAAACAATATCTCACTTAGTTTACAACGAGGGAATATTCTGACTTTACTAGGTCCCAATGGTGCCGGTAAATCAACTTTAGTCCGTGTTGTTTTGGGGCTTGTCGAGCCATCATCCGGCACAATTAAGCATACCGATGGATTGAGAATCGGCTATGTTCCACAGAAGTTGCATCTTGATCCCACTCTGCCATTAACCGTCAAACGCTTTATGATGCTAAAACCCGGCGTAAAATCCGCCGATATATTGCCAGCACTAGAGCGAGTGAATGCTGCTCATCTATTGCAGCAACCCATGCAAAAATTATCCGGCGGGGAAAACCAACGGGTTTTATTAGCCAGGGCACTATTAAATCAGCCTCAATTATTAGTCCTTGATGAACCAACACAAGGGGTCGATGTTAATGGTCAATTAGCACTTTATGATTTAATCAATCAAATCAGGACCGAATTGCATTGCGCTGTACTGATGGTTTCCCATGATTTGCATCTGGTCATGGCGAAAACAGACGAAGTTTTATGCCTTAATCAACATATTTGCTGTTCCGGCACACCTGAAGTTGTTTCAACTCACCCTGAATTTATCGCTATGTTTGGTCATCACGGTGCTGAGCAATTGGCAATATATCACCATCAACACAATCACCACCATGATCTGAAAGGGAAAATTATCTTGGAAAATAACAGGGAATACCACTCATGATCGAATTATTATTCCCCGGTTGGTTGGCCGGCGTATTATTATCTATTGCTGCCGGGCCATTAGGTTCATTTGTTGTCTGGCGCAGAATGTCCTATTTTGGCGATACTCTGGCTCATGCCTCATTACTGGGCGTTGCTTTCGGATTATTGCTAAATATTAGCCCTTTTTACACAATTATCGCCGTCACTTTAATACTGGCAATTATTTTGGTTTGGCTGGAGAAACGTCCTCAACTGGCAATCGATACTTTACTGGGAATCATGGCTCACAGCGCACTATCACTAGGGCTGGTGGTTGTCAGTTTAATGTCTAATGTGCGAGTTGATTTGATGGCTTATCTGTTTGGTGATTTGTTATCAGTCACCTATGAAGATATTTGGTTGATTGCCATCGGTGTCACCATTGTCACTACACTACTCTTTTGGCAATGGAACGCCCTGCTCTCTATCACCGTCAGTCAAGAAATGGCTTTTGTGGATGGAATTAAAATACAGCGGTTAAGAGTACTGTTAATGCTGGTAACAGCGTTGACAATCGGCTTGGCAATGAAATTTGTCGGTGCGCTGATTATCACTTCCCTGCTCATTATCCCGGCAGCCACTGCTCGCCGTTTTGCCCGTACACCGGAGCAAATGGCCACTATTGCTATTGCGGTTGGTATGCTTGCCGTCACCGGTGGATTAGCTTTCTCCGCCGTTTACGACACACCAGCAGGACCCTCTGTCGTGCTATGTGCTGCGGTGATGTTCATTATCAGCCTGATCAGTAAAGCAAAAAATTGATCCACTGGGTGGGTACAACCCAGTTATCAGAAGAACGGGATAGGTTTCCCTTGCAGGAGTACCCATCCCGATTTTTCAGGTAATTAAACAGGTCATTCCTGATGTCTGACCATACCAAAATGGCGATAAGCATGTTCGGTGGCAATTCGTCCACGGGAAGTACGTTGGATAAAACCCTGCTGAATCAAAAAGGGTTCCAGCACATCCTCGATCGTTTCCCGCTCTTCACCAATAGCAGCGGCAAGGTTATCTACCCCAACCGGCCCGCCCATAAATTTATCAATGATAGCAACCAGTAATTTACGATCCAGATAATCAAAACCAGCAGCATCTACACTCAACATATCCAGCGCCCTGGCGGCAATATCGCCATCAATCCCACCATTCCCTTTTACTTGAGCAAAATCACGTACCCGGCGCAGTAAACGGTTGGTAATCCGTGGCGTTCCACGAGAACGCATGGCAATCTGCCGGGCTCCATCATCAGTAATATCCACCCCCATATAACGGGCACTGCGGGAGACAATACTTTGCAAATCATCCACGTTGTAAAATTCAAGGCGTTGCACAATACCGAACCGATCACGCAGTGGAGAAGTCAGGGAGCCTGCACGCGTGGTAGCACCAATCAGGGTAAAAGGCGGCAAATCAATTTTGATCGAACGGGCTGCCGGCCCCTCACCAATCATAATATCCAGTTGGTAATCTTCCATTGCCGGATAGAGAATTTCTTCCACTACCGGCGACAAGCGGTGAATTTCATCGATAAACAACACATCATGCGGTTCAAGATTTGTCAGCATTGCTGCTAAATCCCCTGCCTTTTCCAACACCGGGCCAGACGTTGTGCGAAGATTTACCCCCATCTCATTGGCAACAATATTCGCCAGCGTTGTTTTCCCCAATCCCGGCGGACCAAAAATCAGCAGGTGGTCAAGGGCATCACCACGCTGTCTGGCAGCCTGAATAAAAATCTCCATCTGCTCACAGACTTGCGGTTGCCCAACATATTCAGACAACAATTTAGGTCTGATTGCGCGGTCAATCGCTTCATCGTCTTGCAAAACTTCCGCAGAAACCAGACGGTCAGCTTCAATCATGGCTTACCCCTGTAACTTAGAGAACAGCGCGAAGTGCTTCGCGGATAAGTGTTTCACAATCAGCACCCAGTTTAGCAACTTTACTTACCATGCGGCTGGCCTCCTGCGGCTTATAACCCAGAGAGACTAATGCCGCAGCGGCTTCTGCTTCGCTATCAGCGTCAGAAGTTGTCTGTTTGGCGGTGGCCGGCAGATTAATATCACTGCTCTGATTGAAGAGATCGCCATTAAGCCCTTTAAAGCGATCTTTCATTTCAACCACCAGCCGTTCAGCGGTTTTCTTACCTACACCCGGCAGTTTAACCAGAGAAGCGATCGCTTCTTGTTCAATAGCAGAAACAAATTGCTGCGCAGACATGCCCGAAAGAATAGCCAACGCCAATTTAGGTCCTACACCATTCACTTTAATTAATTCACGGAATAGCGCCCGCTCCTGCTTATCATTAAAACCATAAAGTAATTGCGCATCTTCACGCACAACAAAGTGAGTAAACAGAACAGCTTCCTGTCCGGTATCAGGCAATTCATAAAAACAGGTCATTGGCATATGGACTTCATAACCCACGCCATTCGTTTCCAGTAAAACCAAGGGTGGTTGTTTTTCCAGCACAGTTCCTCTGAGACGCCCTATCACTCGTTTACCCCCTAAAAATAAAACTGATTGTTCTACTTATGGTTATAACATAAAAAAAGCTGGATGCATATCCAGCCGTTATCTTAAACGTCCACGTGCCAAGATTAATCCGGGATCACCAACCCGCAAAAGATTCTGATTAAAGTGACAATGGGTTATCGCAATAGCCAATGCATCTGCCGCATCGGATTGCGGATTAGCAGACAATTTCAGCATAGAACGCACCATATGCTGAACCTGACTTTTTTCAGCCGCTCCGGTACCGACAACTGTCTGTTTAACCTGCCGGGCGGCATATTCAAAAACTGGTACAGATTGATTAACAGCGGCAAGAATAGCCACACCCCGCGCTTGCCCTAATTTCAACGCTGAATCCGGGTTTTTCGCCATAAATACCTGCTCGATGGCAAAGGCATCCGGTTGGAATTGCGTAATAATTTCAAGGATACCGGCATAAATACGCTGTAACCGGTTAGGCAGATCATCAACTTTTGTCCGGATACAACCACTGCCAAGGTAGATCAAATGGCGCCCCTGCTGGCGGATCACACCATAACCGGTGACGCGGGAACCTGGGTCGATACCTAAGATAATCGCCATATCTGTTTATTCGCCTTTACGATCATCTTTAATTAAGGGGGATAAAAACGTTAGAGAAAGTGCCCTGCACCACAGCACACTTTCTCTACGCTGTACAACCTGATTGAAATTACAGCAAAGCTGCAACTTCATCAGAGATTTCACCGTTATGGTAAACCTCTTGTACGTCGTCTGAATCTTCCAACATATCAATCAAGCGCAATAATTTAGGTGCGGTTTCCGCATCCAATTCCGCTTTAGTGGAAGGGATCATCGAAACTTCTGCTGATTCCGCCACAAAACCGGCGGCATCTAACGCATCTTTCACGTCACCAAACGTTTCCGGTGTGGTGTAAACATCAATCGCGCCATCATCATAGGTTTCTACATCATCAGCACCGGCTTCCAACGCCGCTTCCATAACCGCATCTTCATCCAGCCCTGGCGCGTAAGAAACCACCCCTTTTTTGGTGAACAAATAAGCAACCGAACCATCAGTGCCTAAATTACCACCGGTTTTAGTAAAAGCATGACGAACGTCAGAAACAGTACGATTACGGTTATCACTCAAGCACTCAACCATCACCGCCGTTCCCCCCGGACCATAACCTTCATAAATGATGGTTTCCATGTTATCCGCGTCATCGTTGCCAACACCACGGGCGATAGCACGGTTCAGAGTATCGCGGGTCATGTTGTTGGACAATGCTTTATCAATTGCAGCACGCAGACGTGGGTTAGATGCCGGATCTCCACCACCCAGACGGGCCGCCGTTACTAGCTCCCGGATAATTTTGGTGAAAATCTTACCGCGTTTTGCATCCTGTGCAGCTTTGCGGTGCTTGGTGTTGGCCCATTTACTATGACCTGCCATAAGGTTCTCCGATAAAACGTCTAATAAACTTATTCAATAACAAACTCTTCAATCGCCTGCCGATTGCTCCACGACTTAGTGAGCTTTGCTGCTTTATCCGCATCCAGCCACTGATAATCCTGATGTTCAGTCAACAAGCATTCTCGCTCTTCCGGCAATGCCAGACAGAACCAGTACTCTTTATTACGGGTGACGCCTGGAGCATAGCGATGGCGCAAGTGGGTAAAAATCTCATAATAAAGAGAGCGTCGGCAATCTATCAGTTCGAGATTTTCACCGATGATATCAATACCGACTTCTTCTTGCACTTCGCGCAATGCTGTTTCCCACGGCGTTTCATCTCCATCAAGGCTGCCAGTTACAGACTGCCAAAAATCAGGATCGTCCCGCCGCTGCAACATTAGCACCCGTCGGCTGGAAAACGCATAAATAACCACCAGCACAGACTCAGGGCGCTTATAAGCCATTATTCACTCTCTTTTCTAGCAACAACAGAGATTGATAGCTCTTCAAGGGCCGCCGGATTGGTATAACTTGGCGCTTCCGTCATCAAACAAGCGGCAGCGGTGGTTTTAGGGAATGCGATAACATCACGGATGTTATCCGTTCCTGTCAGCAACATCACCAGACGGTCAAGACCAAATGCCAAACCTGCATGGGGTGGTGTACCAAATTTCAGTGCATCCAACAAGAAACCAAATTTCTCCTGCTGTTCCTGCTCATTAATACCCAGAATACGGAACACCGCCTGTTGCATTTCATTACGGTGAATACGCACTGAGCCACCACCCACTTCGTAGCCATTAATCACCATATCGTAAGCATTGGCAATGGCCGAAACCGGATCTTGCTCCAACTCCGCCGCTGATATATTACACGGTGAAGTAAACGGATGGTGCATGGCGGTCAAACCACCTTCCCCATCATCTTCGAACATAGGGAAATCAATCACCCACAGTGGCCGCCAGCTATCCAATGTTGTCAGGTTCAAATCGCGACCTAATTTCAGACGCAACGCTCCCAAGGCATCAGTGACCACTTTTATACTACCAGCACCGAAGAACAAAATATCGCCATCCTGTGCATCAGTACGGGAAAGCAGACCTTCAATCACCTCGGCATTCAGGAACTTCGCCACCGGGCTTTGTACCCCTTCCAGACCCGCGCCACGATTATTGACTTTTATCCACGCCAGCCCTTTTGCGCCATAAATCCCAACGAATTTGCCATATTCATCAATCTGCTTACGGCTCAATTCAGCACCACCTGGTACTCGAATTACAGCTACGCGACCTTTACTATCATTCGCCGGTTCAGCAAAAACACTGAATTCCACATCTTTAACCAGATCAGCAACATCCACCAACTCCAATGGGTTACGCAGATCAGGTTTATCAGAACCGAAACGACGCATGGCTTCAGCAAACGTCATCACCGGGAAATGTCCGAGATCAACACCTTCAATTTCCAGCCACAATTCGCGGATCATAGTTTCCATCATTCCCCTTACCTGCTCGGCAGTCATAAAGGACGTTTCCACGTCGATCTGAGTAAATTCCGGCTGGCGGTCCGCACGCAAATCTTCATCACGGAAGCATTTAACAATCTGATAATAACGGTCAAAGCCGGACATCATCAGCAATTGCTTAAATAACTGCGGGGATTGAGGCAAGGCATAAAATTTGCCTTTATGAACGCGACTTGGCACCAAATAATCACGGGCGCCTTCGGGTGTTGCTTTCGTCAGCATCGGCGTTTCAATATCCAGGAAACCCTGATTATCCATGAAACGACGAACAAAACTGGTGACTTTAGCGCGTGCCTTTAGGCGATTTGCCATTTCAGGCCGGCGCAGATCAATATAGCGATATTTCAGACGTTGCTCTTCACTGTTCGTCTGGTTGCTATCCAAAGGCAGAGGTTCGGAACGGTTGATAATATTCAGGCTTTCCGCAAAAACCTCAATTTCACCGGTAGCCATATCTTTATTGATTTGACTGTCAGGACGCGCACGTACAGTACCGGTGATTTGAATACAGAATTCATTACGCAGTTCAGCAGCCTGAGAAAATGCGGCTTGCTGATCCGGGTCAAAAAATACCTGAACAATCCCTTCACGATCACGCATATCAATAAAAATCAAGCCACCCAGATCACGGCGGCGGTTTACCCAACCACAAAGAGTCACCTTCTGGCCTTCATGGGTCAGATTCAACTGCCCACAATAATCAGTACGCATACAATATCCTTTTACTCGGCTGTTGTGCTGTTGCTGCGGAAATTTTGGCATCGTTCTTGAACTTGAAAAGTGTCATGAAGTGTCAAAAAAGGTCGCCATTATAATAGAAATTCTGCTCAGAGATAAGGGCAGGTAATATCCCAATGCTATACCATTGCTTGATGTCTGATAATCAGGCAATTTATTTTCAATTCCTGTTTTTTATAGCGACAGTTTTATTTTTGGGGTTTATCATAACTTAATTGGCCAATTTCGGTTAGGCAATGGAGTTAAAAATGGTTAGCTCGCTTTATGTTGTGTTGGGCGCACTATTATTGATTAAGCTGTCTTTTGATGTGGTTAAGTTAAGAACACAATATCGTGTCTCATATGGAGATGGCGGTTTTTACGAACTACAAACAGCGATCCGCATCCACGGCAATACGGTGGAATATATCCCCATCTCTATGTTATTGCTGGTTATGATGGAGATGAACGGCTCAAATGTCTGGATGATACATGTCTGTGGTTTGATTCTGCTCACTGGCAGAGTCTTGCATTATTATGGCCTGTACCACCGTGAGTTCCGCTGGCGACGTTCAGGCATGGTAGCAACCTATCTCTCCATGGTATTAATGGTGATTGCCAATATTTACTACCTGCCCTGGGAACAGATATTTTCTCTTTATGTCTGATATTGCCACCACTGAAATAAACAGGCAGCAAGTTCTGCTGCCTATTATTCTAATCATAGCTGTTCCATTTATGAGGAAGACTTCCCGGGGTTGATATGCAAAACGGGCATTTTAAAAGTGCTTTTCAATACAGAGAAAATTGGTTCAAGGTCAAGCTTTACATCTGTTAGAATGCTCCCTTCTATTTTTTCTAATAATCAATGCTGTTATGTCAAATCAAGATCCTCACAATCAAAGGGATAGCCTGTTTGCCGCCCCCATTGCCAATCTGGGTGACTGGCGTTTCGATGAACGGGTTGCAGAAGTTTTCCCTGATATGATCCAACGCTCTGTGCCAGGTTATTCAAATATCGTTTCCATGATTGGTATGCTGGCCAGTCGTTTCGTGACATCAAACAGCCAGATTTATGACCTGGGTTGTTCCCTTGGCGCATCAACCCTGGCAATGCGCCGCAATATTACCGCGGAAAATTGCAAGATCATCGCGGTTGATAATTCTCCAGCTATGGTAGAACGCTGTCGTCGCCATATTGATGCTTTCCGGGCGCACACACCGGTTGACGTTATTGAAGCCGATATTCTCAATATTGATATTCAAAATGCCTCAATGGTTGTATTGAATTTCACTTTACAATTTCTCGACCCGCAAGATCGGCAAGGTTTGCTTAACCAGATTTATCAGGGATTACGTCCGGGCGGTGTGTTAGTTTTATCAGAAAAATTCAGCTTTGAAGATCAACAAATTGGTGAATTACTGTTTAATATGCACCACGATTTTAAGCGTGCCAACGGATATAGCGAGCTGGAAATCAGCCAGAAACGCAGCATGCTTGAAAATGTCATGTTGACTGATTCTATTGAAACCCACAAATCCCGTCTCCATCAATCCGGTTTTAACCATGCTGAAGTCTGGTTTCAGTGTTTCAACTTTGGTTCACTGCTGGCGATAAAAGGAGCCGATAAATGATCGATTTCGGTAATTTTTATCAACTTATTGCAAAAAATAACCTCCAGCATTGGCTTAATTGCCTTCCTACTCAACTGCAAGAATGGCAAAAAGCGGCCCTGCACGGCAGTTTTAAATCATGGGTAAAAACCCTGGAGAACCTACCCGAAATTTCACCGACCCAATTAGACCTGAAAAATGGCGTGATCGCGGAACGCGATCCCCCCCTATCCGCAGGTGAAAAAATTTGCCTTACCAATATATTGCAGATATTCATGCCGTGGCGCAAAGGCCCATTCTCGCTTTATGGTGTAAATATTGATACCGAATGGCGTTCAGATTGGAAGTGGGATCGAGTACTGCCCCATATTTCTCCATTAACCGGCCGGACAATTCTTGATGTTGGCTGCGGCAGTGGCTATCACCTGTGGCGGATGGTCGGCGAAGGGGCTGAACTTGCCGTTGGTATCGATCCCACTCAGCTTTTTCTCTGCCAGTTTGAAGCCATCAGAAAGTTACTTGGCAATGATCAACGCGCCCATCTTTTGCCTCTGGGTATTGAACAATTACCGGCACTGGCCTCCTTCGATACGGTCTTTTCAATGGGAGTCCTCTATCACCGCCGCTCTCCTCTTGACCATCTCTGGCAATTGAAAAACCAATTGGTGTCCGATGGTGAGCTGGTACTGGAAAGTCTGGTTGTTGAAGGAGATGAACATACCTGTTTAATCCCAGGTGAACGTTATGCTCAAATGCGCAACGTCTACTTCATCCCTTCGGCAAAAATGCTGAAAACCTGGCTGGAGAAGTGCGGTTTTGTCGATGTGAAAATTGTCGATCAGGCAGTCACAACCACGGAAGAACAACGTCGTACAGATTGGATGAAAACTGAATCACTATCTGATTTCCTCGATCCTACGGATAGCAGTAAAACCATTGAGGGTTATCCCGCCCCTCTGCGGGCGGTACTGATCGCCCGTAAGCCCTGACGTTAAGAACTGGCCCAACCGGGCCAGTTCGCAATGGATTATTCAAATAAAGTCAAACTCAGCATCCCTTTCATCACCTCTACCACACCACCATCAACGCAATAATGTGAAAACTCATCCACCTCATTATCCGCGCTCATCGTCACCCCTGCTTTGCGGTAGGTCATGGTAGAAGGCATAATCCGGCTTGCCGAACTGTGAACTTCCGTTAACCCGATATCGATAAATTTATGAATATTACTCATACGAACACCCGCACCTGCCATAATAATTGGCCCCTGACTAGCTTGATGCAGCTCTTTCAATAAGGGTAATCCCAATTCAGCATTCTGTTGCTGGCCGGAAGTCAATATTCGTTTAACACCAAGTTGAGTGAGTTGATCCAATGCCACATAAGGATTAAAACACATATCAAATGCACGGTGAAAAGTGACGGCCATACCGCCAGACAGTGCCATCAATTGTTGCATACGGGGCAAATCAATATGCCCTTCTTCATCTAATAGACCAAAAACAACGCCCATAAATCCCATATCACGGATCTGAGCAACATCATTTTTCATCACCTCAAAATCTGAGTGACTGTAGCAAAAATCACCACCTCTTGGACGTACAATGGGATATACAGGAATAGTTAATTGCTCAATAGCCTGCTTCAATGTACCAAAACTCGGTGTTAATCCCCCTTCCGCCGGACTGGCGCAGAGCTCTATCCGGTCAGCACCCGCCTGTTGTGCGATTAATGCGCAACCTACGCTAAAACAACAAATTTCTAACTTTGTCATCAGAAGTTCCTTGGACACCCAGTTATTAACGAGCAATCAATGAATCTAAGCGATTCAGTAATTCAACTCACTAACTATGACATCTAATTATTGCCGATGATTTGTAGGAAATCACAAGGTCAGAACTTTTATCTGGATCACAAGGACGAAAAAGTTAATTTTGCTGACTAGTGCTCATTTTTGATTATTTCACGCAGTGTAAATGGGTGAAACTTGACGGTGATCTCACCATCAGTGATAGCTAGGGTAGGATTAGGCAACCGCTCTTGTTCACCTTTCGGTTGACTCTCTTTGACAGAAAAACCTGCCGGCAAAAGTTGCGGTAATAATGCTTTTGCTGCTGTTGATAATATGTCGGGTGCCACGGGCAGCACCAGTTCCACATGTTCCCATCCCTGATGCAAGTAAGTTTTCTTGCCAGGATAGGGCAATTCAACACAATCAATTTGCCAATTAAGCACCGCAATTGGGTGTTCTAAATCAAACAAGCAGATTGGACGCCCATTAATGAGATTTCCTGACATCAAACTGCCACATTGCAAAAAACCTTTACGCCAGCGCTCCGCTACAGATATATCGTGGCAACGTAAGGAGATATGATCAGCTTGATATGGCTCAACATTCACATTAAGCCGCTGTTTGAACCGTGCCAATTTTTGCTCAAATATTGCCAGATCAGCCACTAAATCCTGTAATTCAACAATAGAAGAAAAATGCGTCATATTATCCCAGTTAAGATGCAATAGATTGGTCCCTTCCCTTGGCCCCAAACAGCCCAAGAGTTTTAAAGGTTTGCCGCCATTTCAAACCTCGAATGATACTCTCGATTTGTAATAATTGAAATTGGATGGCACCAACACAACTACTCTTACAATAACCTCCATGAATTCACAAGGTGAATGCCAATGAATTCTCATTATCCTATTTCACTCACAAAAAAACCTCAATTAAGCGAAAAAACCTGCTTGGGACGAGGTTTGATACCTTACGAACAATTAATTCACATAGACAACGCTTTTAAATTTACTTTTATCGCATCAACATTAGTTTCACGAGATGGCGCACGTTCACCGTTAATGATCTCATTCATTTGTGTCATGCTTTCAGTCAATCTAGCAAACAATTTACTATCCATCTTTACCCCCTCTCATTTCAGTCTCTCAGGATTTCCTTCTCTGATTCACTCAGATCGTCCTGTATACCTTTTTTATAAATCAACAACAATCTGATGTGTGAAACGTCCACTTTGTAGTAATAAATAACTGCTCCATACATTTTACACAATTTTCACGCGGAATGGTAATTAATGGCAATTCTGGTTTTCTAATATAATTAGATTAGAAAATTAAAAATAGGAATATTTCTATTTTACCCTAACCATTCATTAGAATTATTTAAAATCAAAAATAACCATAAATTTATTATTCCAACATAAAATTAATATTCTATAAAAAAATAAAAGTAAAAAAGCAATTGTTATATTAAATAAACCATCAATATAAAATTATTATTGTCATTAAATCAGGTCATAATCTATGATATTTATCGTTGTTTCTACTGTCAGAAAAATATAAATTTTCTTTCAGTTAAATATATTTAACAAAACTATCTTTATAAAATATAATTTCAGAGGTAATAGTATGTATAATTGGTCAGGAAGTGTTCCAGGTAATGCTGAAAACGGTAAATCCACAGGGCTTATTCTCAAACAAGGAGACATCATATCTATTGTCGCTAACGGATGGGTGAGATACGGCAAAGAAAATAATATGATAGCCGCACCTCAAGGTAGCATCACGCTCTCTACGAATCCAGAATACAATCTCGTTGCAAAAATTGGCGGCAAAACCTATAGGATTGGTAATGGCGTGCTCCATAGAACGGTTCCCGTAGATGGTGAATTGGTACTTCTGTTCTCTGATACACCCGGTGTATATTACGATAACTCTGGAGAGTTTCGTGTCGATGTTATAATAGAGTCTCGGTATTCTCCTCTTGAGGAAAAAAAATAAAAACTATATGAATACGTATTACCAATATAATAAACAGTCTCATTGATATAATGCCAAGTGAAAAATCACATCATTTCACTTGGCAGATGACAATCCACAATTCCCTGTCCTAAACATACACCTTTCGAGATTTGAGAGTAACCATAACGAGAAGACCGCACTCCAAGGATTCTAGTAATAATTCATTTACAGAATCTTTTTTCGCATTATTCCTAATGGCTTTAATCCGGTATGCATAGTTTTCTGATCTGTTTTTAGCGATTGAAGCTTGGCTTATACTCATAAGAACCGTAGATATAACTACAATCCATGAGAAAAAGCTTGCGGTGGCATATCTGAGCCCATTCAAGTCTGTAGCAAATGTAAACTGAGTGTATTTTGCGCCCAAATATGCAGGTACATTCATAATATACATTGCTAAATACAACAGAACATCAATAAATACAGCCATGACAAAACCAGCGATCAAAAACTCACCGCCTTTTAAAGCCACTTGAAAGTAAGCATTCCACCCTTGCGCTTTTTGTAACTCAATTTTTGATGGTATGTCGCTATCAATATATTTATAGCCACAGATCAAAACAAAGGTAATAAAAACAGGCCACATAATAGTTATTTTCTCTTTGATAACGCTTTTATATTATGTTCAAAAGCCGCTATCACATCACTATTCTTTCTGTTAATCATAACAGTGCCGTCATTTCTGATCAGCAACCTCTGAGAGCAGTCTTCAGTAGCGGCGCTTTCAGGCTTTATCAGTTTGGCAGTTCCTCTAATAATTTTATCAGGAGAAACATATGCCTTATCTATAAGTTTTGTAAATGATGACATAACCCCCTCTCCTTACTCTCCGTATTATTAATACATAATTTAATCACAACGACCAATAAACACTCGGTTTCTATACTAAGTTTACTTGCAAGTGATACTTGTAGCAATCTGATAACATCATGTAATTCACCAAACAAAACACAATATTGATATTTTATTCGGTTAATGTAGCTGTAATAAGATCTTATCCACCCAAAAACCACGCATAATCAATCAATTACCAAAACTGTATATAACAACAGTACCATCTGTGACATCAACTGAAAAGAAGGTTTTGCCTATCAATAAAACAGGCCACGCAATGCGCAGCCCTTAATAAATTACACTACTGAGTTAAGTCATCAGCGTATTACTTTTCCCGAACGCCTTCGAGAGAAATCAATAATTCCGCTTCTTGTGATTTAGGCCCCAAATCTTTTTGGAAATTAAAATCTTTCAGTTTGATTTTGCCGTAAGCATCAAAACCTGCACGGTAGCCACCCCACGGGTCTTTACCTTCACCCAATAGTTCTGCATTCAGTGTTACCGGCTTTGTCACGCCATTTAAAGTCAGATCACCTGTAACAACATATTTATTCCCTTCTTTTTTCACTGCTGTTGAAGTGAATTTTGCTTCAGGGTATTTATCTGTATTAAAGAAATCCTTACCGCGCAAGTGTTTATCACGTTCAGCGTGGTTAGTATCCAAGCTGGCCGTTTTGATCGTCACATCAATTTTATCCGCAGCCGGGTTTTTCTCATCAAATGTAAAAGAACCATCAAAATCTTTAAATGTCCCATATAACCAGCTATACCCCAAATGCTGAATACGGAATTGAATAAAGGCATGCTGGCCTTGTATATCAAATTTATAATTGGCTGCTAATGCTGAACCTGCATTCATTAACAGTGCGCCTGCTGTCAAGCCAAGTAATGTCTTCTTAAACATATTCTTCTCCATAATCGTCTTTTGTATTATTCAGGACGGAAACCTAGCATCCGTTTTAAGGTTGCATCACGGTCAATAAAATGGTGTTTTAATGCCGCAACAGCATGTAATAGCGATAAAATTACCACCGCCCAAGCAAGGTAAAGATGAATCATTCCGGCAGTATCTGCCTGTTCGCCCTGCCCCATTAATGTGGCTGGCACAGTAAACCAATCAAAAACAGAAATCGGCTGCCCATCAGCAGTCGAAATTAAATAACCACTAATAAAAATGCCAAACAGTAAAATATACAACAGAATATGCATTAAAACAGCGCTGACTCTGATCAGGCGGCTATAACTGGCTAATGGCTTGGGTGGTGGAGAAACAAAACGCCAGATAACCCGCACAACCATCGTTATCAGCAGCAACATGCCGATGCTTTTATGAATTTCAGGTGCCTTATGATACCACGTATCGTAATACCCCAACGTCACCATCCACAGTCCTAGCGCAAACATGCCATACACAACCAATGCAACCAGCCAGTGTAAAAGGACAGATAAATGACCAAATTGGTTAGAAGTATTCTTCCAAAGCATAATAGTTCCTTTTTAGGTCAATGCTGATGAGCTTTTTAGGATTAATTAAATCATAAACGATATTAATTTCTTTTTTATTAAAAATTTCAACAAATAATTTGCAAAAGATTTTCAATTTTAATCAACGAAATTCACTTAAAATAAAAAACATTAAATAACAACAAGATAAAAACAAATCACATTAAGAATAATGCCCAAAAAACGTATAATATATATTTTTTTATTATTGTGCTCGTACCTGACGAGTCTAACACAAGCCTTAGCAGGCTGAAATGACGAGTCCCGCCTCCGCCTTTAAATCTATTATGCCTTTATGTCGTATGTTCATTATTGGAACAATAAAAATGAATAAAACATGAAGAACATCACTATTTACGGCAACAAATCTTACAGCATTAATCATGCAATAGTGGTAAAAATAACATCAATAAATTATCAAAAATGAGGTTTTTTATGTCAAATAGCATTTTACAAGCACTCACGTTGTTGAAGTCGAAAAAATGGGTCGATTTGACACATAGTTTCGATAAAGATTCTCCACACTTTTTTATGTTGGATTCAGCCGAGTTTAAAACACTGTTTGATTATAAAGATGGCTTTTTTGTTCAGCAATTTTCTTTTCCCGGCCAATATGGGACTCACCTTGATGCTCCCTGCCATTTTGTTCCTAATAGCCGTTCTGTGGATGAACTGGAATTAAAAGAACTGGTTTTACCTTTAATCGTGCTTGATCAATCAGAAAGAGCAAAACAGGACCCTAATTTTTCACTTTCTAAAGAAGATATTCTTAAATTTGAAGAACAATATGGAATTATTGAGGCGGGTACTTTCGTTGCGCTCAGAACTGACTGGAGTAAACGCTGGCCATCTCAGGAGAAAATGGACAATAAAGATGATTCTGGCAATAACCAAATACCTGGATGGGGAATAGATGCCCTCAAATTTTTATTTGAAGAACGTCATGTTAAATCCATTGGACATGAAACATTTGATACCGACTCCGCTAAAGATTTTAGAAAGAATAATGCGTTGTTGGGCGAAGATTATGTATTAAAGCAAAATACTTATCAGATAGAACTTTTAGCTAATTTGGACCAAGTACCTGTACGTGGTGCAGTCATTTTTAATATCGTGGCCAAACCTAACAAAGCCTCTGGTTTTCCTGTTCGTTCGTTTGCCATACTCCCATAACGGCTCCCCTCCCTTTATGCCGTATATTCATTACGGCATTCATTATAGTCACGATCATGATTTTTCGAGAAAACGCGTTTTTTATCCTCGCAACTTGGCACAAAGCAACAGTAAAGTGGTATGTCATGTGTCGAATATGGTATAAAACCCGCCGTTTTTTCTTATGAACCATTTTGTAAAGGATATTGTTTGCTACAATATACCTATTTCTTGTTCGTCATTTAAGGTAACCAGGTGAATATTCAGGCGATTCTTTCAGAAAAAGTCAGCCAAGCATTGATTGCAGCAAGTGCTCCAGCCGACAGCGAAGCTCACATCCGCCAATCCGCGAAAGCGCAATTTGGCGATTATCAGGCCAATGGTGTTATGGCCGCCGCGAAAAAAGTGGGTATACCTCCCCGACAACTGGCAGAAAAAATCGTTAACCTGCTAGATCTGCAAGGTATCGCCAGTAAAGTTGAAATCGCTGGCCCCGGCTTTATCAACATTTTCCTTGATAAAGCGTGGATTGCAGCAAATATCGAAACTGCACTGAAAGATGAAAAGCTCGGCGTTACTCCAGCCAAACCACAAACTATTGTTGTCGATTATTCCGCCCCCAATGTCGCGAAACAGATGCACGTTGGTCATTTGCGCTCCACGATTATTGGTGATGCTGCCGTTCGTACACTTGAATTCCTCGGTCATAAGGTTATCCGCGCTAACCATGTGGGTGACTGGGGAACCCAGTTTGGTATGCTGATTGCCTATCTGGAAAAAGTGCAAAACGAAAATGCCAGCGATATGGCATTGTCCGATCTGGAAGCTTTCTATCGCGAAGCCAAAAAGCATTACGATGAAGATGAAGAGTTTGCCCTCCGCGCCCGTGGCTATGTAGTAAAACTGCAAGGCGGTGATGAATATTGCCGTACCATGTGGCGCAAGCTAGTAGATATTACGATGGCCCAAAATCAGCAAACCTATGATCGTCTGAATGTCACGCTGACTAAAGATTCTGTCATGGGTGAAAGTCTGTACAACGATCTGCTGCCCGGTATTGTCGCTGATCTGAAACAGCAAGGGCTGGCAGTAGAAAGCGATGGTGCAACCGTAGTTTACCTTGATGAATATAAAAACAAAGAAGGTGAACCGATGGGTGTTATTATCCAAAAAAAGGATGGCGGTTATCTTTACACCACAACCGATATCGCCTGTGCAAAATACCGTTATGAAACCCTGCACGCTGACCGCGTTCTTTACTACATTGATTCCCGTCAACATCAACATTTGATGCAAGCCTGGACCATCGTTCGTAAAGCGGGTTATGTACCAGAATCCGTGTCACTGGAACACCATATGTTCGGCATGATGTTGGGTAAAGATGGCAAACCATTTAAAACCCGCGCCGGTGGTACTGTCAGATTGACCGATCTATTGGATGAAGCGCTTGAACGTGCCAACACCCTTATCCGTGAAAAGAACCCGGATATGCCAGAAGATGAATTGAAAAAAGTGGTTGCCGCTGTCGGTATCGGTGCCGTGAAATACGCAGATCTTTCCAAGAGCCGCACCACAGATTACATCTTCGATTGGGATAATATGCTCGCCTTTGAAGGCAATACCGCGCCTTATATGCAATATGCTTACACCCGTGTCGCTTCCATCTTCAAACGTGCCGCAATCGATGAAAGCAATCTGACACTACCAATTATCCTAAATGAAGATCGTGAACAAACATTGGCCACCCGTTTGTTACAATTTGAAGAGACCATCACCACCGTCGCCCGTGAAGGTACGCCACATGTGATGTGTGCTTACCTGTACGATTTAGCTGGTCTATTCTCCAGTTTCTATGAACACTGTCAGATCCTCAATGCGGAAAGCGAAGAGTTGCGTCAAAGCCGCCTGAAACTGGCGCTCCTGACCGCTAAGACATTGAAGCAAGGTCTGAATACATTGGGTATTGAGACGGTAGAGCGGATGTAACAGGATAATCGCTGTTTTTCTGAAAAATTGGCGTGATTGGGCATATCTATTATTGCCTTATCACGCCTGTCACAATAGGCACCGCCACTTGCCCCGATTGTTGCAATTAATGTCCACATAAACTATGCAGCGTCTGACGTGGATATTTCACCTGAGTGTGATTCCAACGTTGGATTGCATCATTGTTGTGCTACTGGTAAAGCTGGAGTAGGAAAAGTCATCTGTTGCCAATCACGCTCAGCAACTAACCGAATCAATTGACAATAGCTGTCATGCATGGCCTTGATGGTATCGGCTTCAAACAGTTGTTCGACATAATCCCATTCAGCAACAAATCCTTCATCAGTTTCATAAGCCTTATGATTCAGCCAGACCTGTGAAGCTTGGGAAATGGAATATTGTATCCCTTGATAGCTCTCATCCAGCGGTAACTCAAACATGCTGGCTTTGCTATTCATCCCCAATACACTGGTTAACCCAACCGGAGCAATAACGGTATTGGCTGATAGCTCTCTCTGCTGTTTCAACATACGTTGTACATCAACCCCATCAAACAGATTATGCTCAATATCCTGCAACAGCGCGCCATGTACCTGTTCAAGTTGCTGACAAATCGCAATATCCGTACGGTTTTGGTAAGCAAAGAGACTTAAGGCGGTAAAATCGCCAATGATCTGATTAATCCGCGGATGAAGTGGCAAGCGATTAAACAGTGTCAAATTGAGGCAAATCTGCTCTTGTCCGGCCCAATCGCAAAGGGTTTGGCTATAAAGTTCAACAATCAACGCCGTTGGGCTAATACTGTAATGTTGACATTTATCCAATAATTTCTGCCATATCGATTGTGGAATAACGCCACTAATACGTCGAAAATGGGGTTTACCCACCGCCGCAGGATGCATTGCCAAAGGCAGATTCATCTCAAGTGACATGGTGCTGGCTTTTTGTCGCCAATAATTCTCAGCTTGCGTGAACAACGCACTGTTCCGTACCCGTTCATACTGCAAATAATAATCACGATAGGTAATATCCAGCGCCGGTAACGGCAATTCTGGCTGCTGATAGAGCTGAATCCATTCTGAAAACAGAATTTCAAAGCTGGTCATATCAATGATGATCGCATCAAAGCTGATATGCAGAATGTATTTGCCTGCGTACTCGCTCAACAGAATGTCGAATAGCGGATAATGTTCTGGCGCATAAACTTTATGTGAAAATTGTTCGCGCAGTGCCATCAATTCGCTATCCGTTGTGATCTGCCGATATGAGATATTGTAGTAAGGCACACTGTTCAGATAACGCTGTTCACCATTTTCAAAGATCGTGCATAACGAAGGATGACGTGAGATAAGTTGGTTAAATGTCAGTTCTAAATGCCGATGATCCAATTGTCCAAAGACAAACTCACTGTAGATATGGGTTGATACCTCACTCAGTTCAAAACTCTTGAAGCGACCCAAATAGTAAGTTTGTTGAACATTATTCAGTGGGAACGGGTGATAACGGTGTTCCAAATCAGCACGTTTAATCAGGTAATCCCGATACATGAATTCGCTACGGCCCACCTCCACTAACGGAACTAAGCGAGAGATCATTTTCTGCTGGAAAATATCTCTAATTTTCAGATCACACTTCAACTCAGTATTTATCTGATTAACCAGATGAATCGCTGATAGGCTACTTCCTCCCAAACTAAAAAAGTCGTCAGTAATGCCAATTTGGGTTTGCCCATCACCTAATACCTGACTAAAGATCCGACACAATATCCACTGGCACTCCGTGTAAGGCGCAACATAATGCTGCTGTTCATGTAGCTGAATAGCTGGCAGCGCTTTGCGATCCACCTTGCCGTTGGCATTCAACGGAATATTTGCCAGGAACATATAGGTACTGGGCAGCATATAATCAGGCAGCAACGGCGCGAAAAAATCCGTTAGCAGTTGGCGATCCAAAGGCGCATTAGCCTGGTAATAAGCAGCAAGGAAAGGTTCCCCACCCGGAGTAACGGATTGCTGTAAAGCCACCACCACACGCTGGATACCAGGATATTGCTGTAATACCGACTCAATTTCCCCCAATTCAATCCGGTGCCCACGCAATTTAATCTGATTGTCAACCCGACTGATATATTCCAGATTACCGCAAGGTAAATAACGAACCCGATCACCGGTTTTATACATGATTGGCCCAGGCCAGTTTTCCCCCGCGCAATAGAATGGATTAGGTATAAATTGACTACGGGTCAACTGTGGATTACCAAAATACCCACGTGCCACACCGGCCCCTGAAATATGCAGCTCACCAATCACACCAGGAGGAACCGGACGACCTGACTCATCTAAAACATAACACTGGGTATTGGCTATCGGCTTACCGATTAGCACCTGTGGCTGTTCAACATTCAGTAAGCAACCCGTTGACCAAACACACGTTTCCGTCGGGCCATACATATTCCATGTCTGAATGGTCATCTTCGCTAACCGCCGTGCCAAATCATTGGAGACCGCTTCCCCACCACATATCGCCCGGACTGGCAGAAATTGCCCATCCATCTCTAAAACGATCTGTTGCCAGAATGAAGGGGTTCCTTGCATCAGGCTGACACGGTATGTTTCCAGATAATGTTTTAGCTTATTCGTTTCGAGTAATTGACGTTGATCGGCTAATACCACCGTGGCACCAAACATTAGCGGCATAAAAATTTCCAATTTGCATATATCAAACGCCAATGTCGTGATAGCCAAGAAGCGATCCTGAGGTGTCAGTGCCATACGCCGCTGCACATCATTAAACACATTCAGAAGATTACCGTGTTCGATGGCGACACCTTTCGGCTTACCCGTTGTACCGGAAGTATAGATAACATAGGCTAAATCATGGGGTTGCACTTTTATTTCAGGGTTGCTAGTCGGTTCGTCAGAGAAGATATCACTGCCCGCCTGACTATTGAGATATAAATGCTGCACGCCCTGAGGTAAAAAACCTATCGGAACAGGCTGTGAAGTCAGTAGCAACACCGGTTGGGCGTCTTCAAGAATCGAATGAGTTCTGATAGCCGGTGACTGGGTATCAATGGGAACATAAGCACATCCCAATTTAAGGATCGCCAACAATGCGACGAACAAATCGGCTTCACGGGACAGCATGATCGCAACCCGATTACCCATTTCCAGACAATAGTGCCGCATCATATAGTTCGCAAGCTGATTGGCTCGCTGATTCAGTTCGCCGTAACTCATAGCAACTTGTTCAGTCAATACCGCCGGATGTTCTGGCGCCAAATTGACTTGCTGTTCAAACAGCGCGGGGAGAGTGGCATGCGGATAATCACATTGTGTTTGATTATTCTGATAATAATAACGTTGCAACAAGTTTTCCGGTAACTGCGCCAATGCCATAAAACTGACTTTTCCCTGCTTAAAATCAGGCAAGCGGCGCATAAATTCGGCAATATAATCGGCAACCGCATTGAAAAAAGGTATCCCCTGACGGAAGTTCAGCGTCAAACTTTGGCTAACACGGTGCCAATTCAGACTCAGATTAAGATTCTCTTGGTACCAATTCGGCTGGCAATCCACAAATACCGCGACACCCGGTACAGGCAGTGCCGATGAAACGCTTAGAGGATCATAAAAGGGGTTATCCAATTCACCGGACCAAAGGCAATCTATCTTATTCCGTAAACCGACATATTTCTCAACGCCTGTCAGTAACTGATAGTGATTCAGCCGACGTTGATCACAATGCCAATCGAAACTGTAAAGCGCAGAGCGACGAGCATTAAATAAGAACTGTAGCAACAACGCCAATAACGCAATATCTTCCTGTTGGAAAATCCCCGTAACCGGTAATGTGACAATTTCCCTTTCACTTTGCTCAAGGTTAATTTCATCTTGCAAAACAAAACAGGCGTAATGTTGGCTCTGCTCGGCTAACACCCATTGCCGGTTACGCATCTGTTCCTGCGCCTGATACCATAGCGATATGTCATTTTTACTGGGATGCCACTGGGGTGTATGCTCCAAATCGTAACGGCAAAAAGTAATCAAACCGTCAATAAAAAGTTCCGCCAACAATTCATGCGCCTGAACTGATCGATACGCTTCCCAAGCCAATTTTTTTTCCGCCAATATCCGCCAGCTTCCGCCATGCTCACCCACAACCTGAAATAAAGCGGCGTCTTCCTGATTAAAGGCCACTAACTTAATCGCCGCCGCCGCAGAAATAGCGGGCATCATGCCGTAACAAAATTCGCAATCAATAGCATAGTCAGCAATATGCTCATGTGAAATCAGCATGAAATTATGCTTAAATGCGGCCTGCCAGGCTGCTTGCTGCTCTACATCATCAGTTACCACATAAACAAAGTGTCCCGCGTCCAATAGATAACGGACAACATGAGTGCTTAGCTGATCCAAATGAGCACCAGTGAGTATGTTAAGTATTCTCATAACGTATCACTCCCTCACCGATCTAACATGATGAGGCTTAACGGCAACCAGAATAGGTAACACTCCATTATCGTTATAATTAACTTTCTGTACCAAAATTAAGTTTTGACGATTAATCAAACGGATTTTAATTTCTTTTACCAAGCTTTCGAGTTCTGCCATTGATACGGTTTGATGAGACATTACATTACTCATTTCCTCGGCTCCTCTCATGAAATAACCCATCCGATATTTTCAAAACCACGCCGAACCGCTTGATGTTCAAGCACCCCGGCTCTTTTTAATGCCAATAAAACACTTTTTACAATAGGGACATCGGGCGTTACCTCAAATCCCTGATATATTCGCTGTACTGACTTCTCGCTATAAGCCCGATCATTCGTAATACTACTTAAGAGTTCGGTATTAAACTGTTTTTCTGATTCAATATTAAGATAAAGCTTAACGAAGTCAGCAATATGCTGACCAATTCCATAAGTTTCATCATCACTCATATGATGCCAGGTATATTGTAATAATTCATGGAAATATAAATAATGCCTGGATTCATCATTCATGTGGTCATTAACATAATATTTTATTGAAGGATGAACATTTTCACTGTTAAAAAACTCCACCAACTCTTTCACCAGCGTTGTTTCAAAAATACAGACTGCAATAATTTCAAACAAATCATGGTAACGAGGAGAAAGACGCGACATTATCTCTGAAACCGCAACATAAGCATCTGATATAGGATAAGATAACTTTTTTATATCAGGAAATTTAGCCTTCAACTGGTTTATCATATTTCTGGCAATATAAACATGATAATATTCATCAATAATAACCGTATAAGCATTAATTTTCATCTGCTCATGATATTTCACTGATAAATCATTATAAATGATTTTATTACAGGCTGAATTAATGAGTTTAATTTCAAGATTAATAATATCATTCAAATATTTTAAAAATGCTTGTATCAAAATCTCATTTTTAACTTCATAACTAATATGTTGTAAACTCTCATCAAGTAACAAAGGCTGTTTTTCTTCAGGAAAGAAAAAACCGGGTATATCAAAGTCAATATACTTTTCTGGCCGGGTTCTTATTGAAGCCCGTTGTTCCCATTTAGTGGTATAAGAGGGCAATAATCCCCCTTTTGACAATACATTGCCAATCAGTTCTGAACTCATGTGTCGTTCCTTATTTTAGGATAAAGCGGCTCCTCAATGTACATCCCAGTATCTGAACACTATTCATGCCCATTATTTTGGCAATAATAGTCTGCATCAATAACACCTACTGGAATAAGCTCTTGATGTTATATAAAGTAAGATATTTACCCCAACTTAATGAAGAATACTATTCATAATTCATACCAATGGCTCCGTTAATTTCCATAATTAAAAAGACTAAAACTGATTACCCTGATAAAACAATCTATACCCTTCATCTTTCAAGCTGCTGCTTTGTTGGCTGCTTTTACTCACCCCAGTCACATCGTTATCTATGCTCCTGGGGATTCGTTCACTTGCCGCCGCGCTGCGGCTCGAAATCTATTAGGTATAATTTCCCATTTTCATTGATTAATAATAACATAAATATCAATATGATAGACAAAGCAACAGACAATTCAGTTTCTAAAGAATTAGAGATAACAATCCACTGAATAACCCCGCCAGTAACACTAAAATTAACTGCCTTATTAGCAAAGCCAATCACAGATCTATCAGCTTCAACATTTCCAAGCAGTAAAGAAATATTTGAGATTATTGATGATGGGAAAAATTCATAACACATAGTTCCATATATTCCTTAGAAATAGTTTACTAGTATTACAAATGCTTTATTATATCAAATGACGAATATAGTCTATATGATAACTATGGTCCAGAACAGCATCTCTTATAATATTTACAGAAAAACACGACCTGACACACATAATTAATTTTTCATTAAAATACTATTCAATTAAGTGACTATAACATTCCAGCCACCACTGATTTATAAAAAATCATAACAATTAAATATATTATTTCTGATTCATAAATAGAATGAAAAAAATTAAATCAAATAATTAATCATGTCAATAATTTCAACACAGATAAATATAAATACAGCAAAATAATTCACCTGACAGATATAAATAACCAATAGATATACTTTACACCCCCTAATACTTCATCATATCAAACAAAGTCATTCAATTATGGTTCAAATTAAAAGACTATTAAACCGCAATTATAACCATTCAAGCTTATTATTGGCTTTTTGGGAAATTTAATATAATCATTAGCTGATATCCCGGTAACCACAGAAAACTCAAGCTCAGCTTGATTTAATAATAATTACCGGGATATCTCAATTTATTGAAAACCTCGGTGGGCAAAATCTTTTAGCCGAAAACCCATCAGCACCAACGCAGCAAAATAGCTGCTTGCCCCGGCGATAACCACCACCATCAATCGCAACAGGCGCATAGCCATATTCCCCTGCTCCCATGCTGGCATCAACCACAAAGTAACAGCTAATACGGCAATCATTACCGCAATTGCCACAACCAGTTTAAATAAGAACACCCTCCAGCCCGCTAACGGCTTAAAAATATTTTTCTTACGTAATTGCCAGTAAAGCATACTAGCATTGAAACAAGATGCCAGACCGATAGACAGGGCTAACCCGGCATGTTTCAGTGGACCAA
Source organism: Photorhabdus antumapuensis (assembly GCF_020387775.1). Lineage (NCBI taxonomy): Bacteria > Pseudomonadati > Pseudomonadota > Gammaproteobacteria > Enterobacterales > Morganellaceae > Photorhabdus > Photorhabdus antumapuensis. The sequence goes on from NZ_JAHZMK010000024.1 coordinate 339,063, forward strand.
TAAAGGCAAGGTTCATTAGCTGAGTCAGAATCAAAGTGACAATCGCAATTTTCACCGGGGTTTTAATATCTCGACGAGAATAAAAACCCGGTGCCAGCACCTTGACAATAATTAGCCCCATCAGTCCAAAACAGTAAGCAATTAACGCTTTTTGGGTCATTACTGCATCAAATGCAGTAAAATTACCGTATTGGAATAGAGAAACTATTAAAGGTTCTGCCAGCATACCTAGAGCAACAGCACAAGGCAGCGCTAACAAACAACAGAGCCTTAGCCCCCAATCCATTAATTTGGTGTACTCCTCATGATTTCCACTGGAAAAACTTTTCGCCAGTGAAGGCAAAAGAATTGTCCCAAGCGCAACACCCAATACACCTGAAGGTAATTCCATCAAACGGTCAGCGTAATACATCCAGGAGACAGAACCGGACACCAGAAATGAGGCGAAAATCGTATTAATAATTAATGAAATCTGGCTGACTGAAACCCCAAAAAGTGCTGGCCCCATCTGCCGCATAACCCGCCATACGCCACTGTCACGGAAAGAAATACGCGGTAATACCAGCATGCCAATCTTTTTTAAATGAGGAAGCTGATATAAAAGTTGCAAAATCCCTCCAGCGACAACCGCCCAACCCAACGCCATCACCGGCGGATTACAATAAGGGGCGACAAATAATGCAAACACAATCATGCTGATATTAAGTAACGTCGGAGCGAAGGCAGGAACAGAAAATCGATTCCAGGTATTTAATATCGCGCCTGCCAACGAGGCCAGTGATATCAGAAAAATATAGGGGAAAGTAATTCTTAACAGATTTGTTGTCAGAGTAAATTTATCGGCGGTATCGGTAAAACCTGGTGCAGTAACATAAATCACCCACGGTGCCGCCAAAACTCCCAGCACGGTAACAATTGCCAGAATTAACGTCAGCATACCGGAAACATAAGCAATAAACGTCCGGGTCGCGTCATCACCTTGCTGATTCTTATATTCCGCCAAAATGGGTACAAATGCCTGAGAAAAGGCGCCTTCCGCAAAAATACGGCGCAGTAAATTAGGCAATTTAAATGCAACAAAAAAAGCATCCGCTGCAACACCTGCCCCAAATATGCGGGCAATAATGGCATCTCGGATAAAGCCCAAAACCCGAGAGAACATGGTCATAGAGCTAACCGCAGCCAGCGATTTCAATAAATTCATCGTATTTATCTCAAAATCATATTAGTTGATTTCCGAACTGCCTGTACGACAGTGAACTGTTACATATTAACTTTAAGCTACTGACAGTTAAAGCATATATTGATAAAACAATAAAAAACCTTTTTTAAGAGAAATAATATTTCTTTATAATCAACAGATTATTATTCAACACAAAATTATGTACAGACTCAAATTATATAAGTATCTATTTTCACTCACTCTTTATTTATCTGTTTTTTTCAATTCAATTGCTATTATCCAGAAAATATAAAATCGAAGTTGGAATTTATTAAATAACCCAATCAGAATAATACCTATTTTTATAGATTAAAGAAACTATTCAAATTATTTTCATGATAATTAGAAAATAATAATAAAACATCCAATGAATTATTTAAAGGAATACGGATATATTTACCTCCAAAGTAACGATGTTGCACTTATTATGTGAATCAACCAAGGATACTAAATTATTTTATCACTCATTATAATTCTAAAAATAATAAGCTCTTAACTGTTATTTACCATAAAAAAAGGCAAAATAGAATTAAAAAGCCCTTCCAGAAAAAAATGAGAGGGCTTATTGTCATATACCTACCAGACTGTCCAACTGGGCATTCTAGCTTAACCTAACGGTGTTACCTGTTTATTAGAGTCTAATATCTTATTAGGGTCCACCGCCTTATTAGGGTCTAACATCAGAATAATTGTATTTGTTACTTGATTCTGCGATGACCCCGCATTCACGGGTTTCTGAGGCAATTCAGCACTCACTGTTTTCTGAGGTAACTGGGCATTCACTGCTTTTGGATGCAGCGTATACATCCCGCCATTAAATGGATCAACTAAGAGCCAACCAATTAAACCACCGAATAAAAAATTACCCCCAATGTACCAACCATTGGCGCTTGCCTTAATTGGTAACGTTACAGATTCAGAATTCTCTCTAGTAAAAGTAACCTGATAGTCTTTCTTACCAAAATAACCCCCATCAGACTTTTCCAAAATCACATCCTGAGGCGTTTTCCCTTGAGCAACAACCCTACCTAATTCATCTTTGATGGAGAATGTGGACCCTGATGGATTACTATCAACCTGAATATGCTGGGTTTTATCACCCACAATCGTAGCGCAACCGCTAGTAAACATCACAGCAGCCAAAGATAAGGCAGCAATATTATTCATGGCTAATTATTCACTTTGTTAACAAAAGCGGCGAGTATACATAAATTCATGCTTATGCACTAGAAATCATTAACCTTTATAAGCCGCCAGTGCAACATTGTATTTGGCCTAGATGATGGCACCTTGCAACTAGCCTTACTACAAAAAGCTCGAATAGCCACTTTAAAAAACGCACCAATCGAAGTCAGTGCGTTAAATAAGTCAACTCATTGAAGCTTACTCAGGATAGAACTCTTGAGAAAAGATCTGATTTATATTCCAGATACATTCATCCGGGAACATATCCAGTCCTGTTTCATCGACAGCGGAAGAAACTGCATCAGCCCAAACTTTCGCAAACCAGTTTTCATCAGCAATTGTGCTTTTCAAGCTGGGTGTCTCTTTTATATGCAATGCCAGTGCTTTTCTCTGCTCTTTGATAGTTCGTTGCCAACTTGAACCACGACGCCTAGGCTGGAATTGCCACATCAAAAGATGGGACAACAAAACTGCCATCCGACTTGCTAGTTCACGTTTTTCACTCTTACCCACGTCCTCAATTTCCTCGGCAATATTAACTATATCGATCTCAGATAATTTACCTGCACGCAATAAAGCTGCTTGCTCATTCGCCCAAGCGACCACATCAGTTTCGTAACGGGTATGACTCATTTTCTAAGCTGCCTGTACGGCAGTGAACTTGGAATATTTTTCTTCATTCTTTTCTTGCTTTTTCTAAGCTGCCTATACGGCAGTGAACTTTGTTACATATTAACTTTAACCTGCTGACAGTTAAAGCATATATTAATAAAACAACGAAAAAACCCTTTTTTTCAAGAGAAAAAATATTTCATTAAAAATCAATAAATTAAAATCAGTCCTTAAAAAAGGGTCAAAAATAAGGTGTGGGGAAAGCAGATTTTTAACGGTGATTTAATTCATCATTACTAACTTGCTTTACTTTATTTGGTGACAGTACAGCGTAATAATCAACTTTTTCCACGCCATTTTTCATCTGTCAATGCGGTTAATACGTGATCCTGCCAAACTCCATTGATCATCAGGTATTTCTTGGCATAACCTTCACGTTCAAAACCCAATCGTTCCAACAACTTCCCACTACGATGATTATCCGGCATATAATTAGCCATAATCCGATGCATTCCCTGTTGACGTTGCATATAACGGATAGCGGGTTGTAAAGCTTCATGCATCAACCCTTTTCCCTGCCACTTTTCACCAAGCGAATATCCCAAATAACAGGCATGAAAAGCACCACGCAGAATATTACTGAAATTAGCAACACCAATAACTTCACTCTCATTTGGATCAAGCAGCAGAAAATGAAAAGCCGCACTCTGTCTTTGCATTTCTATGATTAAATTCAATCGGTTTATCCAACCGGAAGGCTGGCAATGACTTTTATCTCTGGTCGGCTCCCAAGGTTTAAGAAATTCGTGATTTTCTGAATAGTACTCAGCCAAACGATAAGCATCCCTCTCGTACACCAAACGCACCACCATTCGTTCCGTGATCAGACGAACTTTCGGTAAAGTGGAACGATAACCAAACATTATTTCTCCCTAACTATGTTAATTTATCCGTTAAGAATTTAAGCTATTTATCTGTAAAAAACAGCTTCCAGTCATTACTTTACGACAAAAAAATATTATCCATAATTCACTATCCTAATGTTCGAATTAAGGACAGAATATAAAGCAACTATACCTAATAGATTTCGAGTTGCATCGCGACGGCAAGGGAGCGAATCCCCGGGAGCATAGAGAACTATGTGACCGGGGTGAGTGAGTGCAGCCAACAAAGAGGCAGCTTGAAAGATAACGGGTATATATTGTCCTCTCTTCTTACTACTCCAATGGTGAGCAATGTCACTGGTTTCACAAGCACGCAGCCTGGGTAAGTACTTCCTGTTATTCGATAACTTGCTGGTCGTTCTGGGTTTCTTCGTCGTATTTCCTCTAATATCAATACATTTTGTTGAGCAACTGGGTTGGGCCGCGCTGGTTGTCGGTTTTGCGCTGGGTTTACGTCAGTTTGTACAACAGGGTTTAGGCATTTTCGGTGGTGCAATTGCAGACCGTTTTGGCGCGAAGCCGATGATCGTCACCGGCATGCTGTTACGCGCTCTTGGTTTTGCTTTAATCGCCTTAGCCACCGAACCGTGGATACTGTGGCTTGCCTGCATATTATCCGCGCTGGGGGGGACTTTATTTGATCCTCCCCGGACCGCACTGGTCATCAAACTAACCCGACCGCACGAGCGTGGCCGTTTCTTCTCGCTGCTGTTGATGCAGGACAGCGCCGGTGCAGTTATCGGCGCACTGATTGGTAGCTGGCTGCTGCAATATGATTTCCAACTTGTCTGCTGGACAGGTGCCGGTGTTTTTGTTCTGGCCGCCATCTGGAATGCATTATTCCTCCCTGCCTATCGGATTTCTACTACTCGCACCCCCATCTGGGAAGGGATGGAGCGCGTTATTAAAGATCGTCGCTTCTTCACCTATGTATTGACGTTGACCGGCTACTTTATGCTGTCTGTCCAGGTGATGTTGATGTTTCCGATTATCGTCAATGAAATCGCCGGAACACCCGCTGCGGTAAAATGGATGTACGCAATTGAAGCAACCCTATCGCTCACTTTACTGTATCCGATCGCCCGTTGGAGCGAAAAACGATTCCGGCTAGAACAGCGTCTAATGGCCGGGCTTTTCCTGATGAGCCTGAGTATGTTCCCAGTCGGCTTGATTGGTGAAATAAATACCTTGTTTGGCCTTATTTGCCTGTTCTATCTCGGTACCATCACCGCTGAACCTGCCCGTGAGACATTAAGTGCTTCATTAGCTGATCCACGTGCGCGTGGTAGTTATATGGGATTCAGCCGTCTTGGTCTGGCATTGGGTGGCGCCTTGGGTTATACCGGCGGTGGCTGGTTATATGACACCGGCCATGCGCTGAATATTCCGCAATTGCCCTGGTTTCTGCTTGGGATTATTGGCTTGATAACGCTGTATGCCCTGCACCGTCAATTTAACCAACGTAAAATTGAATCTGCCATGCTGAGTGGCAATTAATGAGGTAAAATCTGCCCTCCAAAATAAAGGAGTCGATATGAGAAAATTTTTCTTGGGGGCAGTATTGCTGCTAGCGGGGTTAATCAGTGGTTGCGATCAGTTCAAAGATATCAGTATCAGCGAAGAGTTAATTAATGGTTATCTAGCAAAACACGTCCATTACCAGAAACAGATCGAATTACATGGTATTGCCAATGCGGATATTGAATTGACAGAACTATCCAGCCAAATTGGTCGAACAGAACCAGACAAAATAGCATTAACTGGCCGTGCAAATGTAAATATTACCTCCCTGCTTGGCCCGGCAAAAGCCGACATGAAACTCACCCTGAAAGCACAACCTGTTTTTAATCAGGAAAAAGGCGCTATTTTTCTGAAAGAGTTGGAAATCGTTGATTACCAAGTCACACCGGAAAAAATGGAAAAACCGATTAACGCACTAGTCCCTTATCTGAATAAATCACTCAGCGCTTTCTTTGATATTCATCCTGTTTATGTAATAAAGGCAGATCATAGTAAAGCTGAAGCCGCAGCTAAAACATTAGTAAAAAAGTTAGAAGTCAAACCTGGCAAATTAGTTATTATGCTGACCGATAAATAATTTTCATCAAGATATCGCAAAAAGGCAAATAATTCGAAATTATTTGCCTTTTTATCATTTAAAAATTAAGAATCCAGTTCTTCTCTTAACGCCTGCAACGCTTCACGGGTAATCATTGCTAATGTCCGGTAGAAACCGGTTATTGCATGGGCTTCCACTTTCCCCAAGAATTGCCCACACCACGGCAGCAAATATTCATCAAACAGCACAATTTGCCCCTGAACCTCATCTTCTGCTGCCTGATCTTCCAACCATGAAGCACCTAATAACAGAGAACCAAACTGATCGACTGGCCCATCTGACAATGGCATTCCTCGTTCAGTCAGAAATTGACGAATATCGTTTTCACTCTCCCCGGTATAGTCAGAACGGCGGCCTGGTACACTAGCATTATCTCCATAAAACAGTGTTATATAATCAGCTTGCATTGCGGATAGGTCGCAGTTTTGTTGCAAACGATCCAACAACACATCTTGCTCCAATGGCCATGATTGCTTCAATTTACCTTCTACAATCATCGTCAGAAGTGGTTTCAGAATCGGGTCTTGCGGTTGACGATTAAATAAAGTCCCTAAAATACGGCAGACTATTGAAAATTCATTCATCTCAGTTTCCAAATAAATAGCAATTTTGCCATTATTGTCTCCAATAGCAGCCCCTACTGTAAAGAGACGTTATTAATATCCTAGTTTTATATCCACAACGCTAGTTGGTAATTCCCCTTTTTCAATTCGTCGAATATTTTCACTAATCGTATCCATAGCAATATCAGGAATAGTAATAGCCGCAATATGTGGCGTCACCGTTATACGGGGGTGAGTCCAAAACGGGTGCATCTCTGGTAATGGTTCCTCAACAAACACATCCAATGAAGCCCCGGCGATATAACCTTTATCAATCGCCACCAACAGATCATGGTCTACTAAATGAGCACCTCGCGCGATATTAATCAGATATGACTTTGGTTTTAGCTGGCTAAACAGCGATAAATTCAGAATACCACGGGTTTTTGGTGTATCAGGCAGCAAATTAATCAGAACTTTACTCGCGGAAAGAAAATCGCCCAATTGATCTTCACCGTGAAAGCTAACTACATTATTAACCTGTTTTGGCGTACGGCTCCAGCAACGCACAGTAAAGCCCAATTCAACTAACGTCTGCGCAACACTGCGCCCCAGAACACCGGCGCCCAACACGCCCACAACAAAATCTTTGCGATCATGAGGTTCGAGTTGTTTCCACATCCTCAGCCCTTGTTGCAGCTTATACTCATCCATGCGCCGCAAATAATGTAAAACCGTTGCTACTACATACTCCTGCATTTGCAGCCCCATACCAGCATCTTCAAGCCGCATTAACGGCACACCCATGGGTAACATCCCTGGTTTTTGCTGTTCCTGCTTTAAAATCGCCTCTACTCCTGCCCCTAAAACAAAAACCCCCTTCAATCCAGAGCGATTTGCCAACATCTCATAGGGAGGAACCCAAACCATTGCATAATCCGCATGCCTATTATCGCCGCGTTTCCATTGGCGGATATTAATATTGGGCAATCGTTGCTGCATACCTTGAATCCACTGAACAGCATCAAAAAAGGGGTGGTAAAAGATAATCTCCACGACTATTTATCCTCATCTTATTTTTTCACACAGGGTTATCTGATTGACAGTAGGTTGCAAGACCCTTTGCTAATCATCATTACGAAAATTTTGAGAATGTTAAGTAGTTAACGAATTCATTTTTTTCTTATCAAAGGACTTGTACATTTTCTATTTCAGCGACATCAGGTGGATATCAATTCACCGAATTGACTCTTATTTAGCTAACCAATCAAAAAACCAAAGAAAAATATCAGAAGAGTATTGACGCTTATAACGCTTTTCCCTATAGTAGCGCCCCGTTGCAGCGATGATATTAAACGAAGTTGCTGGAATAAAAAAAAGACGGTGAGGTGTCCGAGAGGCTGAAGGAGCACGCCTGGAAAGTGTGTATACGTGAAAACGTATCGAGGGTTCGAATCCCTCCCTCACCGCCAGAATTGAAGAGAAGCTCAGGTTAACTACCTGGGCTTTTTACTTATATATACCCCCAATGCAGGGAGGGTCGAGAACCCTCGAACTGGGTTCGACAAAACGGCTTGCCGTTTTGGACCGCCAAAGGCGGCCCGCAGGGTGAGCGCAGCGAATCCATCCCTCCCTCACCGCCAGAATTGAAGAGAAGCTCAGGTTAACTACCTGGGCTTTTTGCTTATATATACCCCCAATGCAGGGAGGGTCGAGAACCCTCGAACTGGGTTCGACAAAACGGCTTGCCGTTTTGGACCGCCAAAGGCGGCCCGTAGGGTGAGCGCAGCGAATCCATCCCTCCCTCACCGCCAGAATTGAAGAGAAGCTCAGGTTAACTACCTGGGCTTTTAGTGTCGTGTAAAGCAGCAGTCACACCAGAGATGGCAATAAAACTATCAAAAGTACTTGGTAGCTCTCCACGGTTGTGACTGAAACTGCAAGAAACTTATAGCCTTGATAAAGCAGAAAAGACAGTTGATATTTCCAAACTGACTCTGTTATTTAAACCTGTCCATTTATCTCATACTTAAAAGTCAACAACCTGAGTTCAGGTTTACTGAACTGCTCCCAAATGTTAGACACCAACCTTATGAAAACACACGCTAACCACATTATTACCCTGAATCACTATCATTCATCTTACATATTGTATCAACAATGTTGATTTTTTTATCCAGAAATGTACAGTATATACATTGAAGATACATACTTATGGAGAGAATAAATCATGCCTCAAGTGACTATTAAAAAATGGGGAAATAGCCCATCAGTAAGGCTGCCCATAGCTGTTATGAAAATGGCGTCTTTAAGTGTTGATGATACCGTTAATATTTCTGTAGAAGATGGAAAAGTAGTTATTGTTCCTGTCAAAGCAAAAGAATATAACCTTGATGCGTTATTGGCTGGCATAAAAGATGAAAATATTCATGCTGAGGTAGATTTCGGCGCCCCCGTAGGAAAGGAAATATTATAAGTGATTAATCGCTATATTCCTGATATGGGAGATATTATTTGGCTTGATTTTGACCCGCAAACGGGGCGTGAACATGCCGGACATCGCCCCGCTCTTGTACTAAGTCCTGCGGCTTATAACGGTCGAATAGGGCTGATGCTATGTTGCCCTATGACAACAAAAATTAAAGATTATCCCTTTGAGGTTGTAATTAGTAGAAACCCCGACAATGTTGTGCTTTCCGATCAAGTAAAAAGCCTTGACTGGAGGAAACGTAACGCCATAAAGAAAGGTAAAGTTTCTGATGATATTTTAGCCGAGGTCAGAGCAAAAGCTAAAGCATTAATAGGGTGAATACCCATAAGTTCAGTTCAAAATAGGTACGGGGATTGAGACTGTAATTTAATTCTTCTCAACTAAAAACAAAATGGTACGCTTCGTAACATTTTGTTTTATATTTATGAGGACATTATCTTTACACCAATATTCATCATGCCAATATTCGTCAAAATATTTTTCAAAACCCATACTTTCAACATATTTTGATAAGGGTCGGCTACCGTGCTGTCATTTTTATCCAGTGTTTGAGGTTAGCTCATAAATATCCGACCTTTTTACTTGTATATACCCCAACGCCGGGAAAGTCGAGAACCCTAGAACAGGGCTCGACAAAACAGCAATATATTTACCTCGAAAGCATTGGGCAAAGGACATCAACTATCAAATGCTTCGATTAAGTTTAAAGCACACCCTTTCTGTGTCCTCGTATTGACGCGACGTAAAATCTCAACGAGTACACCAGGATACTTACCATATTCTCTGCTAATTATCCCGACATCATCGGTAACAATAAAGGCTGGATAACTCGTTGATGACGCATCCATATAACTCATCAAACCAGGCGTTCCATCAGGTACAGGCTTCAACGTTTCAGGATCAAGTGCTCGCGCATATACCCACGGCGGAACATGTTTACGCTGCATTTCATCTTCAAAGAAACAAGTGTTGAGTTCAACTTGATTAAATATATCTCGGATCTGACTAATATCACTGAGGTTGAAAGTGTCAAATAAAAGATGATTGAAATCATCACGTTTCAGGGATTCTTTTTCGTAATTTTTCCAGCCGCCCCCCGTTATGATATAAAGGCGTTTATCCCCATAAAATGAGATATTTTTATCTTTCATATAATGGCAGAGCAAATAAATAAAGTATGGCGAACCGATAAGACAAATATCTTTCCCTTGATTTTTTATTCGTTCAAGGCTATTCAGTGTCTTAACAAAATCTATTCGTTCTTCTGTTACGGTAAATGTCGTAGGATATAACAATTCCACCAAGCTCATAACATATTTAAACCAAATGTTATGAGCATTAAATCTATCGGGTCCCAAGTTGACCAACTCCATTTGATGATCAAACCAGCTACCAACATATTTCATACCATAACTCACAGAACCTAAGAGTCTCTCAATACTTAGTCTGTCACGCGCCACCTGACTTTTTAAACCACTCGTGCCGCTACTGGTAAACCAACTTTCAATCTCGTTCTCCTGAGAAGTTAATAAGCGAGTAAACTTAAAAACTGATGTTGGGAATACAGGTATGTCATCAATTTCCGTAATATTGTCATCGACTTTGTGTACCTGACAGTAGTGACGGTATTCTTGATAATGTTTATAGTGATTACGAAATGCATCAAGCACAAGTTTCTTTCTGATTTTTTCCTGTTCATCATAAGACCAAGCTAATGGATCGCTCGAAAAAATCAAATCATCAATTTCTGAACTTGCGGTGATTTCTTGTTTATCAACACATGAAGTCATACCTGTTTTACCCCTCCAAATAATATTAGAGAGTATGGCAGCACTGCTGTCATACTCTTTTATACCCTTCATCTTTCAAGCTGCTGCTTTGTTGGCTGCTTTCACTCACCCCAGTCACATCGTTATCTATGCTCCTGGGGATTCGTTCACTTGCCGCCTCGCTGCAACTCGAAATCTATTAGGTATATTCCATGTGGTACTTTTTAATATTATCATTAACAATATTGATTACGTTTTTTTGGTGCATCAAGTCATTCATTGGTTCAAAGGATAGCAATACACTTTTTGCACCGCACTTTTCAATTGCCAACTTAGCCGAAGTTATACATTCCATATAATTTCCAACCGCGTTTTCTGTCATTATCTCTTCAAGTTTATTTTCGAAATTTTCATTAGGGTGCATTTCAAGAACATAATCATTTATAAATGCCCGCGTCTCTTGTTTAGCTTTCTTACTATCTTCGTTATAGTTAACTAATATCATTAACTGATGGTCTATCGCTGACAGATCAACGCCATATTTATCAGCAACGGCTTTGTATCTTTCAGCATATTCATGTCTAACATCATTGGAATCATCCCACTTAAAGATGAGAGGAATGCCTTTTTTGGCCGCCCACTCAACAACATGATAACTCGTTGCTGTCACATATTGCCGAGGCCCACCTGGCGTATAAGCATGGGGATTTACAGATATTTCTGGGAAACTATAAAAGTCGTTATCTGGATTACAATAGCCTGTAGTTAAAGCATCGTTAATGATTTCATAACACTCTTCAAATAGTTGCTGTTGATATTCAACAGGGCGATTAAAAAAGTGTATTTCATCTTTTTTTTCGCAATCACTAAACCCTAAAATAAATCTCCCTTCACTTAACTGATCCAATAAGCAAGCTTCCTCCGCTATTCGGACAGGATGATGAGTTGTAATGATGTGATTCAATGAACCAATTTTAATTTTTTCTGTTAAACCGAGCAAAAAACCAGAAACAGTCAGAGGGGCACCGACAATACCATTATCTGAAAAATGATTTTCAGACACCAAAATCTGTTCAAAATTCAACTTATCGACATACTCCGATATTTCCTGCATGCGAACTATACTTTGTTCTTGAACAGTTGTTGAATTGATCAAGTTAAGGAAGAATAATCCAAATTTCATTTCTTTTTCCTTAGCTAATATAATAGCGATCGTTGTTTTTCTTTAAGAAACGGCATAACATCAGACTGGAATAGCTTCATGGAGGTAATAATTTCATCTACTGTTCCATTAGCTTCAAACCCACAACAAATATTTGATATTCCTGTAGCGTCAATGTCTTTTTGAATTATGTCAATGCATTCTTGCGGGGTTCCTACGGGATTAATTTCGTAACTGTAATCAATGCGGCGATTAGTATTTTTATGTCCTTTTAATACAAAATCACGCCACTGTCCTTTATTGAAATCATAACCTCTTGTTTGATCTGAATCATCAAAAATGGTCGTGGCATTCACATAAGAATCATACCAATGCCCCAAAAAATTCCGGCAAATTTCTTTCGCTTTAGTTGAGTCATGATCTACAGATGTTATATATGATAAGCAATGGTCGATATTATGAATATCGTGCCCATATTCTTGAGCCACCTCGTTATAGAGCTCAAGTTGTGCTTTCTTTTCGTTAGTATTTATAATCCAACTTAATATCATCGGTAAACCAAATTGAGCGGCCCACTCAGTAGTCGAGGCTGATTCAGCCACCACATAAACAGGTGCTCCACCTTTGCTATATGCCGTCGGGTTTACTTTTACCTTATGGAACTTGATATGTTCATTGTCAGCTTCCACATATCCCTCTGTCATTCCATTTTTTATCAACCCGTACCAGCACTCCGTTAAAGCACGACTGTTATTCATATCTGTGCCAAATACGCGAAAGTCTTTGTTGTAAAGCCCCCGACAAATACCAAACCTAAATCGTCCTTTTGACATTTGATCCAATAAATTCACATCTTCAAGTTGGCGCACTGGATGAGCCGTGGGAAGAACAATAGCGGCAGTCCCTACATTCAATTTTTTGGTTGCACCAAGTAAATACGCAGCAGCGACATAAGGATTACCAAGCAAACCAAACTCCGTGAAATGATGCTCCAGTAACCATACAGTATCAAAACCACACTCCTCAGAAATGCGGCCTAATTTAACCAAACGTTTCATTATCTCTGTTTGAGAAAATTGGGGGGGTTGGTATGTAAGCAAAAAGTTTCCAAACTTCATAGAGAGTCCTTATATTGCTATTTGAGTGATAGAATTAACTATACCCGTTATCTTTCAAGCTGCCTCTTTGTTGGCTGCACTCACTCACCCCGGTCACATAGTTATCTATGCTCCCGGGGATTCGCTCCCTTGCCGTCGCGATGCAACTCGAAATCTATTAGGTATATATCTATCCCAATAGGTTTTAAGACAGCGAAATTGCTTGATTTTCAATCTCAACTTTCATTCGGCGTTCATTGACTGTCGCAATAGTTAGATGTTCAAATGATGGTTCAATAATATCAACATCAATATCCAGACGATCATTATCCATTGCGATAGCGGCCTTCGTAACCGATTGATAAAAATTGCGCAGGACCACTAAGTTTTCACCCAAGTCATGCGAGCTTCCTAGCAAAGAATATATCTTGCATCGATTACTACGAATATTTGATAACAATGTGATAACTTCATCTTGCTTTACCCAATTGTCGTTATTTGCAGTAAAAGCAATAAACGGTATATCAAGATACATCATGCTATTGATTATAGAAGTTAAATCTTCCCAGCCAAAATCAAGGCAATCTCTCGCAAAGACTTCAGCACCCAATTTATGGCCTTCAAAATCTAAATTATTCGGCAATTCATCAATGGGTAAACTGAGATAATCAAATCCTAAAGCTCTTTCAAGAGTATATCTTAAGTTAACAACACCGACTGCGGTGATTAAAAACGAAACATTAATTTCAGATAGACTTGCATAAACTATCCGTGCAGATAAGCTTGAAGCTAACACACCGAGGTTATTTATTTTTCGTGTAGTTAACCAATCAACCACTGCTAATAGGCTCTGTTTTCCTATAGACATTGTAAATTCATCAATTGTCCCTGAACTCAACCCAACGTGGTGAAGTGAATCATAGCGAATCACATGAAACCCATTCCGCGATAAATATTCCGCCAGACCAGCAAAGTGATCCATCCTTCGGGCAAAGCCCGACGCAATAATAATGGTATTCTTTCTCTTTGGGCTGCTTTCTTCTGGCAGTGTTTCCCAAACATGAATTTTTTTATTTCCTTCAACACAAATAACATGGTCGATGGTTTTATATTTGGATTCATTTTCCATACTTTTTACCTATTACGGGACAAATACAAGGAACTTATCTTCTTCCAAGAATCGAGTCTGTTCTATTTCAACTGCAACATCCTTAGCAGTATAGTTAGATGGCCTTTCATGAGAAATATATGTCACTAATCGTTGTAACGGTCTCATGCCGTCATGAGATCCACCCACTCGAAATATGTTATTCATTCCTGCTTCTACAATCCTTTCCGCACCTCTTAATGCTAATTCGTCCCGATATTTAAATGCTGATTCCCAAGGAAAAATAGAGATGGTTTGCGTCCTATTTTTTTGAACATAAGGCAATATTTGCTCAATATTATCGACATGATGAAGGTACACACATCTGCCAAGTGGTTGATTAAGTTCCACACCCGCATTTGACTCAATAATCATCCAGCGCTGATGAGCATCAGCCTCTACTTTTAATCCAGCAAACAAGCTCTCTTTTTGAACTAAAGAATAGGCCGCCTTTTCATCAAAATCTTTTTTGGCGTTTGGTAATATATGCGCATATAGATTAAGTTTTTCTATCAACGCTAGCTTAAATTCTTCATAATGACTTCCCATGTAGTATATGTTTTGGGTGGAAAAACAAGCTCGTTGATCGTAAAAACAAATATCATGAGCCGCACCTGTCGCTGCGGACGTCAAGTCAGCAGGGTCATCAATAATGCAGAAGCTCTTCTTAGAGACAAATTTAATTACGTCAATATAAGGTGGTGCATGCTTTACAGCCCAATTAATCGCATCTTCCCTTCCCCAAGCGACAATAACATCCGCATGTTGCATAATTTCTTTTGCGAGTGATGTATCCCCTTGATGTTGCCAATATACGACAGACAAAGAGCGCGTTATCGGATGATTAGGGTCTACATCAATAAAGCTTAACGCTAATGCATTAGCTGTAAAAGGATCGGAGGATGAGGTTTTTATAATGCATTGATTCTTAGTTAAAATTGCGCGTAATATAGACATTATACCCGATAATGGGACATTACCAGCCAACAGATGTACAGACTTACCTTTCGGAAAAGCTCTAATATAACTTTCATCCTGAGGTAACCATTCATCCATGATATGGCGAGAACCAAGCTCATTATTTACAACATCATAAAGACCACCTTTAGAACACAAGATCATAGATATCCAGTTGGCCTCTAGCTTAGCCATTGCTTCGGAATATCCCATATATTTTTTCAGGTCACGAATATATGTCCTGCGTCTTGAATATTCTTCATTTTTCCATCTTTGCCCTACCGTATAGAGAAAATTGATAATGTTATGCAACCGTAATTTATTATCTTTATTGTAATCAATAATGTTTTTTACGTGAGCATCATTCAATATTGGTAAGTAAACACTATTATCACCAAAGTTAATGGATTGCACTAAATCATCACTTTCGGGAAAGCTTTCGACTTGACCGTTAATAATGAATGAAATTTTTTTAGTCATATTTGCCATCCATTTAATAAGGTAATTTCAATTTAAGTTGCTGTTTAACCATCTTGCGAACTGGTTGTACCAATACTTGCTTATTATACCCGTCATCTTTCAAGTTGCCTCTTTGTTGGCTGCACTCGCTCACCCCAGTCACATAGTTATCTATGCTCCCGGGGATTCTCTCCCTTGCCGTCGCAATGCATCTTGAAATCCATAGGGTATATATTTTTGTGTTATGACGATGTAAATAACAAATATATAGAAAATCAGATTCTGACTACGTGGTTCCTGACCTGTAACTTTCGACATAATTATGATAATAAGCTAAATTTTCTGCTCAAGGCTATTAATCTGACTGAATGGATCGTCAATATAATTCCTATTTCAGTTTTAATACCTATTAAAATAGCAAAGTAAAATTTTCATATCAACAAGATTTGTTAATGAAAAGTTTAAATCAAAAGAGTCACGCTCTTCTCTATGCGTGATAATATTTATATAAATTATTAGCCTGAGTATTATTTCACAAATATCGACAGAATACATTAAATAGCAATGCTGCTTTTCACCGGCAGATTTATAGAAGAAGAGCTCAAGTTAAAAATACCTGAGATTTTTATTTGTATATACCTACGATGGAGGGTCGATGTCTGTTGTCTGAATAAGAAATTCGCCAGGGTAAATCTGATGGGTTTTCTGCGAGGTGCCGTAGACCACAATCACCGCGTGATCAGTAGGGGATACAGCGATTACTAGCGCTGGTCGAGGTTTCGGTCCCGGTGTCCCGGCGCTTTCAGGAAACCGGCACCACACAATGCTGCCGACAGTGGCAAGGGGAGTAAACCTGATCGTTTTGTGCTGCTGTGCCATTCGTTGCCTCTCGATCAGAACAGGCGTTGAGTGAAATTATCATCCTTGATGTCGCTAGCTACGCTCGCCTCACGGATAGTATAGATTTGCTCATTGCTCAATGGTCCGTCATCTTTCTCGTAGTGCGGTAGGTAGCGGTCTGCAAAGTTGCGCAAGGCAAGGTGTGCGATCTCAGTTTTACTCATACCAGTGACTTTAACCAGTTCATCGAGCGTCCCGGCGCTAATCCCAGTGGGCGTATCCTGATTACGTAAGCGGATCAAAAAACTGGCTATGGTTTTTCCTTGGGTATTGTGCATGGTGTGTTCTCCGAGTCATGCCAAAACAATGTATATCAATTCTATATCATGATAGCATATTGATATACCGTTACTAAACCCCCATCACTTACTCAACGTTATCTATGTTCCCGGAGATTCGCTCCCTTGCCGTCGCGATGCATCTTGAAATCCATAGGGTAGAGTGCCCAATAAGCAATCTCTGTTTTGCAAATAGAAAAGATGTGTTCCCATATCATCAAATATCCTCTCCAGATATTCTTTTAAAATGATAAAGAAACACATTTGATCCAAAAATTAATTAACTGACATTTTAATCAGGACGCCATTAGCATTATTCTTTCCATACGACAAATCCCTCAATATAAAGCTTGTCCAGTGAAGTTTTCAAAAACGTCTCTATTGCAAGCTCCGGTGACATAATAAGCGGCTGTCCCCTAACGTTAAATGAAGTATTTACCAGACAACCATAACCGGTTATCTGTTGTACCTCTTTTAGCAATCGCCAAAAAGTTGCGTTAATAGTACGTTCAACAAGCTGAATACGCGCCGTTCCATCAGCATGAACAATACCTGACACTGCCGCCATCATTTCTGGTTTTACTTTGGCGGTGCAAAGCATATATCGAGTCGGCATTAAATTACGTGTCTCAAAAATAGTGTCGCAATCCTCATCCAAAATTGCCGGGGCAAATGGACGGAATGCCTCTCGGAATTTCACTGTACTGTTAATTCTATCCTTGATTCTTTCACCTGCTGGCAGAGCTAAAATCGAACGGTTGCCAAGTGCCCTTGGGCCAAATTCCATTCGATCATGGAACCAGGCAATAATTTTATCTTCTGCGATATCTTTAGCCGCAGAAGCAAAATAATCATCATTCAGTCCCAAATAACGCCATTTCATTCCTGCATTACCGCCATGTCGGAATAATACATTACGGACTTCATCGGTGGAGAAACGAGGACCGAGGTAAGGATTAAAGCAAGGATCTGTGCCATTTTGGTATCCACCAGCCACAAAAAGCGCAGCGCCCAAAGCCGAACCATCATCCCCCGATGCCGGTTGAACAAAGACGTTTTCCACACCATCAAGCTGACAAAGGACTTGGTTTGCTTTGCAGTTTAAGAACGATCCGCCAGCAAGGCAAAGTGATGTTTCACCCGTTTTTCGCAGCCAATAGGTCACTAACTGTTTCAGCAGCAGTGTAAATTTTTCCTGTAATCCGGCAGCAAAATCCTGATGAACATCTAGCAAACTGTCATCTTCATTTCTCAGCGTCAAACCAAACATATCGCTCAGTTGTGCCATTGCAGCGGGAAAACCATATTCCGCATTGTCAAATGCTTGCGGTAACCAGTTTATCTGTATTGTTCCGCTCTCTGCATCGAATTGAGCTAATTCATTGAAAATATCGCGGTATCGTTCAGGATTACCATACGCAGCAAGTCCCATGACTTTATATTCATCACGATTAAATACAAAGCCAAGGAACCGGGTACAGATAGAATAAAATATTCCTAATGAAGAACTAATTGGCTGACTGTACAATTTCTGGAATTGTTGATCTTTAGCAAGATAAACACTTAAGGATTCTGTTTCACCCATACCGTCTGAAATAATACACAATGCAGACGGGAAGCCACTGGGATAAAAGGAAGATGCCGCATGAGCCAAATGATGATCTACCCCTTGAAAACGTGATTCAATATTTTGCCATCCCTCAGCAGCTAATGCATTAATCACGGTTTTTCCACTAAAAACCGCCTCGAATAATTCTTCATTCGACATGAAAAATCGGCGATAATTATCATAATTAAAACCGTGGGCAATAACCTGTATATCATCTTGCGTAAGCCCTGCTTCCGCTAAACAATAGTTAATAGCATTGGCAGGAAACCGCCCTGTTCCTTTCTCTCCCGTAAAGCGCTCTTCCGCCGCCGCCGCAACAATTTTTCCATCAATAATCAAACAGGCCGCACTATCGACTCCCTGGCAAATACGTTCGTCTAATTTACTCACCTCTGGATTATTCTCTCGCAGAAAACGTTGAGCATTAGGAAGGCCACTGATACCTAATATAACCATTTTCTTCACCTCCAAATTGTTATTTTTTTATAAAAATAAAACTATACACTTTATACTAATAGCCTATTTTATATTAAGTGGAATCAAGTCATCTTGCCAAACAAAGTAATGGCATTATTACCACCGAAACCAAATTAATTATTTTTATACCCGTTATCTTTCAAGCTGCCTCTTTGTTGGCTGCACTCACTCACCCCGGTCACATAGTTATCTATGCTCCCGGGGATTCGTTCCCTTGCCGTCGCGATGCAACTCGAAATCTATTAGGTATATATATTTAAAATTATTCTTAATTTATATTTCACGAGTAATTAAATTTACATTCAAAATCCCCCGAAAAAAACATATATCAAAAAATGCACTCCGATTAACTACCTGCAATAATTATACCTAATTAGGATAGACTCTCATTTACCCAGAAAAATAACTCATAAACAATATAAAAATAAAGATATCTGATAATCAGTTTTGGTCTCTATTCCAAATAGCGCAACCAAAGTTGGAATAATAATCAATGACCTTTTCTCATTAAAGCAATTATACCCGTTATCTTTCAAGCTGCCTCTTTGTTGGCTGCACTCACTCACCCCGGTCACATAGTTATCTATGCTCCCGG
>NZ_JAHZMK010000024.1:358690-359451 GCF_020387775.1 Photorhabdus antumapuensis
TCGAAATCTATTAGGTATAGCTGTTATTAACCACTTAATCCCCCATCAATGCAAAGAGATGTTCCTGTAATATAGGTTGATGTACTCAATGTCCCCACACAAAAACTGGCAATTTCATCAACCTCTGCCATTCGTTTTAATGCGGTGCTTCTGGCGAATTCCATCTTCTTTCCTGGAGAAATATGACGCAACATACCACCATCAACATATCCCGGCATTACCGTATAGGCCCTAACATTAAAACGGCCGTAGTCATTAGAGATATTTTTCACCAATGCATTCATGGCTGCTTTCGAACAAGAATAAGCGGTGGCGCCTGTCTCTCCACGTAAACTTGCTGTAGAAGAAATAAATTGCATCACGCCATTACGATTCTTCATAAAATGTGGCAACAAATATTTTGCTACTCTTGCTGCACCAAATAAGTTGACATTGAAAACATCATGCCAACCCTCAATATCCTGAGCATGTAATAAACCATCTAATGACATTGCTGGCGTATAGATAACCGCGTCAATACATTTCATCTTTTCAATCGCAATGCCAATGGCTTCTCTAACACTGTTATCCGACATAACATCTAAATAAATTTCTTCATTACGCGGTTTACGTGAAGTACCTAATACTTCATAGCCACTTGCAACCGCATGCCGGCAAATTGCATTCCCAATTTCACTTGATGAACCAATAATAAGTATCTTGCTGTCATATTTATGCATTTAAACATTCCTACCTTATCTATATCCGTCATCTTTCAAGTT
>NZ_JAHZMK010000024.1:359491-381216 GCF_020387775.1 Photorhabdus antumapuensis
CGAAATCTATTAGGTATAAACAAGAAAACATTTTTAACTTATATATTATCAACGTATATATTTTTAACTTACCTATTTTCAACTCATTTGTTCCATCTAGTTCTATGAGTCATCCTAAATAATAGGGTGAGTTCTTATATATGTCAAATTATTAATCTAATATTTAAGCGATATCAAAGCATTGATTAAATTACATCCAAAAATTAAATAAAAAACATCATGCGTAAAAACATTCAATACAGCTAATTTAATCCAGTCATAATCAATACATGTGGTGAATGCATAATTAATTATTTAACTTTCTAACAATAACAATTAAAAATTGTAATCAACTCTGTTAATTCATTATAAAAATAAAATATTATAATTCTATAATCAATAGAACAAATATATATCTCCAAGTTTTAAAATATTAATTAGATTGTTTGCGGAGTTAATTCAATAATATCCACCAATAAGAATAGATACTTAATAGAATCGATTTCAGTATATTTTCCAATGATAATAACGCTATTCTCCCTTTTACTTTTCACTTTCCTGCCGTTAAGCTATTAACATTAAATTTGATCTATGGCGCTATCGTTTTGAACTAAAAGCACTATTCTTGTAATTTGGTCTTGTAATTTAGTCTTGCAATTTGGCTGTAACGACCTTATTACTTTTTCCCTCTATATTTTTGGTTTATGCACAGATGAAAACTCGTAGAATGAACGGCATACGGCCGTTTAGTGCTGTAATTGATGCTTGTTGGAAAGAACCCTACTCTTTTGCTCGTTTAACTAAAGATATTATCGCTGGTATTACTGTCGGTATTATCGCCATCCCACTCGCTATGGCGCTAGCAATCGGGAGTGGTGTCGCGCCACAATATGGGCTTTATACCGCCGCTATCGCCGGGATAGTTATCGCGATAACTGGCGGCTCACGCTATAGTGTTTCCGGCCCTACCGCCGCTTTCGTTGTCATTCTTTATCCGGTCTCTCAACAATTTGGTCTGAGTGGGTTGCTCATTGCAACATTAATGTCAGGCATTATTTTGCTGGTGATGGGATTAGCCCGTATTGGTAAATTGATCGAATATATTCCACTCCCCGTAACACTCGGTTTTACTTCTGGGATCGCGATAACTATCGCAACTATGCAAGTAAAAGATTTTTTTGGTCTGCAATTGGAACATATGCCAGAGAATTATATCAATAAGGTTGCTGCTCTGTTTCAAGCACTGCCAACACTGTGTTTGAGTGATACGCTGATTGGCCTGACGACACTTGCCATTCTAATTTACTGGCCTAAGCTCGGGCTGAAATTACCCGGGCATCTTCCCGCTTTAATTGCAGGAACTGCTGTGATGGGGATCATGAACTTATTCGATCAACATGTTGCTACCATTGGTTCTGAATTTAGTTATATATTGAATGACGGTACACAAGGGCAAGGTATCCCACCCATCCTACCGCAATTTGTTTTACCGTGGCATTTACCTGATATGGATGCTCATCAGGTTGATATAAGTTGGTCAACAGTTTCAGCTCTATTACCCGCCGCCTTTTCAATGGCAATGTTAGGCGCCATTGAATCACTGCTTTGTGCCGTGGTTTTGGATGGTATGACCGGTAAAAAGCATCACTCAAACAGTGAATTGATTGGTCAAGGATTGGGAAATATTGCCGTACCATTCTTCGGGGGTATTACAGCTACCGCCGCAATCGCCCGCTCAGCCGCCAATATCAGGGCCGGCGCAACATCACCAGTTTCAGCCATTGTTCACTCTCTGCTCGTTTTATTGACTTTACTGGCATTGGCCCCCATGCTCTCCTATCTTCCTCTGGCCGCTATGTCCGCCTTGTTGCTCATGGTCGCCTGGAATATGAGTGAAATACATAAAGTTATCGATCTAATGCGCCGCGCACCCAAGGATGACATTATTGTGCTGGTACTTTGCATGTCGCTCACCGTACTGTTTGATATGGTTATCGCCATTACGATTGGTATCGTATTAGCTTCACTGCTGTTTATGCGTCGAATAGCTAATATGACTCGCATCAGTCAATTGCCACAAACAAATGTCGATAAAGCTCTGCTGGTTGTTCGTATCAATGGCCCGCTATTCTTTGCCGCCGCTGAACGTATCTTCACCGAATTAAAGGAAGAAAGCGCCAGTTATCAGACAATTCTCATGCAATGGGATGCCGTTCCTGTGCTAGATGCCGGTGGGCTGCACGCTTTCCAACGTTTTATTGATGAAGTGGGTAAGGATAAATATATTGCTGTTTGTGATATTCCATTCCAGCCTTTAAAAACATTGGCCAGAGCCAGAATCCCATTGGTTGAAAATCACCTTAGCTTCCATGCGACATTGCCACGAGCAATGGAAGAGTTAAATTTCAATGGCAAAATGGATAGCTGAAATTGTCAGACAAAAGCTTGCTCGCCCTGTTTCCAATAACTTTTTTCTCATAATTAATGGCGCTGTAAACCAGCGCCAAATCTCTTCATCATTTGATGTCACACCATCAGAAAGCTTCTTTATTTACTGGTATCCAGTTGAGGGAAGTTTTTCACCACATCATCAATCGCTTTCATCTGGCTCAAGAATGGCTCAAGTTTTGCCAACGGCAAGGCTGATGGGCCATCACACCTCGCATTCGCAGGATCAGGATGAGCTTCAAGGAACAGGCCCGCAATACCGACTGCCATTCCCGCACGCGCCAGTTCAGCAACCTGAGCACGACGACCACCAGACGCAGCACCCAATGGATCGCGGCATTGTAGTGAATGAGTGACATCAAAAATTACCGGATGTCCCCCTGTTGCCTGGGCCATAACATTGAAGCCCAACATATCCACCACCAAATTGTCATAACCAAAGTTGCTGCCACGGTCACACAAGATCACCTGATCGTTACCGCCTTCTTTGAATTTTTCCACAATATTCCCCATCTGCCCTGGGCTGATAAACTGGGGTTTTTTAACGTTAATCACCGCGCCGGTACGCGCCATCGTCTCAACTAAATCAGTTTGACGCGCCAGAAATGCTGGCAGTTGGATGACATCAACCACTTCCGCCACCGGTTGCGCCTGTGCCGGTTCATGCACATCCGTGATAATTTTCACACCGAAAGTTTGTTTCAGTTCCTGAAAAATCTTCATCCCCTCTTCCAGACCGGGGCCACGGTAAGAGTGAATTGATGATCGGTTTGCTTTATCAAAGGAGGCTTTGAAAACATAAGGAATGCCCAATTTTTGTGTCACTGTCACATAGTGCTCACAAATACTCATGGCCAAATCCCGTGACTCAAGGACATTCATACCACCAAAGAGAACAAACGGCAGATCATTCGCGACCTTGATATCACCAATATGAACCACTTTCTGTTGCATACTTATACCTTCCGTTAGGGACCAATAAATTAATGAGATAAATCAGTGCAGTGCACTATTTAGTGCAAAATAATATTGTCAATGCAAAACAGTATCTCAATGTAAAACAGTATTTCAATGTAAAACAATGCATTGCTGCTTAATGGCGTATATCTGCATTCTGATCATTTCTGCCACCGGGTCCTCCGGGCAGTGCTCCACAAAATAATTTAAATCAGAAACCGCAACATGATTACAATCAAGTTCCGCATAAATCAGCCCCCTATCACGTATTTCATAGGGGTTATCGGGATCAAACATCAGCACCGCTTCACTCGTCCTCAGCGCCAATTCCATTTGTCCTTCATCCATTAATGCGACTTTTATTGTATCCAGCACTTTACGTACAATGCTGGCGTTATCAGATCCTTGCAAATCATCGGCTGCTAATTTAGCCGTCTGGCTAATATTACCTTTAAGCCACACATCAAGCACATATTCACTTAACGCTTCGCCATTGAGTGGATTAATAAACTTCGCCGTGTTATCTGGATAATCAACACGCAAAATCAACTGTGTTGGAAAAACAACCGGCATAAATGACAGTTCTAAAGCCTGAGCAATATGGATAAGAATTACCCCTAAAACAGCAGAGGAACCTTGGCGGCTTTGCAGTACTTTATCTAGCCATAATGTATCTGACAGACAATAAACACCACTGGCACCGCCGAATTTCCAGCTTTGATAAAAAAGCCTCAGTAATTTTTCCAACCGTTCTTCTATATTTAGCTGCGGAGATATTTCGCGTCTGGCTTCATCAATCAATGCTTGAAGCTGCATTTCCACTGAATGCTGAGGAAAATCAGAACGCAAGGTTCTGGAAATTAACAGGATACCGCTACTTAACGATGCATTATTAAATTCATAATCAGCTATGGCTTTCATCACTTTTCCACTGACCCAGTGTTATTCGCTCATTACCGCCATAATCCTGAAAAGTAGCCACCTGCCGATAACCACTTTCAGAAAACAGGCTTCTTACAACATTTCCCTGTTTCCAACCATGTTCCAATAACAACCATCCACCAGGTAACAAAAAATGGCGAGATAGATCAATGATGGTATTCAGATCAGCAATTCCCTGTTTTGCCGCAATTAATGCACTATCTGGCTCAAACCGAACATCGCCCTGAGATAGATGTGGATCGGTTTCATCTATGTAAGGCGGATTACTGACAATCATACTAAACTGTTGATTATCCAACGAAGAGAACCAATTGCTTAACAAAAAATCCACATTTTGGATTTTGAGTTTTTCCGCATTGCCCCGCGCCAGCATGACCGCATCAGGATTGATATCAACCCCGGTAACCCGGCAATCAAGGCGCTCACTAGCGATTGCCAATGCAATTGCGCCGGTTCCCGTTCCCAAATCCAGAATATGGCAAGGTGTCAGCGATAGCCGTTCAAGCGCTTTTTCTACCAGACATTCTGTGTCAGGACGCGGGATTAACGTAGCGGGAGAAACATTTAATGGCAACGACCAGAATTCACGCTCACCCGTGATGTAGGCAATAGGTTCACCTTTTACCCGGCGAGCGAGTAAAGCCTCAAGCTGGCTGAACTGCTCCGAAGCTAGCTGAGTTTCACCGAATGCCAGTATGTAAGTTCGGGAATGGTGAGTGACAAACCCCAACAAAATTTCTGCATCTCGTTTAGGAGTGTCACTTGCCGATAACTGTATTGTGGCTTGTTTAAGCCAAGATTGATAATCCATCAATCCTGCTCTGACAAAGCTGATAATAGATCAGCCTGATACTCATTAACGATCGGCTGAACAAGCATATCCAATTTGCCTTCCATCACTTCATCAAGGCGGTATAACGTCAAGTTAATACGGTGATCCGTCACTCGCCCTTGTGGAAAATTGTAAGTGCGGTTGCGATCTGAACGGTCACCGGAGCCTAATAAGTTACGACGCTCAGAAGCCTCGGCTTCTCGACGCTTACGAACTTCAGCAGCATGAATACGCGCTGCCAATACGGACATCGCTTTGGCTTTGTTTTTATGCTGAGAGCGCTCATCCTGACACTCAACCACAATACCGGTTGGAATATGCGTGATACGGATGGCGGAATCCGTGGTATTGACGTGCTGACCACCCGCACCAGACGAACGAAACGTATCAATACGCAAATCATTTGGGCTGATGTCGGGCAACTCGGCTTCCGGGACCTCCGGCAAAACCGCCACAGTACAAGCAGAAGTGTGAATACGCCCTTGTGATTCGGTTTCCGGTACACGTTGAACACGATGACCGCCCGATTCAAATTTTAAATGACCATAAACCTGGTCACCGGAAACTTTAGCAATAATTTCCTTATAGCCACCATGCTCACCATCGTTAGCACTGATGACCTCAACTTTCCAACGACGGGATTCAGCATAACGGCTGTACATACGAAACAGATCCCCGGCGAAAATAGCCGCTTCATCACCACCGGTTCCCGCGCGTACTTCAAGAAAACAGTTACGCTCATCATCAGGATCTTTCGGCAACAGCAACAATTGTAGCTGCCGCTCTAATTCTTCATTGCGGACCTTGGCGTCCCTGATCTCTTCCTGTGCCATCTCCCGCATTTCAGGGTCATCAAGCATGATTTCGGCTGCTTTAAGATCATCCTGAACAGCACGCCAGACCTTAAAACAGTTCGTCACATCAGTCAGTTGAGCATATTCCCGCGACAAAGCACGAAAACGTTCCTGATCAGCAATCACATCGGCATCACCGAGATGAGCCAAAACTTCCTCGTGACGTTCTTGCAATGCTTCCAATTTAGCAACAATAGAAGGCTTCATTCTTGGTTTCAGACCCTATTTCCGAGATATGGTTAATTATGTTCCAGCCCCAGGCTGTCACGTAATAAATTAAGACGCTCCAGGTCACCATTACTGGCTGCTTGCTGGAGTGATTTGGTAGGAGCATGTATCAGGCGGTTCATCAATTGATAAGTCAATTGATTGATTGCCTGTTCTACGTCAGCCCCCTGATTGATAGCAGTCAGTGCCCTAGCTGCCATCTCAGCCCGCACCTGTTCCGCCTGATTACGATACTCACGGATTGAATTTACCGCGCCCTGCGAACGCAACCAGTCCATGAAATAACGGCTTTCCTGCTGAACAATACATTCAGCCTGAACCGCCGCTGCTTTGCGCTGCGCAAGATTCTGCTGAATAATTGCCTGCAAATCATCAACACTGTAGAGATAGACATTATTGAGTTTTTCCACATCAGGCTCTATATCACGAGGAACCGCAATGTCAATGAGCAACATTGGTTGGTTACGGCGTAACTTTAATGCACGTTCAACCATTCCTTTACCAATAATAGGCAAAGGGCTGGCAGTCGAACTGATAACAATATCAGCTTCAGCTAAACGTATGTCAATTTCAGGCAAGGTGATCACTTCCGCCTGAACTTCATCAGCCAATACCTGTGCCTTCTCTTTCGTCCTGTTAGCAATCATCATATGGTGCACACGATGCTCTTTCAAATGACGAGCAGCTAGCTCAATTGTTTCTCCGGCACCTACCAGCAAAATATTCAGTTCAGAAAGTGATTCAAAAATCTGCCGCGCCAGGGTACAAGCGGCAAATGCAACAGAAACCGCATTCGAACCAATCTCCGTTTCCGTTCTGATGCGCTTGGCAACAGAAAATGATTTCTGAAACAATCGCTCCAGTTCACTCGATAAAGAGTGGCTGTGCTGCGACTCGGCAAATGCTTTCTTCACTTGCCCAAGAATCTGAGGTTCTCCAAGTACCAACGAATCCAGCCCACTCGCCACTCTCATCAAGTGGCTCACAGCTTCATTATCACAATGCCAGTAAATACTGGATTTTAGCTCTTTGGGATTGAGTTGATGGTATTCACACAACCAGCCAATTAACTGTTCATACAGATTATCCTGCTGTTCCACGCTGAGATAAAGCTCCGTACGGTTACACGTTGACAATAAAACTCCCCCCCTCACCAAGGGTTGCTGGAGAAGGTTGTCGAGTGCTTCACTGATAGTGTCCGGTGAAAAAGTCACCCGTTCACGCAGGGATACAGGAGCGGTTTTATGGTTGATACCAAGTGCTAACAAAGTCATATTGAATTATCAGCAGGAAGGCAGTTCATCGTAAAAAACATCTTGTTTTGATGAAATCATCACCCTTAATAAGGACTCTTATAAGCTGTGCATTCTACTTGATACCTCAGATCAATAAAAGACAATCAGCAGTGTCTGATATCATTATTCAGAACATTTTTTTGAAATTTAACTGGATTAATACTTCATTCTTCATTATTAAGTGAGGTAAAAGTTTTCACGTTATTAAACAGGGATTGCCGATGAAGCCAATGCAAAAATTATCACTATTCCGTCTGCTGCCACTCTCTTGTGTGCTGTTGACCGCCTGTACATTAACGCAACCTGGTGGATCCGGTTCAGCGGATTCTCCCCAATGGCGAGCACGTACCCAACAGCTACAGCAATTAAATCAATATCAAACACGTGGATCTTTTGCCTATCTGTCTAATGAGAAAAAAGTTTATGCCCGCTTTTTCTGGCAACAATATCATCCTGAACGCTACCGTTTATTACTGACTAACCCACTAGGCAGCACTGAATTAGAGCTGATCGTTCAACCAAGCATAACGCAATTAACCGATAGCCAAGGTAAAAAATATTTTAGCGATAACCCCGAAGAGATAATTTATCAGTTCACCAATATGGATATTCCACTAGATAATCTGCGGCATTGGATCACGGGTCTTCCCGGTGATGCCAAAAACTTTAAACTGGATGCTAGCTATCTATTGAAAACCGTCAATTATCAGCAAAATGGCGCGACATGGCAGGTTAATTATCAATCCTACGATACCTCAACAACCCCCGCCCTTCCCAACCGTCTGGAACTGATTCAGGGTGATCGCCGCATCAAACTGAAAATGGATAACTGGACCACAAAATAATGACATTAACTTGGCCCTCACCGGCAAAACTTAACCTATTTCTCTATATCACCGGTCGTCGCGCTGACGGTTACCACCAGTTACAAACGCTATTTCAATTTCTTAATTATGGTGATGAAATTACGATTACCCCTCGTCAGGATAATGAAATCCGTTTACTGACACCGGTAGAGGGTGTGGAACACGATAACAACCTGATTGTTCGCGCAGCACGTCTCTTGCAATCCTACAGCGACAAACACCATACGGGTATTGCTCATAAAGGTGCTGATATTCATATCAACAAACGTCTGCCAATGGGCGGCGGGTTAGGCGGAGGTTCATCCAATGCCGCTACCGTACTCATTGCTCTGAATTATCACTGGCAAACCGGTTTCACAGACGAAACACTGGCGGCCCTCGGCGTGAATCTTGGTGCTGATGTGCCCATCTTTGTCAAAGGGCATGCCGCATTCGCAGAAGGTATTGGTGAAATCCTGCACATAGCAGAGCCGGAAGAAAAGTGGTATCTGGTTGCGCATCCTGGTATTGAAATCTCAACTCTGCGCGTCTTCACAGATCCAGAATTAAAACGTGATACGCCAATTCGCCCTCTGGCCGCATTATTAAAGGCTCCGTACGTGAATGATTGTGAATCTCTTGTAAGAAAACGTTTCCGTAAGGTTGAACAGCTTCTTTCATGGCTGCTAGAATACGCGCCGTCACGCCTGACCGGAACCGGTGCATGTGTATTCAGTGAGTTTGAATCAGAAGCATCGGCCCGTAAGGTGTTAAATCAAGCCCCTGAGTGGTTGCAGGGTTTTGTTACGCGTGGCGTTAACAATTCACCTTTGCACAGTTTTCGCTCTGGGATACCCGTGTTATTGAACCAATGAATAAATATGTTATTTATCATTGGTCAACAATATCTCTCTGGACGCAAGCCTGAGGTTTTTCTCGTGCCCGATATGAAGCTTTTTGCTGGTAACGCTATCCCGGAACTAGCACAACGTGTTGCCAACCGCCTATACACTAATCTTGGAGATGCTGCTGTCGGCCGTTTCAGCGATGGTGAAGTCAGCGTGCAAGTTAACGAAAATGTGCGTGGTGGTGATATTTTCATCATCCAGTCCACTTGTGCACCGACTAACGACAACCTGATGGAATTAGTCGTTATGGTTGATGCACTGCGTCGTGCTTCCGCAGGACGTATTACCGCAGTAATCCCTTATTTCGGTTATGCCCGTCAGGACCGTCGAGTCCGTTCCGCCCGTGTGCCAATTACCGCCAAAGTGGTTGCAGACTTCCTGTCCAGTGTCGGTGTAGACCGCGTACTGACTGTTGATCTGCATGCTGAGCAGATCCAAGGTTTCTTTGATGTTCCAGTTGATAACGTATTTGGCAGCCCAATTTTGCTGGAAGATATGCTACAGAAAGAGTTAGAAAACCCTATCGTTGTTTCCCCGGATATTGGCGGGGTTGTCCGCGCACGTGCTATTGCTAAGCTGCTGAATGATACCGATATGGCAATCATCGATAAACGCCGCCCACGCGCTAACGTTTCTCAGGTGATGCATATTATCGGTGATGTCGCTGGCCGCGACTGCGTGCTGGTCGATGACATGATCGATACCGGCGGCACCTTATGCAAAGCGGCTGAAGCATTAAAAGAACGCGGAGCAAAACGTGTCTTTGCCTATGCCACTCACCCGATTTTCTCCGGCAATGCGGTGGACAACATTAAAAACTCGGTGATTGATGAAGTGGTTGTCTGTGACACCATCCCATTATCTGCTGAGATCAAGGCGCTCAATAAGGTTCGTACTCTCACTCTGTCCGGCATGTTAGCTGAAGCGATCCGGCGTATCAGTAATGAAGAATCAATTTCTGCAATGTTTGAGCACTAATAAATAGTTGTACTCATATACCTAATAGATTTCGAGTTGCATCGCGACGGCAAGGGAGCGAATCCCCGGGAGCATAGATAACTATGTGACCGGGGTGAGTGAGTGCAGCCAACAAAGAGGCAGCTTGAAAGATAACGGGTATATATCGCTATTTAAGAAAAAACCCGTTGTACAAAAGCTTCAACGGGTTTTCTGCTTATCTGGAATAATAATACTTCTCCATTAGCACAAACTACGATAACTCTATTTTTGTTATGGATACCGATGATCACCACGACGATAACGTTCATCATAGTTTCTTAACCACCAGTAACGATCTGCCACACCTTCCCGGCCTCCCACACCGGCACCAGCCAACCAAACAAGCGCACCAATAAAAACTCCCAATAGCGCTGCTTCAGATAAAAACTCAGGCCAGCCAAAACCGAAGATGTGAGGCAATAATGTATAAGCCAGGCTACTCACTATGGTGAACATACCGACACCCATCAATACATTGCCGACAATGAAGGCACTTTGACGTTTCATTTGTTACCTCCAACACTCTTCGTGGATACACACTCTTCGTGAACACTAAGAACCGAAAAATTCAAAAGCTAACGTTAATTGACTCTATATAACTATATAGCCTATTTATAGTATAGCCCTATTTCACAAAAGGTCATTGCGGACGCGATCACAACTAAAGGAGATTTAATAACAATTCCTTAATCATTGTGAGAAATGACATGAAGAAATAATGAGTTAGGTAGCCTGAACTTCACTTAAAGAGAAGTTCAGGTTTTTAACTAAATATTGATGTATAACAATGATAGTTGTAAAATTCCATCCAAGTTATATATTTTTATTCAATGATCCCTACCGATATAATAAAAATCATCTTATTTTCAAACTGCATGATAACGGCTAAAAATAGTGAACTTCTCTGATTTTTCAATGAGCAATCATGCAATTAGTATCCCCAAAAATATCCAGCACCTAATATAGCCCTGGAGTTAATACTATCCACCTTTGACTATATATCCGTCCAACAATACAACTTATACCAACCGATGAAGATCTACTCACAGCAGGTATATGACGAGGAGAATACCCTTGAGAATAAGTAGAATAAACGCCAAAGCTAAAATATCCATTTTTATCGGTAGTCATATTTTTGTCTTTATCATCCAGGAACAGATAAGATCCCATAGATACTTTTATGGTTACATTAGGCTCACCTATGCCATTCTTATATAAATATCCAGCTATAATACCGCTCGAAAATGAAGATAACACATCCGGAAATTTTGTGATCTCTAACCGATATGGATTCTCCGTGAAACGCATAATTGCAACCTCTGCAATATCTTCCGTTTGTGCCATTAGTCTCACCGCCCCAGCACCACTAGATTGTATTGAAGCCGTTATTTTACCCTCTTTATCTGTTATACCCGAAGACGGAAATACCGTTGCCCAATCATTTACATTGAAAGTTATTTTTTGGCTTTTAATTCCGTTACCAGACTTATCATACGCAGTTGCAACTACTCTATTCTCATCGGTACTATTAGCCCATGCATCATCTTTTTCTAAGTCAAGATTAAGAGTTGCCACAGGAATAGCAGTAAACTCGATCTGGAGAGGAGAGGCTTTTATTTGAGCATCATCTTCCAAACAAGCATATACATTCCCTTGACACGGAGTTGAACCAGTAGAGATTATTTCAACTGATATCTTACCCATTACTCCTGTACTTTTTATAATTTTACGATCATTATTATCTTTAAATGCCATAGATTCATTATCTAGCGTGAAAATTACATTCGTTTCATGCAATAAATAATTATCTTGAATTACTTTGATATCGATATGTATAGACTTATCCGCAGTCTCGGTTTTTTCACTCGATACCCAATTTAATGTCTTAGAATTTTCTAGTACCTGTTCGTTATCCATTTTATTCTCCTAATTTATCACTATCACATATATTTATATATGTTATCATCGATTTAAAGTTAAAAAACAAAATGATTTCCACTTGATAATATTATGCTAATTAACAATATTCCTTACGTTAAATAGAAGGAAAATATTTAAAATTAATAGAAAATTGAATCGACTGATCAATATCGGATAAACTTATTATCACATTATTTTTTTCTGCTTTGGTATTAGTTATATGGAAAGTTGTACAACCATCCTTACTAATTGCAACCTGCAACTCTCTCTCGTTATCACCAAAACCTGAAATTATCGCTGAACCGTCAGTACGAACAAGTAATCTTTTGCCAGAATAGACAGTGCGGTCCACAATAACATAACCACTACACACACTCACGCCATCAGCAGGGACTTCAGAGGTAAATGCATAAGCTTTGATAATATCTCCGCCATCTCTCCACTCACTAAATATTGCCTGACCTACACCCGGTGTTACAGACCCGCCCTCCGCAGAAACAGTACAGCGAAAACTACCCGTTGTCTCAGATTGCAAATGGAAATAAGCCAACCCAAAACTATTGGGAGCAAACTGATATTTTGCACCATTCCCTTCAACAATATTGCCCGACTCAACACTGGCCAATAACCTCTTTCCTGGCGGCCCATAAACCGCAACCAAATTTTTCGGGTTTATTTTAGGATATTCATTAGATAATATCGGCGCACCTTCACTAATTGACATGATGACAGATGACATATCCATTAGCGACAAGATCACTGAACCTAGAGCAGAAATAGTATTACCAACCTCATAATACCCTGTTCCCACGCCTTCCTGACCCAAACAAAGAACGTTTTCCACCGGCACCACTAAAGAAACATAACCCCTCTTAATATCCTCATCACTGACTGTTATTGGCTGTGCATCCCAGGCCGCCCTCGCAATCGGATCATAGTTAAAATTATGTCCTTGCCAGTGGAATACAACGCTATCGCCTTTCTGCATCTGCTGATAACTAATATGCACATTTAACCCATGATGTTGTACAAGAGATGAATAGTGAATAACGCCAGATGTTGAATCTGGATAAATTGATGGTAATAATTTTATCGATGGAGAATTAATAACTTTAATAACAGCCGGTTTAGAGAAATTTTCATTCTCGAAATCATCAACTGATGTATAAGTCACATTATAGCAACCATCAGGTATTTCAGAGAATGGAATAATTACAGTAAAAAAATCAAGATTAATATTCTGAACATAATATGGTCGAGAAAAAATCCCCCCAACATTTACCACGATCACATCCCCGATTCTTAGCCACTCATGATAAGGTACTTTAATAATTAAATCTTGGTTCTGTTGAACAGAAACATCAATCAAACCATCATTATCTGCTTGCGGCAACTCTGGAGACGATAAAAAAATAAATGTATTGTCGTTATTGGTAATCATATTTCACCTCCCATTGGAATCGGTCTGAACGATAAAACAAAATTGACTTTATCCCCTGAATTTGAATCAGGTGCGGTTAGCAAAACATTAACTTTACCTACTGTGTTGCTAGTCACATTCACTGTCGCACTACCATCCTCCTTTAATAGAATATCTGCCCAGTCTTTATTATAACCATCGATAAGTGCATTATTATTAACTTTTATACGGATTTGATTAATATCATCATTATTTTCACGATCAATAAAAAGATATATCGAACAAGGCGTCTTCCCATCTGCCGGAGCGCCTGTAGTATAATTGTAGGCGGTAAATACTATAGCTTCATCAGACTGACGATAATTACCAAAAATAAGCGGAAAAGATACGACCTTATTGATATCCTCTTGTGGGTAAATCATCACAAAAGCCGAAAATTCTTCACTATTTTCAATATTTTTATGTTCAAACGGAGAACGAACATAAAAATGCCCTTTTCCAGTCTCATCTAACGTCAATGTGATCTGATCTACATCAATGTTATCGTCTACAATAAAAGCACCGATAGATGTCGTAGCATAGAATTTATACCCAGGTAGACCATATATAGTCACGATATTTTTGGGATTAAGATTAGGGTAATCGGTTAAATCACTTTTCGCCGCGTTTTCTGTGATAATCACACTTGATATGCCATTATTCATACTATCACCATTAACTCCATGATTTATTAATTGAAAATAAAATGATAACGCTTAATAAAATATTATAGTTACGCAATAAAGAAATCGCCAGTTTACAAATGGGAAACATCTCCGGGAAAATGGAAAATGCTCAATCAGTTAAATTTATTGCCCAGGTGGAACCGTATCAATGCGTCCAAACCAAATCTTGGAGTTCTTTATACTTGCACTATAAGTGACATAAACTAATCCTGGTCCATCATCATATGAGTCCACACCGGTAAAAGGTGCCTGACCAAGCAGAATAATAGCCTCTCCTGCCGCCACTTCGTCGGCAGTTACCGTATGAGGTTCAAGAGAATAAATTTTTGAAGATGGACTATGATTGACAACACCATTAACGTAAATACGCACATTGATAACACTATCTACCTCTATTCCATTTTTTTTACCCACAGCAATACGCGCATCCAGCCCTCCCCCTAAAATTTTTACAAGATTGATCTTACCTCGCTGTTTAAGTTCGATCTGATCTTTATGAGTGAAAATTCTAGGTGCCGCTAATGTACGCCTAATCTCTGGTGGTTGATTCGGTACTGACTTCGTTAAATAAAAATAGAGGGAAGATGATATAGTTACGTTTCCCATTGTATCAGCCGCATAATAGTATAATTCATTATCGCCAATATTTGGAATATTAGAATATGGAACTAAAATAAATGGCATATCAAATTGATTCATATTAGAAATCACAGCAGATTGACTTTGAGTTTCTTCACTATCTTCTCTAATCACTAAGAAAACTTGATCTTGTGGCTTAGCACCTGAATAAGATGGAATAATAACATGAAAACCTGTACTGCTATTTCCTATCTGTGGTGTTAATTTATCACCAACCAATTCTTCAATATTCGGTGCAGGAAGATTTGGAACAATAT
Source organism: Photorhabdus antumapuensis (assembly GCF_020387775.1). Taxonomy (NCBI): domain Bacteria; kingdom Pseudomonadati; phylum Pseudomonadota; class Gammaproteobacteria; order Enterobacterales; family Morganellaceae; genus Photorhabdus; species Photorhabdus antumapuensis. The sequence goes on from NZ_JAHZMK010000024.1 coordinate 374,740, forward strand.
CTTCTGTAATAAATAGAATGCTTGATGAAGCATTTCTTAACAAATATGGCAGTTTTGTGAACATACGTACTGAATAGTTACCCTTAAATTTTTTAGGAAAAACTCTTAAGGCAACAAAACCTCTGCTGTTGGTATTAATATAATATTGATGATTACCATTTTCACTAATAAAAGGCAATATTTCTGTCGTAGATTGCCTTCTATTATAACCAAAAATTCTCACTGGCTTATCTGTTACCAGGGGAATTTGAAAATAAGGTAACGGATCATCTGTTTTACTCAGCGCATATAAATGAACTAGGAGGCTACCATTAAATTCAGAAGGTCGTTCATCATCTTCTGCCGGAGAGAGGTCTTTTATCAACGAATCGCCAATAATTATCGGTTCAAACGCGGCATATGAAAAACCATTTTTATCAACAGGATGAAACGCAATCTCCAATTTAGCATCTGGGTCCGTAGCCTTATCCATTGAAAACATTATGGTGAAATCACTGGCACCGGAATGAGCCGCAACAACAAATTTCGCAACACAGGTATTTTTCTCGGTATCCCTTAAAATACCATGATTACAATCAAAGCTAGTATTTTTTGGGAGACTGTACACTATATCAGTCGTTTCCGTGACTTTATGAGTCTCATCACCTGAATAAGTCACAGTAATGACAACTGGGCACTCTTCTAAAACCGTTATTCCCGAAACGATATCTGCTGTAAGTGTCGACATATTAAACCTCATATTAAAGTTAAACACCAATAAGTAACAAACGTCTAATTTTCTTACCAGAATAATGCGCTTCTACAATGATGCTTACTACCTATTACCTCCTTTCTACTTCTCACATAAATAAATTATTTACTTTATCCATTAATGTAATAATAGATCCATCACTCAGAGAATAAACTTTACATCCAAGCATACTATATAGTCACAATATATCTGTGGTTAAGATTACGGTAATTGTTCAATCATTTTTCGCCATGTTTACCATTATTCATATTGTCACCATTAATTTCGTGATTCATTGGTTAAAAATAGAATGAAGACGATTAATTAAATATTATATTCATGTAATAAAGAAATCGCCAGTCCACAAACAAGCAACATGGCCGGAAAAATGGAAAATGCTGACGCATTTTCCAGCAAATAAAAAGTTCAATCAGTTAAATTTATTGTCCAGGTGGAACAGTATCAATACGTCCATACCAAATCTTAGATTCCTTTTGGCCTACACTGTAAGTGATATAAACTGAACCTGGCCCCCCATCACTATACGAGTCCACACCAGAAAAAAGCGCCTGACCAAGCGGAATAATAGTTTCTCCAGCCGCTGCTTCGTCGGCAGTTACCGTATGAGACTTAGGAGAATAAAGTTGCGAAGACGGATTCTTATCTACAATACCATTAATGTAAACATTCACCTTGATAACACTATCTACATCTATTCCATTTTTTTTATCCATAACAATATGCACATCCAACCCACCACCTAAAATACTCTCAAGATTGATACTGCCTTTTTGTCCAAGTTCTTCCTGATCTTTATGAGTGAGAATTCTGGGTACCGCTAATGTACGCTCAATCTCTGGTGGTACATTCGGTACTAACCGCGTTAAATTAAAATAGAGGGCTGGTGACACAGTGATATTTCCAGTTGCATCAACCACATAATAAGATAACCGATTATCGCCAGTATTTGGAACACCGGCATACGGAACTAAAATAAATGGCATATCCAACTGATACAGCTCAGTGATTACAGCAGACTGGCTTTCTACTTGTCTATCATCTTCTTCAATTATTAAGAAAATCTGATCAAGTGGTTTAGCACCTTCATAAGATGGGATAATCACATGAAAGCCTATATTCCTATTTCCTATCGGTGGTGTTAATTTATCTCCAACCAACTCCTCAATTCCCAGAGCTGGAAGAGTTGGGTAAATATTCCGTGTAATCATCAAAATACCTGATGAAGCGTTTCTTAAAAAATATGGAAGTTTTGTAAGCATACGCACTGAATAGTTCCCTTTAGATTTCTTAGGAAAAACTCTTAAGGCAACAAAACCATCACTATTCGTATTAATATAATATTGATAATTATCTTTCCCGCTAATAAAAGGCAATATTTCTTCCGTCATTTCTCCTTGCTTAATCCCAAAAATACGCACTGGTCTATCCGTTACCAGAGGAATTTGAAAATAGGGTAACGCTTCTTTATTTTTACCCAACGCATATATATTAACAAGGAAGTTGCCATTAAATTCAGAAGGCTTATCATCATCTGCTGCTGGAGATAAATCTTTTATCAACGAATTTCCAATAATGATAGGTTCAAATGCTGAATACGAAAAATCATTTCCACCAATAGGATGAAACGTAATTTCTAATTTAGCATCGGGATCTGTAGCCTTATCCATCGAAAATGTTACAGTGAAATCACTGGCACTGGAATGAGCAGTAACAACAAATTTTGCAGTGCAAGTATTTTTCTCGACATCCCTTGAAATACGGAGGGTATCATCAAAACTGGCATCTTGTAGGTCACTGTAAACTATGCCGGTTGTTTCTGTTACTTTATGAGTCTCATCACCCAAATAAGTCACAGTAATGACAACTGGGCATTCTTCTAAAACCGTTATTCCTGAAACGATATCTGCTGTAAGTGTCGACATATGAAACCTCATATTAAAGTTAAACACCAATCAGTAACAAACACTTAATTTTCTATCAAAATAATGCGTTTATACAACGATGCTTACTATCTATTACCTCCTTCCTGTTTGTCACATAAATAAATTATTTACTTTAGCCGTTAATATAATAACAATAAATCTCTACTCGAAACATAATCTTTATATCCAACTATACCCTATATAATTACAATATATCTGGAGTTAAAATTACGGTAATTGTTAAATCACTTTCCGCCATGTTGACCATTATTCATACTGTCACCATTAGCTCCATGATTCCTTGGTTGAAAATAAAATAACAACGATTAATAAAACATTATAGTATATAATAAAGAAATCGCCAGCTTACAAATAAGAAATATGTTCGAAAAAATGGAAAATGCGTAAGCATTTTCCAACAAATAAATAAAATCCCAATCAGTTAAACTTATTGTCCAGGTGGAACAGTATCAAGGTATCCAAACCAAATCTTAGATTCTTTTTGGCCTACGCTGTAAGTGATATAAACTGAACCTGGCGTACCATCACCATATGAGTCTACATTAGTAAAAGGCCCCTGACCAAGCGGAATAATAGCTTCTCCTGCCGCCACTTCGTCGGCAGTTACCGCATGAGGTTCAACAGAATAAATTTTCGAAGATGGATTCTCATTTACAATACCATTAACGTAAATACGTACATTAATGACATTATTTACCTCTATTCCACTGTTTTCACCCACAGCAATATGGGCATCCATCCCCCCTCCTAAAATACCATCAAGATTGATCTTAGCTGGCCACACAAATTCCAACTGCGTTCTATGATTAAAAATTCTAGGTCTCGCTAATATACGCTTAATCTCTGGTGGTACATTTGGTACTGACCTCGATAAATTAAAATAGAGAGAGGATGACATAGTTATGTTTCCCATTACATCAGCTACGTAATAGTATAACTCATTATTGCCAATATTTGGAACACTAGCATATGGAACTAAAATAAATGGTATATCCAACTGATTCAGATCAGTAATGACAGCAGACACACTTAGCGTTTCGTCATTACCTTCTCTGATCATTAAGAAAATTCTATCTTTCGGTCTAACACCTTCATAAAACGGGATACCCACATGAAAACCTGTACTGCTATATCCTGTTGATGGCGTTAATCTATCACCATCCAGCTCTTCTATATCTGGCATCACAAGAGTTGGAGCAATGTCTTCTGTAATAAACAAAATATTTGATGAAGATTTTCTTGAAAAACCCTGCAATTCGGTGAACATATTAACTACATAGTTCCCCGTTTCCTCCTGACTGGGAAAAATCTTTAAGGCAACAAAACCTTCATTATTCGTATTAATATAGTATTTGTTGTTATCTAATTCTTGAATAAAAGGAAATATTTCTTCCGTAAGTCGATCGCCATCATACCCAAAAATACGTACTAAATTATCAATTACCAGAGGAATTTGAAAATAGGGTAACGGATCATTTGTTTTACTCAGCGCATATAGATTAACGAGGAGGCTACCATTAAATTTAGAAGGTCGCTCATTATCTGCTGCCGGAGATAAGTCTTTTATCAACGAATCGCCAATAATGATAGGTTCAAACGCTGCATATGAAAAACCATTTTTATCAATAGAATGACATGCAATTTCCAATTTAGCATCGGGGTCCGTCGCCTGATCCATTGAAAATGTTATGGTGAAATCACCGGCGCCAGAAGTAGCAGTAACAACAAATTTCGCAGTACAGGTATTTTTCTCAATATCTCTTGAAATACGAGGGATATCATCAAAACTGGTATTTTTCGGGTTATCGTACACTATGTCAGTCGAATCCGTTACTTTGTGAGTATCATCGCCTGAATAAGTCACAGTGATAACAACCGGACACTCTTCTAAAACCGTTACTCCTGAAACTATATCTGCTGTAAATGTTGACATATTAAACCTCATATTAAAGTTAAACACCAATCAGTAACAAACACTTAATTTTCTATCAAAATAATGCGTTTATACAACGATGCTTACTCTCTATTACCTCCTTCCTGTTTGTCATATAAATAAACCATTTACTCTAGTCATTACTGTAATAGCAATCTATTCTTTATCCAAAAGGTATTATAAAGTGGGATACAGTGTTTCCTCCTCATATTCAAGAAACTAAGTCAGAAACCATCAGCATATGAGTCAACATATGAAAAAAGCACCTGACCAAGCTGAATAACACTGACTCCAACCTCCACATATTCCTTGATTAATGTATTAGGATCAATAGTAATAAATACTTAATCTAACTTCTCTCACACAATACCATCAGCGTAAACATTCATATAAATAACATCATCTATATTGATTTCAGTGAATAATTAAATAATTGCTTTTCCCTCGCTATCCAAGTTCTAAATGACCTTGGTGAGTAAAAATTCTAGCTACAGCTAATGTATGAGAAACCTATGTGATCGCTCATTAGGGACTGAATCTCTTAAAATAACGAGAAGATAGCATGGCTATGTTTTCACTATAAGTCACAGTAATGTCAACTGGACACTCTCCTAAAATCGTCATTCCTGAAATTATATCTGCTGTAAGTGTTAACACATTAAACCTAATATTAGAATTAAACACCAATAAGTAACAAACACCTAATTTTCTATCAAAATAATGCGCTTCAACAATAATGCTTACTCCCTATTATTTCTTCCCTACTCCTCACATAAAACCACATAAGCCACTGCATTTAAATTGTTCTTATTCAACAAATGAGCCTTAATTTTTTTGTTATTTATTTGTAGCCCTCCCATTGTTATTCCCCCAGCACTTACCCCTCTCAGTGGATCTCCTAATAAACCCTTCTCAAGAAGATTCAAATTCAAATTATTAACCAGATAATCAATTGAACTACCAAGATCACTCTCCTTTATCCTATTTCCTCTTGTACAACGAGGTAAAGGTTGACTCTCGTCAATACGACTTTTCAGGTCAGGGTAACCAACCCCCGGCCCTATCGGGTCAGGATCAAAAATCACAAAGTGATCAATTTTCACATCAGGAATAACATATTTTAAATACCGACCAGATTTTGGGTGTGTAAATGTCGCAGTTAATGTAGCCGTTCCTGCTTTTTTAACTTGAAAATGCTCTCCATTCACATCAACTACGTTCCTATTACTTGAGTCATATACTCCAGGATAACCAGCTATATGTGCTTCTCCAGGCAAATACTCAGGTTTAAACGTCATTTTTGGCCAAGCAAAATTCATTCTTTCTTTTGGAACCAAAGGCCCATATCCTTTTCCATCCATAGGGTCATAATCTAATATAAAGAAGCCAGTAACATCCTGCTCATTAGCCTTAATTTCCACTGTTTTATTCTTAGAGCCAACAGATGAATCATTCACTTTGGCCGTTACCATAACAGCAACAAACCCGCCGCTTTTGCTATATATCTGGTATTGAGCTTTCCCATCAGCATCTGTTTTACCATCACCCACTACCTGAGTAACCAGGTTTTTATCAGTAATGGTAACTCCCTTACTATTTGTTGCACTCCAAGCCACCGTAACACCGCTTTTCGCTTGCCCGGAAAAATCTTTTACCGTGGCAGTAAAGGTGTAAGTATGCCCCTCGCCTTCTCCTTCTGTTACGTGATCTGGACTAACAGTCAGAGAAGCAAGCTCATCAGGACCGATAAAACTGACTTTTTTATCCACCTTCACCGGCGTCTGCTGAGTAGCCGTTTTGGCAGACACTTGTACATCAATCGCTACCACTGTACTGCTTAACGTCGCGGT